>NZ_JBVHEP010000014.1:0-227039 GCF_055562795.1 Streptomyces sp. NPDC016851
CGCACTCCGGCGTCCGCGTCCCCCGCCAGCCGGACGAACACATCGCCACCCGCGCACAGGGCGGCACGGGCCCTCGCGGCGAGATCACCGACCCCCCCCCCCCCCCCCCCCCCCCCCCCCCCCCCCCCCCCGGGGGGGGGGGGGGGGCCCCCCGGGGGGGGGGGGGGGGGGGGGGCGCCGCCCCCCCCCCCCCCCCCCCCCCCCCCCCCCCCCACGGCTCACGTGGATGCGCGTACCAGCGCTCTTTGAACCACCATGACACGACCCTTACCATTGCTTCATTCAAGACGGCGTTTCATTTGACGTCCCCATCGTTGACTGGGCGCGGACAGGAGCGAGAATTCCATGGCCACGAAGGCGCAGGGCGGTACCGGCGAGCAGGACGGTCCGGACAGGACCGCGCCGACGATCCAGACGGTGCAGCGTGCGGCGCTGATCCTCGGCTCGTTCACGGTCGGCAAGCCGCACATGAGCCTCAACGAGATCACCGCGCGTCTCGGTGCGAGCAAGGCGACCGCGCACCGCTACACGAAGGCACTGCGGGCGGCGAACCTGCTGCGGTACGACGAGCGCACTTCGCTGTACTCCCTTGGCCCCCAGGTACTCACGCTCGCCACGGCGGCACGGGCCGGCCTGCCGATCGTCGCCGCCGCCGAGCCGTACATGGAGGAACTCGTCAGGCGCATCGACGAGACCATCGTGCTGTCGGTGTGGGACGGCGAGTCGGCGACTGTGGTGCGCTCGGTGGACAACACCGACCACATGGTGCGCATCAGCGTCCGCGTCGGCTCGCGCCTGAACCTCACGTCCTCGGCGCAGGGACGCGTCTTCCTCGCGTTCCTGCCCCCGGAGCAGGTGCCGACGCTGCCGCGCTCGGTCCGCAAATCCGAGCTGAACGAGGAGCTCGAAGCCATCCGGAAGCATGGCCTGTCGGTCAACTCCCCCACCGTCAACGGTGTCCGCACGGTCGCGGCGCCCATCTTCGAGGGCGACACGATCAGCGGAACGCTGGCGATCGTCGGCACGACGGCGACCGTTTCCGACGACGTCACGTCGCCGATGGCCCAGGCGCTGCTGGAGACCGCCCGCGCGCTCTCGCAGCGGCTGGGCACCTCCGAAGACGCGCCCAACGGCGGCTGACCCGGCTGCGGCGACACTGGAGGGCCCACCGCCGATGCGGTGGGCCCTCTTTCGTTCTTGCACGAGCTCCGCCGCTCAGGGAAGCAGGTCGGCCCGCGGCGGGACGAAGAAGTCGATGTTCACGCACGGGGCCTCTGTCGGCTCCACGTAGTGCTCGCTGCCACGGGGAACCAGCAGGAAGGATCCGGCACGCATGTCGTGTGCGACCCCGTCCACGTAGTAGTTCGCACGCCCCTCGGCGATGTGGACCAGCTGGTCGAAGTCCTCGTGCCGGTGAGGGTTCAGGGTCATGCCGACCTCGAGCTCGTGGTGGCAGATCATCACCTCGTCCGTCGCGTAGACGCGACGGCGGACCCCCGGCCGTACCTGGGTCACCGGCATCTCGTCCCAGTTGACGACGGTGTGGAACAGGGCCGCGTTGCGTGTGCTCACTGGTTCTCCTCTCCGGCGGCCGCCCGCAGGCCGGCCGCCAGCATCTGCAGATCCGATCCGACGACCAGGCAGTCGGCGTCACCGAGTCCCAGGTCCGACGCGGCGTTCCGGTTCGGCGCCCAGCCGCCGAACGCCACCCCGGCGGAGCGGGCGGCGTCCCTCACCCGGTCCACCGCGGCGCCCAGCACCGCCGGGTCCGCCGGCAGGCCGAGGTCGACCGCGAGGTCGGTGCTGCCGACGAAGCACACGTCGAGGGCGGCGACCAGTTCCGGCAGCGGATCCGTCCGCGCCGTCTCGATCTGACCCACCAGCACCGGCGGGTCGTCCTGCTCGGCGCGCAGGAACCTGGCCAGCGGGGCCGCGCCGAACCGGGCGGCCCTGTTGGCCAGGCTCACGGACCGGCTGCCGGCCGGAGCGAACCGGGTCGCCGCCAGGAGTGCCTCGGACTGGGCGAGGCGGGTGAGCATGGAGAGCTGGATGCCCGCTGCCCCCGCCTCCAGGAGCCGGTTGACCGCGGCGGCGTCCACCTCGGGCACGCGCACCAGGGCCGGCAGCCCGCACACATCGGCGTGGCGCACCAGGTCGAGGGCGTCTCGCTCGGTGAGGGTGGAGTGCTCGAGATCGACGACCACGAACGCGAACCCGGCCGCCTCGGCCAGTTCCACCACGTCGGGCGAGGCCAGCTTGACGAACGTGCCGACGGCGGGCCGCTCCGCCGTCAGGGCCATGCGCAGCCGACGCCGCAGCAGATGGACGTCACCGACACTCATGGAGTCCTCCTGGGATGTGCGGGCGTGTCACGCCGACTTCAGACCCCGCCACGGCACGATGTCGACCTCCTTGCCGCCGTGCAGCACCACGGTCGGCTCCAGGCGCGGCGCGACGATCGTGTTGCCGGCGGCGTCGGGCAGGGTGACCTCGTCGGTCCAGTCGACGACCGTGACGTCGGCCCGCCCACCGACCTCCAGGCGTCCGTAGCCCTCGGCGTCGAGCCCGAGCAGCTGGGCCGGCGCCACGGTGGCCCGCCGGACGCACTCCTGAAGCGGCGCGCCCAGCGCGACCAGCTTGGAGATGCTGGTGAGCAGGTCGAACACCGGGCCGCGCCAGTTGCGGGCGCTGGTGTCGGAGCTGAGGACGTCGGGCAGGAATCCGTCGGCGATCGCCCGGCGCGCCACCTCGAAGCTGAGATTGCTCCTGCCGTGGGCGGAGTCGAACAGGACACCGCGCTCACGGGCCGCGGTGACGGCGGGCTGGACGTGGTCGCCGTCGAGGATGCCGTACGGCTTGCCGGTGTAGCAGTGCGCCACGATGTCGCCGGGGCGCAGGTGGTCCAGGACGACGGGAAGCGGCTCCGAGGTCTCACCGATGTGCAGCATCAGCGGCAGACCGGCCTGTTCGGCCAGCGCCACGGACTTCTTCAGCAGCGACTCCCAGTTCTCGCCGACGACGTCCTCGGAGAGACGGATCTTGAAGCCACGGACGATGTCGGGGTGGGCCTCGGCGGTCGCGAGCGCGTCCTCGGGGACCAGGGTGTCGGGGTTCAGCAGCTCACCGAACCTGAAGTCGATCAGGCCAAGCACCGAGACGTTGAGGAAGTTGACGATGCGCAGCGGGTTGGCCTCGACCACCAGCTTGCGGAAGGCCGCGAACGTCGAGGCGCCGGCCGTGCCGGCATCCGCCGCGGCGACCACGCCGCGGCGCAGGTGGGCCTCCTCGGCGGGGGCCCCGACGGCGGAGACGTACTGGAAGATGTGGGTGTGGCCCTCGACGAGGCCCGGCAGGACGGTGGAGCCGGTGACGTCGATCGTGCGGGCCGCGTTCTCCGACAGGCCCTCCCCGACAGCGGCGATGCGGTCACCGGTGACCGCCACGTCGAGCCGGGCGTGGGTGTCCGACGCCGGGTCGATGACGGTGCCGCCGGCGAGGACGAGGTCGTACGACGACAGGGAGGAGATGGACATCGAAGTGTGCTCCAGGGTGGAGGTTGGGGAACGGTCAGCTGACCGGTTCGGTCAGCCGGTGGTCGTGTCGTGAGGCGTCCGTGGGGCGCACGATGCGGGTGACGAGGGGCAGCACGCCGTCCACCTCGACGCGTACTTCGTCGCCGTCGGCGAGGAAGCAAGCGCGGTCCTGGCCGGTGCCGGCCGGGGTCCCGGTGAGGACCACGTCGCCGGGTTCGAGCGCGGCGAACCACGACAGCCTGCTGAGCAGATCGGGAACCGGAAAGATCATCCCGTCGCTCGTGTCGTCCTGCACGAGCTCACCGTTGACCCGGGTCCGCAGGCGGATCGCGTCCCGGTCGGTGAATTCCTCGGGAGTGCGGACCGACGGGCCGAGCGGAGTGAAGCCCGGGTGGCTCTTGGCGAGGGCGGGAGTGCCTGTGGCGCGCATGATGTCGCGTGCCGTCATGTCGTTGGCCGCGGTGACACCGGCGATCGCCGGCCAGACCTCGGACTCGGTCGCCCGGCACAGCCGGCGCCCGACGACCACCGCGATCTCGCCCTCGTAGTCGGGTTCGGTCGCGGACTGCGGAATCTCCACCCGCGCGCCGGGTGCCGCGACGCCGGACGACGCGGCCAGGTAGAGGATCGGCTGCTCGGGCAGTCCGCGTCCGGTGCGGGCCGCCTTCGACACGTAGTTGAGCCCGACGCCCCACACCGCGCGGGGGCGGCCCAGGGGTGCCACGAGCGTGGCCTCTTCGAGCGGGATGCGTCGGCGCACCGCGCACGACGCCAGGCACCGCAGCGAACCCTCCTGTTCGATGAGCGCTCCGACGTGCGGAAAAGCAGTGTTCAACAGGGCGACAGCCCCGTCCTCGATCCGGCCCAGGCCGGCGTCCGTGGTCACTACTCGCATGGCGGGCATCTTTCAATGCGAGATGGCATCGTGTCAAGCGATACGGATGTGTGGGGTGCGGAAGCCCGATGGCACCGTCCGACCATCACCCCATCGGACACATTGCGAGATGCTGTCTCTCATCTCGTAGAGTGGCTCCGCTCGACACCGAGGGCGCCTCCGTGTCGGCTTTCAGTCAGGTGGGCCGCGATGCGGCACCCACGCCCGGATCGCGCCTGAAGTGAGCTCCCGATGCGTCGTATCGCCATGTCCGCAGCCACCACAACGCTCTCCGTCTCACTCGTCGGCTGCGGCGGGCTCAACGTGACGGGGAGCAGCGGCGACGCGAGCCCGACCAAAGGCGACGACATCACCGTGGGGCTGCTGCTGCCCGAGAATGCGAACCCCCAGTACGAGCAGTTCCACTACCCCGTCATCAAGGCGAAGGTCGCGTCCCTCACCCGCGGCCAGGGCCGGGTCGAGTACGCCAACGCCGATGCGGACGCGGGCGAGCAGACACGACAACTGCAGCAGATGATCAACGCACAGGTCGATGTGATCCTGCTGGACCCCGTCGACGCGCAGGCCATCGCCGGCGGAGTGAGGAAGGCCAAGGAGGCCGGTATTCCTGTCATCGCGTACGACCGGCTGGCCGAGGGCCCGATCGACGCGTACATCACCTTCGACAACGAGCTCGTCGGCGAGGTGCAGGGCCGTTCCCTGCTGCAGGCCCTCGGTGAGGACGCCGGCATCTCCGACAAGATCGTCATGATGAACGGTTCTCCCACCGACCCGAACGCCCAGCAGTTCAAGGCGGGCGCGCTCCTCGCGCTCGACGGCAAGGTGACGATCGCCAAGTCGTTCGACACCAAGGACTGGAAGCCGCAGACCGCCGAGATGAACATGACCGAGGCGATCAACGAAATCGGCAAGAACGACATCAAGGCCGTCTACGCCGCCAACGACGGTCTGGCGGGCGGCATCATCGAGGCGCTGAAGGCCGCAGGCGTGACCGACCTGCCGCCGATCACCGGACAGGACGCCGAACTCCCGGCGGTGCGGCGGATCGTCACCGGCGAGCAGTACATGAGCGTGTACAAGCCGTACCCGCAGGAGGCCGAACGCGCCGCGGAGATGGCCGTGGCGAGGGCCCAGGGCAGAGACATACAGTTTGCCGCCCTCACACGTGACAGGGCCGACAGTCCCCACCGCAAGGGCATCCCCGCACATCTCGTGCCCGTTGTCGCCCTGACGAAGGACAACATCAAGGACACGGTCATCGAGGACGGCATGTACAAGGTGTCCGACATATGCACGCCCGCACTCGCGGCCGACTGCACGGCGACAGGCCTGAAGAAGTAAGCCACCGACGACACCGGGCGCCTTGCCCCATGTGAGGCCTTCTAAGTTTAAGTCTAGACAATATGGATATGGCGGCCCGAAGCTGTCGCCTATGGATCGCTCCCGAAACCCGATACCCGACGACCTGCCGGACGGCAGGTTCGCGCCTCACTCGTCCGTAACCGGCCCGGCCGCCCGGTGAACGGGCTTAACTCCGAGGCGTTCGTCCTGTTCGACCAGCACATCCTGTGGTCGGACATGATCGGCAACATCCTCGGCCTGGCCGCCCTCGCCCTCGGCTGGCGCCGCTCCCTGTGGACCTGGCCGGTGCAGTTCCTGTCCGGCCTCATCCTCTTCGGGGCCTTTTTCGGCCACCTGACCGGCAGCGCGGGCAAGCAGGCCGTCGTCATGACCGTGGCCCTGTACGGCTGGTGGCGGTGGAACCGCGACCAGGGCCGGTCCGGAAGCGGCCAGATCACCCCGCGGTTCGCCACCTGGCGCGAGCGTGCGGCGATGGTCGGCGCCGTCACCGTCTGCACGGTCGCTGTGGCCCTCCTGTTCAAGGCCTACCCGACTCTGTCCTGGGACCCCTGGCCGGACGCCTACATCTTCGTCGGCACGGTCGTCGCGATGTACGCCCAGGCCCGCGGCATGGTCGAGTTCTGGATCGCCTGGCTGCTGGTCGACCTGGTCGGCGTCCCACTGGCCTTCGCCAACGGTTACGCCTTCTCCGGCTTCGTCTACGTCATCTACGGCGCGCTCGTCCTGTGGGGCATGCGCGACTGGTGGCTGCGCTCCCGCAGCCGACCGCAGCCCGCCCTGGAACAGCCCGATGCGCACGCGCCCGAGGGAGTGCCGCAGTAGCGGGCGGTCGAGACTCGCGCTACGGGGATCGCCGCTCTCTACTCGGGCGGCGAGCGAAAACCGACGCATGGACGCCTCGCCTACACCCTCAGGGCCCCGCGCGGCCCAGCGACTGCCCTATCCATGCGAGATGGCGTGTTGACATACGAGACACCCCATCTTAGCGTCGGGGCATCCCTCAACGAAGGCAAGACATGATGAGATCTGCTTCCTCCCCGTCGGCCTCCGGGCCGGTCCCCCACCACGACCCGCAGGCGTACCGCGACGGACTGTCCTCGATGGTCACGTCCGTATGTGTAGTCACCACCGAAGTGGCCGGGCAGCGGTACGGCTTCACCGCCAACTCGGTGACCAGCGTGTCGATGGACCCCCCGCTGATCTCGGTCTGTCTGGCCGACACCGCAGACGTCCACCCGGCCTTCAGCCAGGCCGAGTCGGTCGCCGTCAACGTCCTCGCGGCCGACCAGCACCCCGTGGCGCAGGCGTTCGCGACGGTCGGCGCCGACAGGTTCGCTGTGGCGCACTTCAGTCCGGGTGAGCTCGGTCCACCCCTTCTCGACGGGGCCACCGTGTCGCTCGAGGGCGTCGTGCACCAGCGCCTCACCGCCGGCGACCACACGATCATCCTGATCGAGGTGGCCGGTGTGGTGGTCGGCGGAGGGGAGCCGCTCACCTATCAGGGACGCCGGTTCCACACGCTGAACCCGCTGTAGCCAGCCGCACGGGAGCCGGCCGGAAAGTCCGGACGTCACGCAAGAACTCGTCGCCCTGCCGACCGGCATCAACCAGTCGGTGGGGCGGCTCCGCGACCGGCGGCGCGGCGTGGACCGAGTCTCTGTCACGGGAGATCCGGACGAGCTGGGCACAGACGAGAATCGCCCGTCCGGGAAAGCCTGACACCCCGTCCGCAGAGGAGCGGGCGGGGTGTCACGGGGGCAGGCTGCCGGCTCAAGGCGTCGATTCCGGGCCTGCCGGCCGGGACGTCACGCGAGCTGCCGCTGCACCTCGCCGCTGTCCCAGTAGTCCGTTCGGCGGGTGATGAGACCGTCGGCGACGGTGAACACGAAGACGCCTCGGACGCTCACGGGGCGGTCGCCCGCCGAGCGCATGCGGAAGGTCATGACGTAAGGCACCGCGGCCGACTCGCCGTCGACGAGAAAGCGCTCGGGCGCATAGTGCAGGTCCACGAAATCCTCGAGGAACCCGGTCAGCGCGGCGCGGTAAGCGGCGCGGCCCCTGCGGCTCTGCCCCGTCGACGAGGTGTGTTCGTTGACGAAGTCCTCGGCCACGCAGGCGGCCACGGCGTCGGCGTCATGTGCGTTCAATGCCGCCAGGTATGCCTGGACCGTGGCGCGGGTTTCGTTCAGGACGAACCCCACTTCTGCCGGACCGTGTCGAAAACACGCTGGTCGTGGGAGATCTCGATGACGTTGCCATCGGGGTCCTTCAGAGCGCAGATGTAGCCGATCGGGTCGGGCATCTGCCGGGGCTCCCAGTGCAGGCAGCCCAGTTCGCGGGCCCTGTCCGCGAGCGCGTCGACGTCCCCGCGCGTCGGCACCTCGATGCCGATGTGCGCGAACGGGTGCAGCAGGCCCTGCTGGGTGCCCTTGTCCTTGTTGAACGACACCAGGACGAGCACGAAGGGCGTCTCGACCTGCTTGTCGTTGGAGAGCCAGACGCTTTCGCCGTCGGCGTCCTTGAAACGCTCGACGACGACCAGGGGAGTCAGCGAGGTATAGAACTCGATCGCCTTGTCGAGATCGCCGGTCGGCAGCGCGACGTGAGTCCAGCGGGCCGAGGTGAGACCGGTGGCCACGGTACCTCCAGTGAGTGGTGCGGTTTTCCTCGAGCCTAGGTCTGCGCGCGCCCGGAGGTCGATGTGCTGCGGACACAACGCGTACGCCGAGAACACTGACCCCGCGCGACATCGGTTCCGCGCCCGCCGCGGTGGAAGCCTGGGGCAACACCGACGAGGCGGAGTGCCGGCGCATCGTGTCGACGGCGCTGGAGGCGGGGGTCAACTTCGTCGACACGGCCGACGTGTACGCCTTGGGCGAGCCCGCCCGTCCCGGCGTCACATCGGCCCTCATGGGCCCGCGCACCCATGACCAGCTCCTGACGCAGCTCACCGCGGTGGACCGGCCGCTGTCGGCCGAGGCGCTGGACCGGATCGACGAACTCGTCGCGCCGGGCCGCGTGCTCAATCCACGCGACGTCGGCCATACTCCTCCGGCGCTGGAGACCGCGGCGCTCCGCCGCCGCTGACACCGCTGCGCCACGACGCAGGCCGGTCATGGGAAGGGGCGTTTTCGACACGTGCTCTCGGCGTGCCCGTGCAGGCCCTCGTACTGGACGTACGAGGGCCTGCACGCGGCGTGGCCGATGGGGGCCTTGTTCGGGTCCTGCCGTCAGGCCGACCCGCGTGCGAAGGGTCGGCCGAGCGCAGCGGGTTCCCGGTGCTGGGTGGTGAACAGCAGCATGGCGAGGAGCGCAAGCAAATACGGGGCCGCGACGAGCAGTTGGGCGTTGAGGGTGACACCGAGCGCGGGGAGCGCCAGGCGCATCGCGTCGGAGAGGCCGAACACCAGGCAGCCGAGCATGGTCCGGCCGAGCCGCCAGGCTCCGAAGATCACCGCGGCGATGACGATGTAGCCGCGTCCGGCGGTCATGTTCTGGTTGAACGATCCGACCTCGCCGACCGCGAGGTACGCGCCGCCGAGGCCGGCCAGCGCGCCGCACCACAGCAGGGCCTGCCGGCGGCGCACGTTCACCTTGATGCCCGTGACGTCGGCGGCCTGCGGATTCTCCCCCACCGCCCGCAGTTCCAGACCCCAGCGGCTGCGCTCCACCAGCCACCAGGTCAGCGGCACGAGCAGGATCAGGAGGTAGGCGGGCCAGCGTTCGGAGAACAGCGGCTTGCCGATGAGCGGGATGTCCTCGAGCAGCGGGATCGACAGCACCCCGACCTGGTGCGAGGCGAACTGCTCGGTCGTGATCAGGTAGCTCGTCAGCCCGAGCACGAGCGCGTTCAGCACGAGGCCGACGACGAAGGTGTTGATCTGGGCCCGGTGGGAGAGGTTGCCGTGCACGAAACCGACGACGAGGCCGGTCATGACGCCGGCCATGAGGCCGACGGTGGCATTGCCGGTCGCGCTGGCTGCGGCGACCGAGGTGAAGGCGGCGCTGAGCATCATCGCCTCGACGGAGATGTTCATCGCGCCGGCGCGCTCGGCCAGGTACTCACCGCAGGCGGCGAAGGCCAACGGCACGGTCAGCCGGACGCCGCTCGCGAGAATGGTCGTGGTGCTGTCCAGAACGCTCACGCGGCTGCCTCCGTCTTGGCCGGGACAACGGAAAGGGCGGGCGCCGCCCGCGGGGTGGCACCGCGACGCCCGTGGAAGAGGTCGACGAGGACGGGCGGTGCGACGAAGGCGAGGACGAGCAACGCCTTGACGATGTCGACGAGATACGACGGCACGCCGGTGGCCGAGAGGAAGTCGCCGCCCGCACGCAGCACGGCGAACACGAACGACACCGGGATCGCGGCCATGGGCCGGTTGCGCGCGACGAGCGCGACGAGCAGGCCGTCCCAGCCGACGTTGTCCGAGAGTCCGGTCTGCAGCCGGTTGGTACTGACCGGGCTGGCCAGCAGCAGCCCTCCCGCCAGCCCCGCGAAGGCGCCCGACAGTGCCAGGGTGAATCCGCCGAGCGCGCCCACCCGGACACCGGCGTGCTTGGCCGTCAGCGGATTCAGTCCGACCATGCGGACCCTGAAGCCCCACCGACTGCGGGTCAGGACGAGGGCGACGCCGACCGCGGCGACGAGCGCGATGAACAGGCCCGTGTTGAGCTGGAGCGAAGGGTACTGCCCGAAGCTGGCGAGCTGGGCGTTCGCCGGCAGGGGGTTGGACTGGGCGTCGGCGATGCCCGAGGAGCCCTGCGCGGTCTCCTGCAGGCCCCACGGTGTGCTGACCGCGAACGTGACGAGCTGGATGGCGAGGAACGTCATCAGCAGGGTGCTCACCGGAACGTTGACGCCGCGGTAGCGGAGCATCAGAGCGCTGAGCGCGGCCCAGGCGCCACCACCGACCGCGGCGGCGATCAGCACCACGACGATCAGCATGGGGCCGGGCATGGCCAGCCGCAGCCCGACCCAGGCTCCGGCCAGGCCTCCGACGAGCACCTGCCCCTCCTGGCCGATGTTGAACGTGCCGGCGGACGAGCAGACGCACGCGCCGACCGCGACCAGCAACAGCGGCGCCATGTTGAGCAGCGTCGTCGTCCATCCGGTGGCGTTGGCCACCGACCCGGTCCATATCGCGGACAGGGAGGCGCTCGGCGAGGCACCGGTCAGCATGAGCAGCAGCGCGGACGCGCCCAGGGCGACGGCGACGAAAGCGACGGTGAGGCCGGCTGTCACCCAGCCGTCGCGGCCTGGCCGGAGCCGGGCGAGGAAGCGCCGGGCGAGGTCGTCCGGATTGATCAGTGAGGCGGCACTCATGCGGCCTCACCGCCGACCAGCATGCCGAGCCGCTCGGAGGTCGCCTCCAAGGCGGAGAGTACTCCGGTGATCCGCCCGGAGGAGATCACCGCGATCCGGGTCGCAAGGGCCATGACTTCCTCGAATTCGGTGGAGACGAGCAGCACTCCGACGCCTTCGTCGGCCGCCTTGCGCAGCCGCGCATACATGTCCTCGATGGCACCGACGTCCAGCCCGTGAGTGGGCTGCGCGGCCACCAGGACGCGGGTGTCACCGGACAGTTCCCGGGCGAGTACGACCCGCTGCTGGTTGCCGCCGGACAGGCTGCGCACCGGCGCGTCCAGCGACGGTGTGATGATGTTGAACTCGTCCGCGAGGCGACGGGCCTCGGCGAGCATCACGCCCCGCCGCAGCAGGAACCGGCCGCTGACCTTGTCGAGCGACTTCATCGTCAGGTTCTCGGCGACACTCATGTCGAGGACGACGCCGCTTTGGTGCCGGTCCTCGGGCACGATGCCGAGACCGGCCCTGGCGAGCGCGCCGGGCCGGGTCACGTCGACCCTGCTCCCGGCGACTTCGACGGTGCCGGCGTTCGGCGCGACCAGCCCGGCGAGGACATCGCCGAGCGTCGCCTGGCCGTTGCCCTCGACGCCGTAGAGGGCGACGATCTCACCCGCGCCCACGGTCAGGTCGACTCCTTCGAGAACCCTGACACCACGCTGCTCGACGGTGAGGCCGGTGAGGCGCAGGACGGGCTGCTGCCGGTCCTGGGCCCCGCTCCCGCCGGTGCGTGCCTCCTGCACCGGCAGCAGGCCGAGGGCGGCGCCCTCCTCGCCCAATGACACCTCGCGGCCCACCATCTGCTGGGCGAGGAGCTGGGGAGTGGTCTCGGAGGTGACCGCCCGGAAGGCGACACGGCCCTTGCGCAGGACCGTCACCCGGTCCGTGGCCTGGGCGATCTCGGCGAGCTTGTGGCTGATGAGGATGACAGCGCGCCCCTCCTCCTGCACCACGCGGCCGAGCACGGCGAACAACTCCTCCGACTCGGCCTGGGTCAGCACCGAGGTGGGCTCGTCCAGGATCAGGATCTGAGGGTCGCGCCGCAGGCACTTGACCACCTCGACCCGCTGCCGTTCACCGGCAGACAGCGCGTCGACGCGGGCCTCGGGGTCGATCGGCAGCCCGTACCGCGCGGAGACCTCGGCGATGCCGGCACAGAGGGCGTGCTTGTTCACCTTGCCGGTGTCGCCGAGCGCCACGTTCTCCCACACGGTCAGCCCGTTGATGAGGCTGAAGTGCTGGTGCACCATGCCGATGCCCAGTTCGGCCGCTTCCTGCGGGCTGTTCAGCGCGACCTCCTCGCCGCGCACCAGGACGGTGCCGGCGTCGCGCCGGACCAGCCCGAGCAGGACCTTCATGAGGCTGGACTTGCCCGCCCCGTTCTCACCAAGGAGTCCGTGGATCTCGCCGGCGTCGACCCTGAGGTCCACGGCGTCGCAGGCCGTGACGGATCCGTAGGACTTTGTGATGCCGCGCAGCTCGAGAAACGGAACCGCTGAGGCTGTCGGTGTCATGACTGATCTTCCTCGTCGGTGTCGGCCGTCAGCCGAGGCGCTTGACCTCGGCCGCCGTGTCGATCTTCTTGCTGCCGATCTTGTTCAGGAACTGCGCCAGCTGCTTGCTCTCGTCGCCCTTGGGGTCGCAGATCTTGACGGTCGGGTAGGGGTCGACGCCCAGCTGCCACACCCGCGTCGTGCCCATCTTCAGGTTGTCCTTGGCGAACTCCTCCAGCGCGGCGCGGAAGTAGTCACCCGGGTCGAAGATCACCGAGAAGTCGAACTTCGGGCCGGCCGAGTCACACCGGTCGGTGCCGGGGGTGAGGGTGAGCACGCCGTTGGCGTTCGCGAGCTTCGCCGACGCGTCGGTCGCGCCGCCGAGATAGGGGTAGATGACCTTGGCGCCCTGGCTGATCTGTGCCTGAGTGGCTTCCTTGGCCTTCGCCGAGTCGTTGAAGTCGCCGGTGTAGGTGCTCGTCAGCTTGGCCTTCGGGACGACCTCCCGGATCCCGGCCAGGAAGGCCTTGGCGGCGGCGACGCTGAAGTCGGCCTTGGTGCCGGTGATGAACCCAGCCTTGGTGTAGCCGGCTGCCTTCATCTTCAAGCCCGCGGCGTAGCCGGCGGCGAACATACTTTGGTTGGGGTCGTCGGTGGACATCAGAACCCGCGGGATCGGGGCGGAACCCGCCTGCCCCGGCATGTACCAGGCGGTCTTGGCGCAGACCGGGTCCTGGGCGGCGGGTACGGCGGTCTTGAGCTCACTCGCGGCGAGCGCGACCATGTCGACGTGCTGCTGACACAGTGCGCGTGCCGCGTTGAGCGCGTCGTTCGGGGGCACGCTGCCACGCTTGATGACTGTCCAGCCCTTCTCCTTGGCGAAGGCGTCCGCCGAGTCGACGAAGCTCTGGTAGTAGCCGTGGTCGTTGATGTCGCCGGGGCTGAGGACTCCGATGACGACCTTGCCGTCGCCGTTGACATCGGGCTCCTTGAGGCCCGAGCCGCTGCCACCGCTCGGCTGGGCGTTCGCCTTGGGCGCCGTCGCCGCGTTGCCGGCACAGCCGGAGAGCGCGAGGGCCCCTGCGAGGGCGAGGCCGACCGCGGCCCGAGGACGACGGAGCGTGCTTTTCGCAGTCATGTGCGTGGTTCCATTCGCTGAGTGGCACTGCCCCGGCGGGGCGGTGAGGTGGCGTAGGGGGGATCAGTGGGCGGGGCTGACGGCCCGGTCGAGTCCGGCGCAGGGGACACGGTCCTGGTGGGGAAAGGGCTCCTCACCCGCGGCGACGAACCACGGGAGCCATCCGCCCGACTGCTCGGACCCGGGTGGGGTCGATGTGGCCAGGGGCGGACGTGACCGAAGGTCGGGGGTGATGCTGACGGCGTCCGCGAGCGCGATGTGCGCGTCCGGGAAGCAGGGGCTGTGGCCGCCGCGGTCTTCGCCTCGTGCGCGCGGCGCTCCACAGGGCGGGGATGAAGGCCGGCGACGGCGTGCCGGCGATCTGCGAGGGCGGGTTCGCCGGTCGGCGACGGCCATGTGCTGACGCAGTTTCAGTGTGCGAGGGACAGCGCCTCGATGTGCTCGGGAATCTCGCCGGTCGTGACGTTCCGTACGAACGCGGCGGTGTGCTCGGTGTCGACAGGCGTCCTTCGGCTCCGGGGTGTCCGGCCGCCGGGCGCCGAGGGAATGACCGTGATCGACGGCGGCCCTCGCTGACCTGTGTGCGGCAGCCGTACGGCGCGGCATCGCCCCCTGTGTCGGAGTCGCGTCGGACGGGTCGTGTCGTCCGGGCCGGCGACCATCGGTCGCGACGGCGGGCCCTGCTTCTTCGCCGGCGGCAGCCCGGACTTGTCGATGACGTTCAACGGCGGGTCTCCTTACCGGTCGGCAGCCCGCTCCATGGGCCAGGTGGGGCGGGGCGTGATGCCGGCGCGCCTGAGGAGGGCGGCGGATCGTTCGGCGGCGGCCGCGGCGACGGCCGCGAGGTCGACGCCGGTCGGTCGCCGGTCGCGGACGACCACGCGGCCGTCGACCAGCACGTCTCGGACGGTGCGCGACACATGGCCCCATACGAGCTGGCGGGCGAGGTCGCCCCGGGGCACCCAGGCGGGGTCGCGCGCGTCGAGCACGACGATGTCGGCCGCCTTGCCCACTTCGAGGGAGCCGATCCGTTCACCCAGACCGATCGCCCGGGCGCCGTCGATCGTCGCGAGGGCGAACGCCTGCTCGGCGCGGACCGGGTCGGGCAGATCACGGTCGCGTTCGAGAGCGGCGAACAGATAGGCGGCGAGGAGGACGTCCGGGCCGTCTCCGGCGTTGTGCGCGTCGCAGCCCAGGGCGACCCGGCCGCCCCGCCGCACCAGTTCGGCGTGGCGGGAGGCGCGTGTGTACCCCTGGGCAAGACGCAGGTAGGCCCCCGGGCACGCGGCGACCGCGGTTCCGGTCTCGACGACGGCGTCGACCTCGGCGTCGTCGAGCCACACGGCGTGCCCCAGCAACAGGCGCGGGCCGAGTACTCCCAGCTCGCGGAAGTGCACCACCGGCCGGCGTCCGCAGCGCAGGGCGTACGCCTCGATGTCGGCGGGTCCCGGCGAGATGTGCCAGGTCAGTCCGACATCGAGCCGCTCGGCCAGGCTCGCCGCCCCGGCGAAGAGCTCGTCGCTGGCCAGGTCGTGGCCGACGAGCGTCACCCAGCCGGTGACCGGCCCGGTGGCCGGCAGGGACCGGACGATGTCCTCCTGCCGGGCGAGCACCTCCCCGGCGGGCGCGGCGAACGGCACGCCCTCGGCGTCCCAGCCCCAGCCGCCGACCCGCGCGCGGACACCGGCGGTGCCGAGCCCGGCGGCGACTCGTTCCGGGTAGGCCACCGTGCCCGGTTCCAGCACCGTGGTGACGCCCCGCGACAGGCAGTCGATCGCGGTGATGGTCGCGGCCAGTTCGTCGTCGTCACCGTCGGCGTGGGCGTGCAGCGGGACGATCCAGTCGAAGATCGACTCCTGCGAGCCGATGTGGTCCGGGATCGTGCTGCGCACGAGGGGGTCGACGGTGGTGTGCTGGTGGGCGTTGACGAGGCCCGGGATCACGACACAGCCAGACGCGTCGATCTCCCGTGCGCCCGGGAAGAGGGCACGTAGTTCCTCGGTGGTGCCGAGTGCGGCGATGCTGTCCCCGGACACGGCGACCGTCGCACCGGTGAGGACGCGGCGGGCGGGGTCCATCGTGACGACGTCGCCACCCACGATCAGAAGGTCCGTCATGGCTCGATCACGACCTTTCCGATCGTCTCGCGAGCGGCGAGCACGTCCCAGGCGTCGGCCAGGTCCTCGAGCGGGAGCCGCGCGGCGGTGGGCAGGTGCAGGCCGTCGGCGAAGCAGGCTGAGGTGGCCGCGACGAAGTCGGCCGAGGTGTAGCCGCCGGTGCCCAGGAGTTTCAGGCCGCGGTGGAAGACCTCCTGGAGCGAGAACGAGACCTGGTCGCCACTGGTGTTGCCCATCAGGAGCAGACGCCCGCGGATGCCCAGGCAGTCCAGTGAGGTGCGCCAGGTGTGGGTGCCGACGTGGTCCAGGACCAGGTCCGCTCCGGCGCCGCCGGTGAACACCGACACCGTTTTCGCCGCGTCGGGGTCCTCGTTGGGCAGTACCAGGTCGGCACCGGCGGTGCGGGCCGCGTCCCGCTTGGCCTCGCTGCCGGCGAACGCGACGACTGAGGCACCGGCCCGCTTGGCCAGCGCGATGGCCGCCAGGCTCACGGCGCTGGCGCCGGCGTGTACGACGAGGGTCTCACCCGCGGCGAGTGACCCGACCGAGTGCACCGCGTGCCACGCCGTCGCGGCGGCGGTCGGCAGGGTGACGGCTGCCGCGAGCGGCAAGGACTCGGGGACCTGAACAATCGATTCTGCAGAGGCCAGTACGTACTCGGCCAGAGCGCCGGGGGCGTTGCCGCCGAGGACCCGGGGGCAGGAGCAGTACGCACGATCGCCCACCGCGCACCGGGAGCAACTGCCGCACCCCTGGGTGGGATCCGCGACGACCCGGTCACCGGGGACGACCGAGCCGACCGCGGATCCGGTCGCGACCACCGTCCCGGCGAAGTCCATGCCCGGCACGTGCGGAAGCCGGAACCCGGGGACCAGGCCCGGCCCCTGGCGCTGCAGCAGGTCCAGGCGGTTCAGCCCGCAGTACACGACCTTGACGAGAACGTCGCGCGGTCCGCAGACCGGCTCGGGGACATCCCGGAGGGACACGGCCTCGGGTCCGCCGAAATCCGTCTGAACCATGGCTCGCACCGCACTGCCTCCTTACCCTGGGCCGTCTCGCATTGCGAGGCGGTGGAACGTAATGCGAGGTACTCTGCCCCCGTCGGCCGGTGCTGTCAACGCCCCCTGGGAACATCTTGGTTTCATTGGTGTATCGCCCATTCAGAGGGCTGACAGCCCAGGCCGGGGCAGGTGGGTGAGGGTGCGGAGGCAGGTGAGGGCGACCGCGGTGGAAGGCCTCACCGCGCCGTGCGACGGCGCGGCATGGTGGCGGCTCAGCGCCCGGTCGGCACCGGCTCGTCGTCGCCGTGCAGCCGCTGGTCGTCAGCGGCGAGCAGGTCCAGGGCCGCGAGCGCCAGGTGCAGCTGCGCCGAGGCGGCGGGAAGCAGGGGGTCGGTGCCCAGGAGGCTCTTGATCTGGCGCACCCGGTAGCCCACCGAGTTGCGGTGCAGATGCAGTTGTGTGGAGACGCTCTGCCGGCTGCCCCTCTCGGCCAGCCAGGCACGCAGGGTCGCCATCAGCTCCGGACGCTGCCGGATCGGCCCGAGATGCGCCTCGGCGTAGGCCTCGAGCTGCGCGCGCGGGAGGGGCAGGAGTACCTGGACGACCCCGCAGCGGTCGAAGGTGAGCAGCGGGACCGTCCGGATCCGGGCGAGTCCGAGCAGCCTCTCGGCCTCCGTGAAGGACCGCGCCAGGCCTGTCGGCGAGTCGGGACGGGAACCGCTCGCTGCCATGACGTGGTCGGCGGAGTCGTCGTCGGTCATGAGACGCAGCCGGTTGCGCAGGCGGTCGAGCACGGCCTCGTCGGGCACCACCGTCCACGCGGTGCGACCCTCCTGCCGCACCGGGTGCTCCAGCCAGGTGAGGGCGGTGGACCAGGCACGCAGACGGGAACCGCCGTAGTGCAGTACGGCACCGGTCGGCGGTCGCCGGAGATCGATGCCCAGCCCCGCGGCCGCCGTGCACACCTCGGGGCTCACCGTCCCTGACCGCAGCGCGGCGATGACGTCGGCCGGTGTGTGCTGCGACGAGACCTCGGCAGGGCTGTCCCCCGCGCGTACGGCGTCGATGAGCAGCGCGGTGACGGCGGCACCGGCCAGCGCCCGCACGCGCGGATCACCGGGGCCGACGGTCAGCAGCACACCGGCCACTGTCGTCCCCGCTCGCACGGGCAGGGCCGTGGCCCGCAGCCCGTCCAGCGTGTGGACCACCGGTCCGGTCGCGTCGGCGAGCACGCCGTCCGCCACCGCGGGCGGCACTCCCGCGCCGCTGTCGGTGGCGGCCAGTGGCGCGCCTTCGGCGGACAGCAGGCGCACGTGCCGACCGGTCGCCCGCCGAAGCGCGTGCAGTATGTCCGAGCGCGCGGCGCCGGCGAGCACCGCCTCGGTGAGTTCCCGCTCCAGCAAGGCCTCCGGCCCCGGTCCTTCCCGGGCCGGTTCCGACCGTGCCCCGGCAATGGTTCCCATGGTGTCGCTCTCAGCGGGCCAGCAGCCGGATGGCCACGCCCTTCTCCTGGGTGTACTCGCGCAGCGCCGCGTATCCGCCGCCCCGGCTGAAGCCGCTGTCCTTCTGCATGTTGAACGGGAAGCCGATCACTCCGGCGTCGTGGAACTGGTTGACCGCCACCTGCCCGGAGCGGACGTCCTTCGCCAGCCGGAGCGCCCGGGAGATGTCGTTGGTCCAGACGCAGGCCAGCAGGCCGAAGTCCGTCGCGTTCATCAGCCCGGTCGCCTCGGCGGTGTCGCGGAACGACTGCACGGCGAGCACCGGGCCGAACACCTCCTCCCGGGCGACGCGCATGCCCGCGTCCACACGGTCGTACACGGTCGGCCGGACGAACCACCCGTCGCCGGTGGGCCCGCCACCGGTGACCAGCCGCGCCCCCTCGCGAGGCGCCTCCTCGAGGAAGCCGCTGACGCGGGCGAACTGTGCGGCACTGACGAGCGGCCCCATGTCCAGGTCGGCTTCCCAGGGCCCGGTCTTGACGTCGGCCATGCCGGCGGCGACCCGCTCCACGACCTCGTCGTGCACCGATGCCTGAACGAGCAGCCGGGAACCGGCGTAGCAGTTCTGCCCCGCGTTCTCGGTGATCGAGGCGACGATCGCCGGGATCGCCGTGTCGAGGTCGGCGTCGGCGAAGAGCACGTTCGGCGACTTGCCGCCGAGTTCCAGCTTCACCGGGACGAGGTTCTGTGCGGCGGCCGCCATGATCGCCCGCCCCGTGGCGGTGGAGCCGACGAAGCTGATGTGGTCGACGCCCGGGTGCGTGGTGAGTGCGACGCCCGCCTCGGGGCCGAGGCCCGCGACGACGTTGATCACCCCCGGCGGGAAGCCCGCGCGGCGGGCGAGTTCGACGAGGGCGAACGGTGCCAGCGGCGCGATCTCGGACGGCTTGAGCACGACCGTGTTGCCCGCGGCGAGCGCCGGCGCGACATTGGCGGCGGTGAGCACGGCGGGGACGTTCCACGGGATGACGACGGCGCACACGCCGTACGGCTCGGGCACCGTGTAGCCCAGGTAGTCGGGGCTGCGGGTGGGCAGCGTGACGCCGGTGAGCTTGTCGGCCGCGCCGGCGAAGTAGTCGATGATGCCGTGCGCGATGTAGATGTTCGTCCGGCCGCCCGACAGGGGCTTGCCCACGTCCTGGGCCTCGACCGCCGCGAGGGCCTCGACCTCGGCGATGACGAGGTCGGCCCAGCGCCGGATCAGCGCCCCGCGTTCGCTCGGGTTGGTCGCCGCCCAGGCAGGGAACGCGCGGCGCGCCGCGGCGACCGCGTCGTCGACATCGGCGCCGCCCGCCCGGGCCACCTCGGTGATCACCTGCTGCGTGGCCGGATCGAGGATGCCCAGTGTGCCGCCGTCGCGGGCCGCAACCCACTCGCCGTCGATGAAGTGCTGGGAAGAAGGAAAGTCAACAGCCGCCATAGGGCGAACCTTGACCGACCTTGTCGCGCATGTCAATATGCGGTCTCGCAATGTGAGGCAACGAGGAGGCCCTGTGCGTGCCACCGCCGCTCTGCTGGAGCAAGCCGGACAGCCATTCGTCCTGACAGAGGTGGACCTGGACGATCCCCGCCCGGACGAGGTGCTCGTCCGCGTCGCGGGCGTCGGCATCTGCGGTACCGACCTCGAGTTCGCCACCTTCTTTCCCACGCCCGCGCTGCTCGGGCACGAGGGGTCGGGCGTCGTCGAGAAGGTCGGCGCCCACGTCACCTCCGTACGACCGGGCGACCACGTCGCCATGTCGTTCGCGTCCTGCGGCACGTGCGCGCTGTGCCGCACCGGCTCTCCCGCCTACTGCCGCGGCTTCGACGCGGTGAACTTCTCCGGCCGCCGACCTGACGGCTCCACCGCGGTGACCCACGAGGGGCGGGAGGTCAACGCCCACTTCCTCGGACAGTCGTCGTTCGCCAGCCATGCCGTCGCACCGGAGCGGGCGGTCGTGAGGATCGACCCGTCGCTGGACCTGCTGCGGGCCGGCCCCTTCGGATGCGGTTTCCAGACCGGAGCCGGCGGCGTGCTCAACGTCCTGCAGCCGCGCCCCGGCTCGTCCATCGCGGTCTTCGGGGCGGGGGCTGTCGGCGTGGCCGCTGTCATCGCCGCCGGCTTGAGCGGCTGCGAGGTCGTCGCCGCCGTCGACGTGAACCCGGCCAAGCTCCAGGCGGCCCGCGGCTACGGAGCCACGCACACCGTCGACTCCTCGGCCGGGGAGGCCGCCGAGCAGCTGGCCGCCCTGGTCCCGGAGGGGTTCGACTTCGTGGTCGACACGACCGGGCGCGAGGACGTCCTGCGCACCGCCGTGGAGGCTCTCGGACCGCTCGGTCGCGCGGGTGTCATCGGCATCGGCCCGAGCGAGTCGATGAGCTTCGAGTGGCGCAGCATCCTCAACGGGCGCTCCGTCACCGGCATCATCGCCGGGTCCAGCCTGCCGCAGCTGTTCCTGCCGCGGCTGCTCGACCTCAACGCCAAGGGCCGCTTCCCGGTCGAGAAGATGATCACCTACTTCCCGTTCGAGCAGATCAACGAGGCCGTCGCGGCGGTCCGGTCCGGCACGGTCGGTAAGGCCGTACTGACCTTCTGAGCGTCTTCCACGAGACGTTGTCGCACGCGGCGCGACACCTTAGGGTGGGCCGACGCCGATGAGGCTCGCAGACATCCGGTGGCGCGGCCGGACAACACCGCGCACAAGGTTCGAGCACGTGGAGCGTGCCCACCATGTCCGCCGACATCGACTTCATGCCCGGTGACACCGACTTCGACCACCACTCCGACGAGGCCAACGCCGATCCGGTCGCCTACTACGCGCGCTTCCGCGAGAGCTGTCCGGTAGGCCGCTCCGCCGCCCATGGCGGGTTCCAGTACACGACGCGGTATGCCGACGTGGCCCGCATCGCCCGCGACGACGAGACGTTCTCCTCCGCTCGCAGCGACCACGGCGGCCCCGGGGTCGGCATCGTCATCCCCAAAGGACCGGGGCTGGAGCAGTATCCGATCGAGCTCGACCCGCCGCGTGCGACCGAGTACCGGACGCTGATCAACCCGCTGCTGACCCCGGAGGCGGTCGAGCACCTGGTGCCCATGATCGAGCGCCACGCCGCCCGCGTCGTGGACGACTTCATCGAGCTCGGCTCCTGTGACTTCGTCCGCGACCTCACCAACCCGCTGCCGGCCGCGGTCACCTTGGACTGGCTCGGTTTCCCCGAGGAGGACTGGGCGAAGCTGGCGGGGCCGATCCACGACATCTTCGCCGCGCCGGCGGGCAGCGAACGCGCCGTGCGCGGGGCCGCCGGGCTGGCCTACATGGACCGGCGCATCCGCGAGCTGATCGCCGAGCGCCGGTCAGAGCCGCGGCCCGACGGGGTCAGCACGCTGGTGGCCGGCCGGCGCGCCGACGGCAGCGAGTTCGGTGACGACGAGCTGGTGTCGGTGATCGGCCTGCTCATCGCCGGCGGCGTCGACACCACCACCTCCCTGACCGGGTCGACGCTCGTTCACCTCGCTCGCCACCCCGACCAGCGCCAGAAGCTGATCGACTCCACCGATCTGCTGGACGCCGCGACCGAGGAGTTCCTCCGCGCGTTCGCCCCGTCGCAGTCGATGGCGCGCACGGTCACCCGGGACGTCGAGGTCGGCGGCTGTCCGATGCACGCGGGCGACCGCGTGCTGATCCCCTGGGTCGCCGCGAACCACGACCCCGCCGTGTTCCCCGACCCCGAGCAGGTACGACTCGACCGCGACGCCAGCCGGCACCTCAGCTTCGGGATCGGCTCGCACCGGTGCGCCGGCGCGCACCTCGCCCGAGCCATGTTCCGCGCGATGATGACGCAGGTCCTGACCCGGCTGCCCGACTACTGGGTGATCGAGGAGGGACTCGTTCCCTACCCGACGCGCGGCAACCAGTCCGGCTGGGACGCGATCCCGGCGGTCTTCACGTCCGGTTCCCGGGCGACCGCGGCGGCAGGATCGATCCGCGCGCTGACCACGCCCACCCCGCTGCGGGTGACCGAGGTGCGCGCGGCGGCCGACGGTGTCGTCGCCGTCGGCCTCGGCCTGCCGGACGGAGGGGAACTGCCCGCCTGGCAGCCCGGCGCGCACGTCGAGTTGCGTCTGCCCTCGGGCAGGCTGCGCCAGTACTCGCTGTGCGGCGACCCCGCCGACGCCGCGACGTGGCGCATCGGCGTCCTGCACGAGCCGAAGGGCCGGGGCGGATCGGTCGAACTCCACGAACTCGCCCGCCCCGGAGTCACCTTCGCGGTGCGCGGGCCGCGCAACCACTTCCCGCTCACGCCGGCGTCGTCCTACCTGTTCCTCGCCGGCGGCATCGGCGTCACCCCGATCCTCGCCATGGTCCGCGAGGCCGCCGGACGCGGCACGCCCTTCACCGTCGTCTACGGCGGACGCACCCGCTCGACGATGGCGTTCGCCGACGAACTGGCCGCCATCGCCGGGGACGCGCTCACCCTGCTCCCGCAGGACGAGGCCGGGTTGCCGGACCTCCCCCGGCTGCTGGGCCGCCTGGACGCGGACACCGCCGTCTACGCGTGCGGGCCGGGGCCGATGCTGGCGGCCGTCGAGCGCGAGTGTGCCCGCCTGGACCTCACCGACCGGCTGCACCTGGAACGCTTCGCCGCCGGGGACGACCTCGAGACGGCGTTCGACGCCGCTGAGAACCGGACCTTCGAGGTTCAGCTCGCGCGCACGGGAGTCACGCTCCCCGTGCCGGCCGACCGCCGCCTCATCGAGGTTCTGCGCGATGCCGTCAGCGGCCTGTCCTACGACTGCGAGAAGGGCTACTGCGGCGCCTGCGAGACCCGTGTCCTCGCCGGGACACCCGAACACCGGGACTCCGTCCTCACCGACGAGGAACGTCTTGCCGGACGCACGATGATGATCTGCGTCGGCCGCTGTCAGGGCGAACGGCTCGTCCTCGACCTCTGAGGGCACATGGGCTCCGTCCGGACACCGGTCGGGGCCCATCGTCGGTGTGCCCGCCCCACTGCCGGACGAACGAACACCGTCATCCCCTTTGACGAGATGGCATATTGCAATGCGAGACCCTTTTACCACCTGGCCCTCTGGGTGAAACACCACGGCAACAGGGCGTTCCTAGCGTCGGGGCATCGCTTACAGAAAAGGTGGGCCATGTCCGTAACCGACTCGCCCCTGCTCGACGTTGCCGCGACCGGCTTCCCGATCCTCCAGCCCGGTCGCGGGGCGATCGCGTCGACGACCTACCTCCCGGCCACGCCCGGGAACACCCTGTGGGGTCGCCTTCCGTGCGAGGCGGATTCACCGTGTGCCGTCGTGCAACCGGGCTCCGTCATCACGGTCGACACGATCAGTCACGAGGGAGTTCTGGAGGACCAGGGCCGCAACCCACGCGAGTTCTTCGGCCGCTACGGCGTCAGCGGCGGCCACGTGCTCGACGACGCCCAGCAGGTGGCGGAATCCGGAATGCCGCACGACTTCGACAACGACGGGCCGCACCTCGTCACCGGGCCGATCGCCGTGGCCAGCGCCAGGCCGGGCGATCTGCTCGCCGTGACCGTCCTCGACCTCACCCCGCGAGTCCCGTACGGCATGGTCTCCGCACGCCACGGCTTCGGCGCGCTCCCCGGCGAGATGCCGTCGCTGCCTGGCCCCGTGTTCACCTTCGCGACGGCACACGCGGCTCGCCACGGCGCGTGGGGCCGGATCGCGGTCGACCCGACGGACTCCTCCCGCGGCTCACTGCGCTTCCCGCTGCGGCCGTTCCTCGGCGTCATGGGCGTGGCGGTGCCCGGGGACAGGCGACCGCACTCGGTCCCGCCGGGCCGGCACGGGGGCAACATCGACGTCTCCCTGCTCGGCGAGGGCGCCACGCTGTTCCTTCCGGTACAGGTCGACGACGCGCTGGTCTACTTCGGGGACCCCCACTTCGCGCAGGGTGATGGTGAAGTCGCCCTGACAGCGTTCGAGGCGTCGCTGCGCGCCACCGTGAAGCTCGAGGTGGTGCCGGGTGGTGCGGCTGCGCGCCCTGGTCACGGCCGCGTCGCCCCGTTCGCCGAGACGGACGACTACCTCGTGCCGATCGGTCTGGACGAGGACCTGGACGAGGCGATGCGCGACTGCGTGCGCTGCGCGCTGCACCTGCTCGCGACCGACTACGGCATCGACCGCCATGTGGCGATGGCGTACCTCAGCGCGGCAGGTGACTTCGCGGTCTCCCAGGTCGTCGACGGCGTGAAGGGCGTTCACGGGAAGATCCGAAAGTCGGACTTCTGCGAGGTCGGCCGACCGGATTGACCGGTGGGTCGCGCCGATTTCCGCCCCGGCACGGGGATACGCCGGGGCGGTGCGTTCAGGCCCAGGAGCAGAGCGCTACGGGCAACACGCACGCGGCGACCGCGGCCAGGATCTGGGTACAGGCCGGTCGCGGGGACCGCCCCATCGGCCCGTACTCGCTCCCACCCTGATCCCCAGAGGTCACTCCGCAGGCCGTCGCCAGCGCGGCCAGCACGGCGGAGCGCTCATCGGCCCCGCTGCGCAGAGACCGGACCGCAGCGCTCCGTTGCTCCTCGCACAGGATGTCGTAGCGACGGGCCGAATCGGTCGGCAAAGGCAACCGCCGCGGCGTGCGAACAAGGATGCCGTCAGTGGTCAACCCGGCCGCGAGACGCTTGTGCGCGCTGCCGCTCAGGGCTCTGACCCAGTGCGATGCTGTGCGAAGCCTGCGCGACGACTGGATCTGCACGAGGACCTCGCCGAGCACCCGGTCGCGCGACTGCGCGCCCTGGGCGGCGACAATGTGTCCGTCAACTGTGTGGATGAGGCCGTCCAGAGCCAGTTCCATCAGCATCGCACCGCTCAGACCGAAGTCGAGACCGGTGCGATAGCTGGGCACACGCCCCTGTCCGTCCAGGTACACGGCCAGCATGAAGTCGCCCGCGAGGCTCGTCGTAGAACCGGCTTTCATTCCCGTTCTCCCCTTCGCGGCGCGTCGGCTCGGGCTTCCGGGTGCTTCCGGACCGGGCAGCCGAACCAGATCCCCGAAGGGTCCGAGACAGCACTATGGAGGTCAGGCAGCGCCTTCGTCAATGCGAGACACCGTCCCGGTATGCAAAACGTGCCTGGACACGGATTACGCCGGGCCCTGTGCAGGTTGGTACGGCCGTCCGCACCCCGTCACCGAGGGCCGGCATGAACAGGAAGGCGGCATGGGGAGCGCCGTAGAACTCCAGCTTCTCGCGGACCCCCGCCCTCCTGCCGTCCCGGTCCAGGTAGAGGCCCTCGTCGTAGCATCGGTGAAATCCCGGGAGGTCCGCCCCTCCTCCTCGGCCCGGAGCAGCTCTTTGGCCAGGGCATCCCGCGCCGCACCCGAGACGACGTGCACCGTGGGAATCGTCCGCCACCTGAAACCACTCCCGACCCCCTCTTTGCGCGCTCCCTCCAACAACCTAGAAGCGGGAAGCAGCGCCCGACCGCCTCCCGCTCGTCAACCGCGTGACTTCAGGTATTCCTGCGGGTCAACGGACTCTTCCCCGCGGTTTCAGACGGGTCGCCGGCAGCTCGGGGGCAGGCAGCGGATCCCCGTCGTACCCCTTCACCTCCCCGAACCGAGTCCCCTCCATCCAGTCCCGCCGCGCCTGCTCGATCTCCTCCTGGGACCGTCCGATCCAGTTCCAGAACATGATCAGTTCCTCCTCGAACGGCTCGCCGCCCAGGAGCATCAGGCCCGCGTCCGACTCGGCCCGCAGCGGCAGTTCGCTGCGGCCGCAGCCGAGGTAGAGCATCGAGCCGGGCAGGACCGGGACGCCGTCCACGTGGGCCTCGCCGGACATGGACAGGACGGCGTACTCGAAGTCCGGTTCCAGGGGGAGGCGTACGTCCGCGCCCCGGGTGAGGGCCAGGTCGGCGCCGGTGATCGGGGTGTACGCCGTACCGGGCGAGGTCGCGCCGTCGAGGTCACCGAGGATCAGCGTCGCCTTGACGCCGGGTGCCGTGACGACCGGCAGGTCGGCGTGGTGTTCGAAGCGCGGGTCGGTGTGGCGGTGGCCGTCCGGGAGGGCGACCCACAGTTGCGCGCCGTGCAGGAAACGGGCGTGCGAGCGCGGACTCTCCTCGGAGTGGCTGATCGCCCGGCCGGAGGTCATCAGACCCAGTTCGCGCGGCCGGATCGTCTGGAGACTGCCGGTGGAGTCGCGGTGCAGCACCTCCCCCTCGTGCAGCCAGCTCACCGTCTGGAGGCCCATGTGGGGATGCGGCGGCACCTGCATGCCGGGTTCGTCGGCGATGTCGTCGGGGCCGTAGTGGTCGACGAAGCACCAGGCCCCGACCATACGGCGGCCGAGGTTGGGCAGCAGCCTGCGGACCTCGCTGGATTCGCCCAGCTTGACGTGGCGAGGACTGAGGAGTTCGCGAACCGGCTCGGCCACGACGAAGCCGCGGCCACCGCACAGGGAGGGAGCCGCCTCGCGCTCAAGATTGCTCATGGCTCACAACCTAGTCCGGTGGCAGGGCCCGCGTCGCGCGTCATTCGGGTCGCGCCCGGGCGCCCGCGTCGGTCGGCCGCCCCCACCGAGTGACGGTCCGCTCTGTAGTGGAATATTCAACCAACCTGTTCGGTTGTCGGCCTCGAAGGAGGCACGAGTGAACACGACCTACGATGCGACGTACTACGCCCACGGGACACCGGCGGAACGCTGGGAGCGCGCGCAGATGTTCTTCGACGCCAAGGACTACGCCGCCGCCGCGCGGGTCCTGGGCGGGCTGGTCGAGGAGGTGCCCGAGCAGACCGGGCCGCGGCTGCTGCTGGCGCGCTCCTACTACCACTCGGCTCAACTGGGGCGCGCAGAGGCCGAGTTGCGGACGATCGTCGAGCGGGACCCGGTCGAGCACTACGCCCGGCTCATGCTCGGCCGCACGCTCCAGCGGCAGAACCGGCACGAGGAGGCGGAGTCGCACCTGCGGATCGCCTCCGCGCTCGCGGGTGACTTCGAGCAGGGCTGACCGGTACGTACCTGACGGTGCCCGGCTCCACACGGAGCCGGGCACCTGTGCGTGGGCGAGTCCGCTACTGCGCCGGCGTCCCCGCCCCGTACGCCCGCCGTCCCCGCCGGTAGGCGATCTCTCCCAGCAGGATGTCGACGGCCAGGAAGGCCGCCAGCGGGATGCCGAACAGGGGCAGGAAGTAGCCGAGTACGGCGACCCCCGCCAGGAGCGGTACCAGGATCTGTGGCGGCACCTGCTGCCAGGCGCCGCGTGGGATCGGGCGGCCGAAGGCGGCGCCGCGGCCACGCTGCCACCACATGCGGTAACCCCACACGATCAGCAGGATCAGGCAGAGCGCGAGCAGCATCAGGGCGATCTGGTTGGCCAGGCCGAACAGGATGCCGGTGTGCAGGTCGATGCCCCACCTGGTGAGCTTCGCGAGCACCGGGTAGTCGGCGAACCGCAGGACGTCCACGACCTCACCACTGGCCGGGTCGACCGCGACGGAGTCCTGCTTCTCGGGCCAGCTGCGCTGCACCTGCTTGACGACGTAGGCCGACTCCGCGTCCGCCGGCGGCACGATCTCCACCGGGTCGCCCAGGCCCTCGGACCGGGCCGCGGCCAGGACCTTGTCCAGGCCCACCCCGTGCGCGGCGTCTCCCGCCTGCCCTGCGGCGGAGCCGTGGCCCGCGTGGTCACCGCCCGCCGAGGCCGACACCGACGGGGTGGCCTGACCCAGCGAGGTCCGCAGCTCGTCGATGTTGGCCCCGGCGTAGGCCGACCAGGTCAGGCCGGTCGCCGAGAGGAAGAAGAAGCCGGCCGCCGCCCACGCTCCGACGCTGCCGTGCAGCCCGAGGGTGCGGCGCCGTCCGTTCGTGCCCCGCACCTTGCGCAGGGCACGGCGGCGGGAGAACCACAGCACCAGTCCGCCGGCCGAGATCACCCACAGCCAGCTGGCCGCCAGTTCGCTGTACAGCCGGCCCGACTCGCCCAGGTGCAGGTCCCTGTGGAACTCGTCGATCCAGGTGCGCAGCGGCAGCGCGCCGGTCGAGCCGTACTGGTCTAGGGAGCCGCGCACCTGCGCGGTGTACGGGTCGACGAACACGGCGAGTGTGTGTCCCTCGTCGACGCCAGGGACACCGGACAGCATCACCCTGGTCGTCGCGTCCGCCTCGGGTGAGGGGCGTACGGCCGAGACCGTGCCCTCGGGGTGGGCCTTGCGGGCGGCGGCCACCTGCTCGCTGATCGGCAGCTTCCGCTCACCCGCGGGGACGGTCAGTTCGTGGTCGTACACGATCTTCTCGGCCTGGAAGGAGGCGGCGTACAGCAGGCCGGTGGAGGCGGCGACGAGGAGGAACGGGGCCACCAGTACCCCGGCGTAGAAGTGCAGGCGGAGGACGAGCGGGCGCAAGAGGGCCCAACCGCCCTTCGTCGGGGGCGGGGTGGCGGATTGCGGGGCCTCGTCCGTGGTGGTCGAGGGAGCGGTGGTCATCGGCGGGTTCTCCCGGGGACGTCTTCGTGGCCGTTGCGGTGCAGTAGTCGGACGGAAGGGGCGTCCAGTTCCCGGGGAGTGCGTGTGACGTGCCGCACACGAGGGTGGGGGGTGCCGTGTCATCCTGACGCGATGGGAACTCCGAGCGATCGCGCACCCCTGGCCGAACGGGTCGAGGAACTCCTCGCCGGTGGCGGCCCGTTGACCATCGTGGCGGCCGGCGATCCGGTGCTGCGGCGCGGCACCGAGCCCTACGACGGTCAGCTGGGGCCCGCGCTGCTGGCCCGGTTCGTCGAGGCCCTGCGCATCACGATGCGCGCGGCCCCCGGGGTCGGTCTGGCGGCGCCTCAGGTCGGTGTGCCGCTCAGGATCGCGGTGATCGAGGATCCGGCACCGGTACCGGAGGAGGTGCGGCTGGCGCGCGGACGGGTACCGCAGCCGTTCCGGGTGCTGGTCAACCCCGTCTACGAGCCCGTCGGCGGCGCGCGGGCCGCGTTCTTCGAGGGCTGTCTGAGCGTGCCGGGCTGGCAGGCGGTGGTGGCGCGGCCCGCCGAGGTGCGGCTGACCGGGCAGGACGAGCACGGGCACGCGCTGGACGAGGTGTTCGCGGGCTGGCCCGCGCGGATCGTCCAGCACGAGACGGACCATCTCGACGGGGTCCTGTATCTCGACCGGGCCGAGTCGCGCTCGCTGTCGTCCAACCAGGCGGTGACGGAGCGCTGGGCCCAGCCGACGCCGGAGGAGGCCGCGCGGGCACTCGGCTTCGAGCTGCCGTAACGCCGACTGCCGCGGAAATTCAGAGGCGCACGGCAGGCGCCTCCGTTACCGTGACGTCCATGTCTACGCCCCGAATTTCCTAGCTGAGGACCCGCTTCCACGCCACCCGTGTGTCCTCTTGCTTGTTCGGAGCGTTTTCTCATGATCACCGTTCGTGACGTCGACGTGCGCGTGGGCGCGCGTCTGCTGCTGTCCGGCGTCTCCTTCCACGTCTCCCCCGGCGACCGTATCGGCCTGGTCGGCCGCAACGGCGCGGGAAAGACCACCCTGTTGCACACCCTGGCGGGCGCCCTGCGGCCCGCCGCCGGGACCGTCGCCCGCACCGGTGACGTCGGCCATCTCCCGCAGGACTCGCGCGCCGCCGACCAGTCCGTCACCGTCACCGACCGGATCCTGTCCGCGCGCGGCCTGGACCACGCCGTACGGGAGCTGCGCCGCGCCGAGGCCGCGATGGCCGACGGGACGGAGCGGTCGATGAACGCCTATGTGCGGGCCGAGGCCGAGTTCCAGGCGCGCGGCGGCTACGCGGCCGAGGCGGAGGCCGCCCGGGTCGCCGCCGGAGTGGGACTGGCTTCGGGGCTGATGGACCGGCCGCTGCGCGCCCTGTCGGGCGGTCAGCGACGGCGCGTCGAGCTGGCCCGCATCCTGTTCGCCGGGCACGGCACGCTGCTGCTGGACGAGCCGACGAACCATCTGGACGCGGCCTCGGTCGCCTGGCTGCGCGGGTTCCTCACCAGCTACCAGGGCGGGCTCGTGATGATCAGCCACGACACGTCCCTGCTGGCCGGCACCGTGAACCGGGTCTTCCACCTGGATCCGGGGCGTGCCGCGCTCGACGTCCACAACACAGGCTGGGACGAGTACCTGGCCCAGCGGGACGCCGACGAACGGCGACGGGCCCGCGAGCGGGCGAACGCGGAGCGCAAGGCGGCGGCATTGCACGCCCAGGCCGACAAGATGCGGGCCCGGGTCGCGACCGCGGTGGCGGCGCGGAACATGGTCCGCCGAGCCGACCGGATGCTCGCGGACCTCGAACCTGCCCGGCGCGCCGAGAAGACGGCCAGGATCCGGCTGCCCGAGCCGGCGCCCTGTGGCCGGATCCCGCTCGGCGCCGTCAGCCTGACCAGGTCGTACGGCGGTCAGCACGTCCTGCGGGGTGTCGATCTCGCCGTCGACCGGGGCAGCCGCCTGGTGGTGCTCGGGCCCAACGGCGCCGGAAAGACGACCCTGTTGCGGATCCTCGCCGGGCAGGACGAGCCGGACGGCGGCCGGGTGGTCCACGGGCACGGCCTGCGCCTGGGCTACTTCGCCCAGGAACACGACACGCTGGACCCGGAACTGACGGTGCGTGAGCATCTGGCGGGTGCCGCCCCGCACCTCGCCGACGGCGAAGTCCGCCGGGTCCTGGGCGCGTTCCTGTTCTCCGGCGACGACGCCGGCAAGCGCGTCGGTGTCCTCTCCGGCGGCGAGAAGACCCGGCTCGCCCTGGCGGGCCTGGTGCACTCGGGCGCGAACGTGCTGCTCCTCGACGAGCCCACCAACAACCTCGACCCGGCCTCCCGTGCCGAGGTCCTGGCCGCGGTGGGCACGTACCCGGGCGCGATCGTCATGGTCACGCACGACGAGGGCGCCGTCGACGCGCTGCGGCCGGACCGGGTGCTGCTGCTGCCGGAGGCGGAGGAGGACCTGTGGAGCGACGACTACCGGGAGCTGGTGGTGCCGGCGCACGCGTGACCGTGCCGGATTCCGACCGGCCGCCGCAAACCCGGGGCGGTCCCGCGCCTGGCGGGGCCGCCCCGGGGGCACACGAGCCGGAGGTCAGGCGTCGCGGTAGGCCTCCAGCAGCCGCAGCCACACCTCGCTGATCGTCGGGTAGGACGGGACGGCGTGCCACAGGCGGCTGATCGGGACCTGGCCGGCGACGGCGATCGTGGCCGAGTGGATGAGCTCGCCGACACCGGGGCCGACTAGGGTCACTCCTCGCAGGATCTCGTCCTCCAGGTCGACGACCATGCGGGCGCGGCCCTTGTAGCCGTCGGCGTACAGGCCCGCGCCCGCGACGGTGGACAGGTCCACGTCGACGGCCTTCACCCGGTGCCCGGCCTGCTCGGCCTCGGCGAGTGACTGGCCGACGGCCGCCGCTTCCGGGTCGGTGAAGACGACCTGCGGTACGGCGGCGTGGTCGGCGGTCGCGGCATGGGCGCCCCAGGGCTCGGCGAGGAGGTTCTCGCCGGTGGCCCGTGCGGCGATGGCGGCGCCCGCGATGCGGGCCTGGTACTTGCCCTGGTGGGTGAGGAGGGCGCGCTGGTTGACGTCGCCGACCGCGTACAGCCAGTCGTGGCCGGTGACGCGGAGGCTGTCGTCGACGTCGAGCCAGGAGCCGGGTTCCAGGCCGATCGTCTCCAGGCCGAGGTCGTCGGTGCGGGGTGCGCGGCCGGTCGCGAAGAGGATCTCGTCGGCCTCGACGCGGTCGCCGTTGTCCGTGACGGCGACGACGCTGCCGTTCTCGCGGGTCACCGATTCCACCGACGTGCCGGTGCGGACGTCGGCGCCGGCCTCGGTGAGCGCTTCGGCGACGAGTTCTCCGGCGAAGGGTTCCATCCGGGGCAGCAGGCCCTTGCCGCGCACCAGCATGGTGACCTTCGAGCCGAGGGCCTGCCAGACGGTGGCCATCTCGGTGGCGACGACGCCGCCGCCGACCACGATCAGGCGGCCGGGCACGTGCTTGGCGCTGGTGGCCTCCCGGCTGGTCCACGGCCGGACTTCGTCGAGTCCGGGCATCCCGGGCAGGGCGGCGCGGGTGCCGGTGCAGACGGCGACGGCGTGCCGGGCGGTCAGGACGCGGTCACCGCCGTCCGGGCCGGTGACCGTCACCGTGCGGGGGCCGGTGAGGCGGCCGTGACCGCGGTACAGGTCGGCGCCGATGCCGTCGAGCCATCCGATCTGTCCGTCGTCCTTCCAGTTCGAGGTGTAGTAGTCCCGGTGGGCGAGGACCGCGGACGCGTCGAGGGGGCCCTGCACCGACTGGCTCAGGCCCGGCACGCGGCGGGCGTCCGCGCGGGCGATGACCGGCCGCAGCAGGGCCTTGCTGGGCATGCACGCCCAGTACGAGCACTCTCCGCCGACCAGTTCGCTCTCCACGACCGCGGTGGTCAGACCGGCCGCGCGGGTGCGGTCGGCGACGTTCTCCCCCACGGGCCCGGCCCCGAGCACCACGACGTCGTACGTGTTGGTTTCCGTTTCCGTCATGGGGTCAGTCTGGTGGGTGGTGTGCGTGCTGGCCACACGGGTAGGGGCGCGGAATACGTGCCAGGTCGGCCGTGTTGTGCCGACGGCTTGACCCACACCAGGAAGAGGGATTTACGCCATGAGCAGCACCGTGGAGCTCACCAAGGAGAACTTCGACCAGACGGTCACGGACAACGAGTTCGTCCTGATCGACTTCTGGGCGTCCTGGTGCGGGCCGTGCAAGCAGTTCGCGCCGGTCTACGAGAAGGCGGCGGAGGAGAACCCGGACCTCGTGTTCGGCAAGGTGGACACCGAGGCGCAGCCGGAGCTGGCCGCGGCCTTCGGTATCCAGTCGATTCCGACGCTGATGATCGTCCGTGACCAGGTCGCCGTGTTCGCTCAGCCGGGCGCCCTGCCCGAGGCCGCCCTGACGGACGTCATCGGGCAGGCCCGCAACCTCGACATGGACGAGGTCCGCAAGGCGATCGCCGAGCAGCAGGCCCAGGAGGGCCAGCAGGCGCCGCAGGGCTAGAACGGATACGGAGCCACGTCTCCGCGTACCGTCGTCCAGCGCAGTTCGGTGAAGGCCTCCAGGTTGGCCTCGCCGCCGAAGCGGGCGCCGGTGCCGGAGGCGGCGACTCCGCCGAAGGGTGCCACGGCCTCGTCGTTGACGGTCTGGTCGTTGATGTGGACGATGCCGGTCGGGATGCGCTCGGCGAGGTCCAGGCCGCGGGCCGGGTCGCGGGTGACGATGCCCAGGGCGAGTCCGTAGGAGCTCTGCGCGGCCAGGGCCGCCGCCTCGTCGGTGGTGGTGAAGGAGCGTACGGGCGCCACGGGTCCGAAGACCTCCTCCGTGTACGCCGGGGTGTGGTCGCCGACGTGGGCGAGGACCGTGGGCCGGTAGAAGAGCCGGTCGTGGGTGCCGCCCGCGGCGAGTTTGGCGCCGGCGGCCTTGCTGGACTCGACCAGGCCGCTGATCTTGGCGAGCTGGCCGGAGTCGATGATCGGGCCCAGGTGGACCTGTTCGCGGTACGGGTCGCCGACGGCGAGCGAGTCGGCCTTGGCGGCGAGCCGCTCGACGTACTCGTCGTACAGGGACGCGTGCACCAGGTGTCGTCCGGTCGTCATGCAGATCTGGCCCTGGTGGAAGAACGAGCCCCAGGCGGCGGTGGAGATCACCGCGTCGAGGTCGGCGTCCGGCAGCACGATCATGGCCGAGTTGCCGCCGAGTTCCAGGTGGGCCCGCTTGAGGTGGCGGCCGGCGGCCTCGCCCACGGCCCGCCCGGCCGGGGTGGAGCCGGTGAAGGAGATGACCGGCACGCGCGGGTCGGAGACCAGGGCCTGTCCGACGTCCGGGCCGCCGGGGAGTACGTGCAGCAGGTCCTGCGGCAGGCCCGCGGCGGCGAAGACCGCGGCGAGGGACAGCCCTCCACAGACGGCGGTGCGCGGATCCGGCTTGAGGACGACGGCGTTGCCGAGGGCCAGGGCCGGTGCGACGGAGCGGATGGACAGGATCAGCGGGGCGTTGAACGGGGAGATCACGCCCACGACACCGGCCGGGACGCGGCGCGTGTACGACAGGCGCGGCGCCTCGCTGGGCAGGACCTGTCCGGCCGGGCGGGAGGCGAGTGCGGCGGCCTCGTAGCACTCCTGGGCGGCGACGTGCAGTTCGAAGTCGGCCTTGCCGGGGACGGAACCGGACTCGCGGACGAGCCATTCGCGCAGTTCGGCGGCGTGTGCCGTGAACAGGTCGCCGGCCCTGCGGAGCACGGCGGCCCGGGCGAAGTGCGGGGCGCGGGCCCACTCGCGCTGTGCGGCGGCGGCCCCCTCGGCGGCGGCCTCGACGTCCTTCGGACCTGCGAGGGCGAGGGTGCCGAGAGCTTGGCCGGTGGCGGGCTCGGTGACGGTGTACCCGGGGCCTGTCAGGGTCTGGGGCTGCCAGGTCCTGGTGTCGAGCAAGGGCATGACGGCTCTCCGATCGATCGGTCACCGGCTGACGGGTGAGCGGGACTCCCGTGAGTGTGCGGCCGGTTCGGCGGTCACAGGGCGGGACGCGCCGACCGGGCCGCAGCCACGCGGACCGCGGCGACGTGCGTACGCGCCCCCGTTTTGTTGAGCATGCAACATCCTAGCCATCCCGCGGGCCTCCACGGCGGCCGGTCGGCCGCCGCGGAGGCCGCGCGGCCCTGCCCGGGGGGCGGGCCGGGGCCGTGCGGTCCAGGCCGGATTCATGCGGTCCGGGCCGGGGCCGTGCGGTCCGGGCCGGGTTCATGCGGCCCGCGACGGGGCCGTGCGGCCCAGGCCAGGGTCATGCGGCCCGCGACGGGGCCGTGCGATCCAGGCCGGGGACCCCAGTCCGGACCGGGGGCCGCGCGGTCCGCCGGGGGGCGGTCGAGGCCGGGTGCCCCGGCCGGAGCCGCGCAGTCCGGGCCGGGGACCCCGGCCCGGATCGGAGGCCGCGCGGTCCGGCCTGGGGCCCCGGGCGGATCGAGGGCCGCGCCGTCCGGATCGGTGGCCCCGGCCCGGATCGGAGGCCGCGCGAACCGACCGGCTGCCGTGCGAACCCGAGCCCTGCCAGCCGCCGCTGAGCCGCACCCGGCAGGGCCCGGCTAGCTCGACTCGCGGTGCAGCACCGTCGCGCCGAGGACCTTGTGCGTCTCCGGCTCAGTACCGGGCTTGCGCACGGCTCGGTCGACCAGTTCGGCGAGTTCGCGGCCGGAGGGCAGTTCCAGGCGGACCGTGCTGAGCCTCGGCCGGAGCAGCCGGCCGAGCATGAGGTCGTCGGCGCCGATCACCGCCGTCTCCTCGGGGATCCGGATGCCCTCGTCCTTCAGGGCCCGCGTGAGCAGCATCGCGTACTCGTCGTTGTAGGTGAACACGGCGTCCAGACCGAGGTCCCGCCAGCGGGCGGCGAGGCGTGCGGCGGCCTCCTCGTCGTAGGCGAGCGGCAGCTCGGTCACCGTGGCGTCGGTGCCCCGCACGGACTGGCGCACACCGTCGAGCCGGGGCGCGGAGAACGCCTCCAGGCCGGGCTCCTGCGGGACGACGACGCCGATGCGGCGCCTGCCCCGGTCGTAGAGGTGAGAGCCCGCGCTGTGGCCGACCACGTCGTGGTCCATGAGCAGGGCGTGCGCGCCCTCGATGGTCTCGGGGCCGAGGGTGACCACGGCCCGCGCCCCTGAGCGCTTGAGCACCGCCACCCCGCGCGGGCCGAGCCCGGAACCGGGTACGAGCACGGCCACGGGCCGCAACTCGGCCCAGGCGCGGGCGGCTTCGTCGCCGTGCGGGCCACCGGTGCCGTACTGCACCACCGTGTAGTCCAGGCTGCCGAGCGAGCCCTGGAGGTCGGTGAGGAACCGGTTGTAGAGCGGGCCGACGGGGAAGGTCGGCGCGGGGATCAGGACCATACGGCTGTGCCCGGCGCGCAGGCTGCGGGCCGCCGCGTGCGGGACGTACCCGAGTTCCTTCGCGGCCTCGTGGACACGGCGGCGGGTGGGCTCGCTGATCCGTACGGCGCTGGTGTTGTTGAGGACGTAGGAGACGGTCGCGCGCGAGACGCCGGCCAGGCGGGCCACATCGGCGCTCGTGGGCACGGAGCGCAACGGTGCGGGCGACGGGGGCGCGGGCGTTTTGGGTATCTGCACCATGACGTACGGCATCTTGGCAGAAGCCCCAATGCGCCGGTCGGGCGGGGGAGTTGTGAGGAAGCCGTGAGCGGTCACGGGGCCCCGGAGGGGCGCTCAGCCGCCCGTGGCCGTGCCCGTCACCCGGTCGACGAGGTCGACCCAGGCGTCGTCCAGACGGGCCATGGGTATCCCGCACTGCCTGGTCAGGTGGTGGATCAGGGCCGGGTCGAGCTGGCCCATCAGGGTGTGGGAGAGCAGTTCGCAGTCCGCTTCCGGGACGGCCTGCCGCAGCAGCATGCTCACGTGGTGGCGCAGCACCCGGCGGGCCGGGACGGTGAAGCGTCGGCCGGCGTCCGGCTCGGCCGCCAGTTGCAGCTCCAGTTCGTCGGTCGAGCGGCGCAGCATCGCACGGCCGAACGCGCGCAGCCGCTCCACGGGCGGCGCTCCGGGTCCGAGCGGCGGCGGCCCGGTGAGGAACGCGGCCTGGAACTTCTTCTCCGAGTGGTCGAGCAGCGCCGTCAGCAGGCCGGTGCGGTCGCCGAACCGGCGGAAGACCGTGCCCTTGCCCACACAGGCCTCGGCGGCCACCGCCTCCATCGTGACGGCGTCCGCTCCGCGCTCCGCCACCAGCCGCGCGGCGGCCTCCAGCAGCCGGGCCCGGTTGCGCGCGGCGTCGGCCCGCAGGCAGGGCTCGTCGGGCTCCAGGGCGGTGCCCAGCTGGAGCAGCTCGGGAGGGCCGACGGACTCCTGAGGCGTCGGGAAGGGCGGCGGGACGGTGGCCATGAAGCCAGCGTAAAGCATCGGGAACAAAACTGGACCGCGGTCCGGTTAGGTGCTACAACATTAAACGGACCTCGGTCCGGATCGTAACGGCAGTGTTTCGGAGCCGTCCTTCACTACGTGGGAGTCAGCATGTCTGTTCGTATCCTCGCCCTCGTCGGCAGCCTTCGCGCGGGTTCGCACAACCGCCAGCTCGCCGAGGCCGCCGTCAAGCTCGCCCCCGAGGGTGCGGAGGTCGAGCTGTTCGAGGGGCTGGCGGAGATCCCCTTCTACAACGAGGACATCGACGTCGAGGGCAGCGTCCCGGCCGCCGCCGCGAGGCTGCGCGAGGCCGCCAACGCCGCCGACGGCCTGATCCTCTTCACGCCCGAGTACAACGGCACCATCCCGGCCGTCCTGAAGAACGTCATCGACTGGCTGTCCCGCCCGTACGGTGCCGGTGCCCTCAGCGGCAAGCCGGTGGCCGTGGTCGGCACCGCGTTCGGCCAGTACGGCGGCGTCTGGGCGCACGACGAGACCCGCAAGTCCGTGGGCGTGGCCGGCGGCAGGGTGCTGGAGGACGTCAAGCTGTCCATCCCCGGCTCGGTGACCCGCTTCGCCGAGACGCACCCGGCCGACGACGCCGAGGTCGCCGCGCAGCTGACCGAGGTCATCGCCCGTCTGCGCGGCCACGCCACGGAGTCGGCCGCCGCCTGACGCGCTCGCGCACGGTGCCACGGAGGGGCCGCGGCCGGTGACGGCCGCGGCCCTCCGGCATGTCGGCGGCACCGGCCCGTCGGTGGGGCACCGGCCGTCGGCGGCTCCGGCACCTCACCGGCTCCGGCATCTCGCCGGCTCCGCCGTGTCGCTGGAGTGGTCGGCGCTCAGACCGGCTGCGGCAGCGGTCCGGCCGCCCGCTCGTCCCGGTGGATCGGGGTGTCCGCGCCGGTGAGCGGCCGGCCCGTGCCGCCGTGCCGCGCGGCGACGATCTCGGCCGCGATGGACAGGGCGGTCTCCTCGGGCGTACGGGCGCCCAGGTCGAGGCCGATGGGTGACCTGAGCCGGGCCAGTTCGTGCTCGCTCACGCCCGCATCCCGTAGCCGCCGGCCGCGGTCCTCGTGGGTACGGCGGGAGCCCATGGCGCCGACGTACGCGACGGGCAGCCGCAGGGCTTCGGTCAGCAGGGGGATGTCGAACTTGGCGTCGTGGGTGAGTACGCACAGCACCGTGCGCCCGTCGGTGTCCGTGCTCGCCAGGTAGCGGTGGGGCCAGTCGACGACGATCTCGTCGGCGTCGGGGAAGCGGACGCGGGTGGCAAAGACGGGGCGGGCGTCGCACACGGTGACGTGGTAACCGAGGAACTTGCCCGCCCGTACGAGCGCGGCCGCGAAGTCGATGGCGCCGAAGACGATCATGCGGGGCGGCGGGACGGCCGACTCGACGAGCAGGGTGAGTGCGCCCGGGCAGTGCGAGCCTCCCCCAGACTCCGTCCGGGGGGACCCCCATCTCGCTCCGCTCGCGGACACCTCGACCGTGCCGGTGCGGCCGGCCTCCAGCAGGGCACGGGCCTGGGCGATCGCCGTGCGGTCCAGCTCGGGGTGGCCGCCGAGGCCGCCCTCGTGGGTGCCGTCGGGGCGTACGAGCACCGACCGGCCGAGGAGGCGGGCCGGGCCCTGGACCACCCGGGCGAGCGCGACCGGCTCGTCGTGGGCGGCGGCCGACAGTGCGGCGGTCTGAGCCGCGTCGTCGGCGTCGTACGGGGTGACCATGATGTCGATGACCCCGCCGCAGGTCAGGCCGACCGCGAAGGCGTCCTCGTCGCTGTAGCCGAACCGCTCGACCCGGGTCTCCCTGTCCTGGAGGGCCTGCAGGCACAGGTCGTACACCGCGCCCTCCACACAGCCGCCGGAGACCGAGCCGATGGCCGTGCCGTCGGCGCAGACGGCCAGGGCGGCGCCGGGAGGGCGCGGGGCGCTGCCGCCGACCGCCACGACGGTGGCGACGGCGAAGTCCCGGCCCTCCTCGGCCCATGCGTGCAGTTGCCCGGCGAGGTCAAGCATCGCCGTCCGCCATCAGGACACGGTCGGGGCGGATGGGCAGGTGCCGGTGGCGGACGCCCGTCGCGTGCCACACGGCGTTGGCGACCGCCGCGGCGGCGCCCACGATGCCGATCTCGCCGATGCCCTTGATGCCGACCGGGTCGTCCGGGTCGGGGTCGTCGACCCAGTCGGCCTCGACGTGCGGGATGTCGGCGTGCGCGGCGACGTGGTAGCCCGCGAGGTCGGCGCCGTAGAGACCGCCCGTGGCCCGGTCCCGGACGGCTTCCTCGTGCAGGGCCATCGAGACGCCCCAGATCATGCCGCCGACCAGCTGGTTGCGGGCGGTGAGCGGGTTGACGATCCGGCCGGCCGCGAAGATGCCCAGCATGCGCCGCACCCGGACCTCGCCGGTGGCCGGGTCGACGGCCACCTCGGCGAACTGCGCTCCGAAGGAATGCCGTTCCTTCTGGGCGAGGGCACCGATGGCCTCGGCCGTGTTCGACCGTACGGTGATGCCCTCCGGCGGAATGTCGGCGCCCGGCGCGAGGCTCTGCCGCAGCTCCTCGGCGGCCGTCGTGACGGCCCACGCCCAGGAGCGGGTGCCCATCGAACCACCGGCGATCATCGCCGGACCGAGGTCGCTGTCGCCGAGGCGCACCCGGACGCGGTCCGTCGGCACGCCCAGTGCGTCGGCGGCGACCAGGGTGAGCGCGGTCCGGGCGCCGGTGCCGATGTCCGCGGCGTTGATCCCCACCGTGAAGGTGCCGTCCGCCTCGGCGGTGACGGCCGCCGTGGAGGGCATGGCTCCCGCGGGGAAGGAGGCGGCGGCGGTGCCGGTGCCGAGCAGCCAGCGGCCGTCTCGCCGCACACCGGGCCGCGGGTCCCGGTCGGCCCAGCCGAACCTGCGGGCGCCTTCCCGGAAGCAGGCGATCAGGTTGCGGCTGCTGAACGGCAGCCCGGACACCGGGCCGGCCGCGGGCTCGTTGCGCACGCGCAGCTCGATCGGGTCGATGCCGCACCGCTCGGCGAGCTCGTCGAACGCCGACTCCAGCGCGAACGAGCCGGGCGCCTCCCCGGGGGCGCGCATCCAGGTGGGGGTCGGGACGTCGAGCCGCACGACCCGGCTGGCCGTGTGATGCGCGTCGGCGTCGTACATCGCCCGGCTCGCGGCGGCGCTCGGCTCCACGAACTCGTGCACGGACGAGGTCATGTTCAGGGACTGGTGCTCCAGGGCGCGCAGCCGCCCGTCCGCGTCGGCGCCGAGCCTGACCCGCTGGGCCGTGGGGCTGCGGTAGCCGGCGAGCGAGAACATCTGCCGGCGGGTCATGACGACCCTGACCGGGCGTTGCAGGGCGGTGGCGGCCATCACGGCCGCCACCTGGTGCGCACGGACGCCCTTGCTGCCGAAGCCGCCGCCGACGTGCTCGGAGCGCACCCGCACGGAGGCGGGGTCGAGGGAGAACAGGTTCGCGAGTTCGCCGGCGACCCAGATGGTTCCCTGGTTGGAGTCGACGACCTCCAGCCGGCCGCCCTCCCACAGGGCCGTCGCCGCGTGCGGCTCCATCGGGTTGTGGTGCTCCTCCGGAGTGGTGTACTCCGCGTCCACCACGACGGCGGAGGAGGCGAGTTGGGCCTCCAGGTCGCCCTTCTCCGTCACGCCCGGCGCATGGCCGTCGACCGGGTACGCCTCGGTCTGCCGCTCGGCGGAGAACGCGACGTCGTGCGGTTCCTCGTCGTACGTCACGACTAGGGCTTCGGCGGCCTCCCTGGCCTGCTCGGACGTCTCGGCGACGACCAGCGCCACCGGCCAGCCCATGTGGGCCACCCGGTCGTGCTGGAAGAGGGCGACGCTCGGGTCCGGCGGGACGCCCAGCAGGCCGATGTAATCGCTGTCGACGCGCGGAGCGTTGTGGTGGTGGAGCACGGTGAGGACGCCCGGCATGGCGAGGACGGGTTCGGTGTCCACGGAGCGGATGCGGCCGCGGGCGACCGTGGACAGGACCAGCCAGCCGTGGGCGAGTTCGGCGAACGGGATCTCGGCGGCGTAGCGGGCGGCTCCGGTGACCTTGTCGCGGCCTTCGACGCGCGTGTGGGAAGTGCCGACGGAGCCCTGGGTGGCGGTGGTCATCGGGCGGCCTCCTCGGCGAGTTCGCTCAAGCCGGCCACGACGAGGTTGCGCATCAGGGTCACCTTGTATCCGTTGTGGGGCAGCGGTTTCGCCTCGGCCAGTTCGGCGTCCGCGGCGGCCGCGAAGGTCTCCGCGTCGGCCGGGGCCCCGAGCAGGGCGCGTTCGGCGGCGCGGGCCCGCCAGGGCCGGGAGGCGACCGCGCCGAAGGCCAGGCGGACGTCCTGCACGCGGCCGTCCTGGACGTCGAGGGCGGCGGCGATGGAGCCGATGGCGAAGGCGTACGAGGCACGCTCGCGCACCTTGCGGTAGCGGGAGTTGGCCGCGACCGGGGTGGGCGGCAGGGTGACGCCGGTGATCAGCGCGCCCGGCGGCAGCGCCGTCTCCAGATGCGGGGTGTCCCCCACGGGCAGGTAGAAGTCGGCGAGCGGCAACTCCCCCGGGCCGTCGGCCGTTTCGTAGGACACGACGGCGTCGAAGGCGGTGAGCGCCACACCCATGTCGGAGGGGTGCGTCGCGACGCAGTGGTCGGAGGCGCCCAGGATGGCGTGATTGTGGTGCTCACCGGTGATCGCGGGGCAGCCGCTGCCGGGGTTGCGTTTGTTGCAGGCGGAGGTGACATCGGCGAAGTAGCCGCAGCGGGTGCGCTGGAGCAGGTTGCCGCCGACGGTGGCCACGTTGCGCAGCTGCCCGGAGGCCCCGGCCAGCACCGCCTGCGCCAACGCCGGGTAGCGGAGCCGGACTTCGGGGTGGGCGGCGAGGTCGCTGTTGGTGACGGTGGCACCGATGCGCAGCCCGCCGTCGCCGGTCGGCTCGATCTGGTCCAGGGGCAGTTCCCGGACGTCGACGAGCAGGGCGGGCCGCTCGACGCCGGTCTTCATCAGATCGACGAGGTTGGTGCCGCCGCCCAGGAAACGGGCTTCCTCGTCGCCGTCGAGCAGCGCCACGGCGCCGGAGACGTCGTAGGCGCGCTGGTAGCCGAACTCCCTCATGCGGCCGCTCCCTTGGTCTCGGCGGCCCGGGCCACGGCCTGGACGATCGACACGTACGCGCCGCAGCGGCACAGGTTGCCGCTCATCCGCTCCCGGATCTCCTCAGGGGTCAGCGGTGGTGGTCCCGCGTCGGGGCGTATGTCGTCGGTGGCGGCGCTGGGCCAGCCCGCCGCGTGCTCCTCGATCAGGGCGATGGCCGAGCAGATCTGCCCCGGCGTGCAGTAACCGCACTGGAAACCGTCGAGGTCGAGGAACGCCTGCTGCACCGGGTGCAGTTGATCGCCTTCGGCCACGCCCTCGATGGTGGTGATCTCACGCCCCTCGGCGGCCACGGCGAGCTGGAGGCAGGACACGGCCCGGCGGCCGTCGACCAGGACCGTGCAGGCACCGCACTGGCCCTGGTCGCAGCCCTTCTTCGTGCCGGTCAGATCCAGGCGCTCGCGCAGGGCGTCGAGGAGGGTGGTGCGGTGGTCGACGGTCAGCGTGTACTTCTCGCCGTTGACGGACAGGGTGAGGTCGCTGGACGTCGATGGGGGCATGGAAGCCTTCTTTCTCGCGTCGCAAGGTCGGGCGGCAGGGGGTTCGTGGGTGGCGGGGCCGGTTCGCAACGGTGCTGGATGCGGGGCAGTCCGGCCGCGGCACGGCCGTCCGGGGCTGTCGGCACGGACGTCCCGCCGATACGATGGAGCAAACGGACACTTGTCCGTTACCCGAAAAACGTAACGGACAACTGTCCGCTTAACAAGGATCGGGTTTCGGCCAAGGACCGCGAGGAGGGGCGAGTGCGGCAGAAGAAGGACGTTCCTCTGCGCTCGGACGCGCAACGCAACCGCGAGCGCATCCTGGAGGTTGCGCTGGTCGAACTGACGCGTGCGGCGGACGCCCCGCTGAGCGCGATCGCCAAGAAAGCGGGCGTCGGGCAGGGGACCTTCTACCGCCACTTCCCGAGCCGTGAGGCGCTCGTCATGGAGATCTACCGGTACGAGATGCAGCAGGTCGCCGACACCGCGGCACCGCTGCTGGAGTGCCGGGAACCGGACCGGGCGCTGCGCGAGTGGCTGGATCGTTGCGCGCAGTTCGCCATGACGAAGGCCGGTCTGGCCGACGCGATCCGCCAGGCCACCGGCGGGCCGGGCAAACCGGCGAAGCCGGCCCCCACCCCGCTGATGGAGGCGGCCGAACTCCTCCTGCGCGCCAACGAGAAGGCCGGCACCATCCGCCCGGGAATCACCGCGGACGATCTCTTCCTGACCGTCGGCGGCCTGTGGACGATCGACCCGCACACCGACTGGCAACCACGCGCCGACCGCCTGCTGGACCTGGTGATGGACGCGCTGCGGGTGGGAGCACCCCGGGCCTGACCGTCGCCGTCCGCGGGTGCGTGGGGGCTGTTCGCGCAGTTCCCCCGCCCCTGAGTCGCTTCAGGCGACTGCCGTGGTGGCCAGTTCCCGGAGTTCCCGCAGGGCCGTCGCCACCGCCGGGCGGGCGTGGCCGCCGCCGCGGGTGCAGGTCAGGAGCTTGCGGTGGGGATCGCCTTCGCAGCGCACCCGGGTGATCGGGAGATGCGGCGTCAGATGCGCGAGGCGCGGGATGAGGGCGACGCCGAGCCCGTGGGCGACGAGGTGGGCGGCGACGTTCCAGTCGAGGGCGTGATGGACGACGTCCGGGCTGAAACCGGCCGCGCCGCAGGCGGACAGGACGTGCGGGCGGCAGGCGCTCTCCTCCACCGGCGCGATCCACGCCTCGTGTGCCGCCTCCGCGAGATCGATCCGGGCCCGTCCGGCCAGCCGGTGCCCGTCGGGGACGACCAGGTCGAACGGGTCGTCGAGCAACGGCTGCTGGTCGAATCGCGTGTCGCTCAGCGGCGGATTGTGCGGGGTCGACTCGACGATCGCCAGGTCGATGTCACCCTCGAAGAGGAGGTCGAAGCTCTCCGGGACGCCCGCCTCGGTGATCCGTACGGACAGCCGCGGATGCCGCTCCCCCAGCCGGGCCGCCATCGGCGCCAGCAGCACCGAGATGGCCACGGGGAAACCCGTCACCCGCAGCACCCCGGACGGCGCCCCGTGGTCGGCCCGCAGATCGAGTTCCGCCTGGTCCCAGCGGGCCTGGATGGCGTCGGCGTGCGCGAGCAGGCTCTCGCCGGCAGAAGTGAGGCGGACGCCGCGCCCCTGCGGCTCCAGCAGGTCGACGCCCAGGTCACGGGCGAGCTGCCGGATCTGCTGGGAGGCGGCGGACGGGGTGAAGTGCAGGGCTCGGGCGGCCGCGGTGACCGTGCCGTAGTGGGCGACCGCCCTCAGGACGTGCAGTCGGCGCAGGTCAATCATGAAGTCCACGCTTCACAATGCCGTCCACAAAGTCAACCTGGACGTGTACAGATCTTTCGACGCACCCTGGCTGTGTCGCGACGGTCAACCAGCCACGACACACGAGGAGTCGAAACATGACCAGCACCACCGGCACCGTCTGCCCGCACTGCGGCTGGCCGGACGGAGGCGAGCCGTTCCAGGTGCTGTCCCGGCACACCACCGCGACAGGCCGCACGGAGTGGACGCGCTGCGGATGCGGCTCGCTCCAGGTCCGGGTCGCCGACGGCTGCGGCACACGCGTCGTCTCACGCAGCAGGCCGCCGTCCGGGTCCGCTCCGGCCCGGTCGGGTCACGCGAGCCACTGAGCGCTCAGGCCGAGCCGTGCCGGGCCAGCCGCTCCCCCAGCGGGCTGCGCCGGTAGAGGACGTGGCGGCCGTCGCGGGCGCGGGTGACCAGGCCCGTCGCGTGCAGGACGCGCAGATGCTGGGACACGGCGCTCGGGGTCACCCCGAGGCGCCGGGCCAGCTCCACCGTCGGCAGGGGCTCGGCCAGCAGCCGCAGCAGCGTGCTGCGGGGCGCGCCGAGCAGGGCCGTCAGGGCGGAGGCGTCCGGCTCGGGCTCCGGTTCCCACAGGGTGGCGGCGCCCCGGCCGGGGTAGGCGAGCATCGGCGGTTCCGCGGCGCTGACCGGCGGCGCCGGCTGGTGCGCGAACAGCGACGGCACCAGGCGCAGGCCGCGTCCGGAGCCGTCCACGTGGTGGTGTCCGCGCATCCGGTCGACGTGCAGGACGCCGTCGTCCCAGCGCAGGTTGCGGTGCAGGTCGGCGAAGAGCAGCCGGGCGCCGCCGGTGGCCAGCTGCCGTGCCCGATGGGTGATGTCGGCCTCCAGCACGAGCCGCATCCGGGGCCAGTACGGCAGCAGCGCCGACTCCCAGTACCGCCGCAGGAGTGCGCACAGCTCCTCCAGCAACTCCTCGACGGGAGCGTCACCGGGCGCGGTGACCGCCCGCAGGGCCGGCGGCAGGGGCCTGGGCGCGTGGGCGGCGAGCAGATCACGGCGTACGGTCTGCGCGGGCGTGGCCCGTACGACGGTCAGCTGCTCGTCGAGAGCGGGTGAGAAGGACGCCGGCCTGGGGGTCAGGAAGTCGGGCAGGGCCAGGGTGTCCCCCACCAGGGCCGCGAGCAGCCGGGCGTCGGCCGGGTCGAGCTGCTGGAGCACAGTGGCGCGCCACCGGACGTGCAGGGGGTAGAGCGCGGGGGCCCGCAGGGCACGCAGGCTGCCCATCACCTCACGCAGGGGCGAGATCGCGAAGCGGGTGTCGGCGAGGTCCGCGGCGTCGAGCCGGAAGCTGATCATTGAGGCCCCCGCTACATCCTTTGGCAACCGCCCTGCCATGGCGTGGACTTCGGTCCATGACGGATCACGATCGACGGCAGCCTACAGCGCACCAGGGCGCGAGTCCCCGGGTGATTCTGGCCCTGGCGCTCGTCTGCGGCGCGGCCGTGGGCAACGTCTACTTCCCCCAGGCCCTCAGCCCCCTGATCGCGTCCGGGCTGCATGTCTCGCCCGACGCGGCCGCCGGCGTCGTCACCGCGACGCAGTTCGGCTACGCGGCCGGGATCTGCCTGCTCGTCCCGCTCGGCGACCGCTTCCCGTACCGCCCGCTGCTGGTCACCCTCCTCACGCTCACCGGCCTCGGGCTGTCGGCGGCGAGTGCCGCGCCGGGGCTGGTGCCGCTGATCGTCGCCAGTGCCCTGGTGGGGGTGACGACGGTGGCGGCCCCGCTCGCCGGGCCGCTGGCGGCCGGTCTGGTGCCGCGGGAGCGGCGCGGTGTCACCGGCGGCACGCTGCTGAGCGGCTCCCTCGCGGGCATGCTGCTGTCGCGCACCGCCGGCGGCGCGCTCGGCGACTGGCTGGGCTGGCGGGCCCCGTACGTCCTGGCCGCCGTGCTGTCCCTGGCGGTGGCCGCGCTGTCGGCGCGCCTGCTTCCGCCGACGTCCCCGTCCTCCTCCCAGAGCTACGGCGCGCTCCTGGCCGAGCCACTGCGGCTGCTGCGCGCCGAGCCCGCTCTGCGCCGCTCCTGCCTGTACCAGGCCCTGGTGTTCGCGGGCTTCTCCGCGGTCTGGACGGGTGTGGCGCTGCTGCTCACCGGTCCGGTGTACGGCTTGGGCGCGGGGGCCGCGGGGCTGCTCGCCCTGGTCAACGCGGTGACCATGGTGTGCACGCCGGTCGCGGGCCGCCAGGTGGACCGGCGGGGGCCGGACGCCGTCAACCGGGTGTGCTTCCTGGTGGTGGGCGCCTCGGCCGCCGTGCTGGCGCTGGGCGGTCTCGGTGGTGCGGCGGGGGTGGCGGCCCTGGTCGTGGGCACGCTGCTGCTCGACGTCGGCATGCAGTCCGGGATGGTCGCCAACACGGTGCGGATCCAGACACTGCGCGCCGAGGTGCGCAGCCGGCTCACCACCGCCTACATGACCTGCGCGTATCTTGGTGGCGCCGTCGGCTCGTGGCTTGGCCTGCGGGCGTACGGCCGCTTCGGGTGGCTCGGGGTGTGCGCGCTGGTCGCGGCGCTCACGGCCGTGGCCCTCGTCCGCCACCGGTGCGCCACCCGCCGTACGGCGGGGAGGTTCCGCCGGACGGCGGCGCCCGGGTCCGGCTCGGCGGGACCGATCCTGGCAGCACGAGCCGCCACGACCTCACCCGAGGAGACGTCATGACGCATGTTCCGCCCCCGTTCGACCCGGAACTCGCCGGAGCCCTGGAGCTGATCAAGGACATGATCAGCCCGGGTCTCACCCTGGACGAGATCGCCGAGGTGCGCCAGGGCCCGGGTATACAGCTGCTGGCCGATATGGACCTGACGATGGGCGGGACGTTCGAGGTGGAGGACCGGCGGGTCCCCGGGCCGCAGGGGGAGCCCGACATCTCGCTGCTGATCTGCCGGCCGACCGCTCCGGCGAGCGCCGGGGCGCGGCCCGTCATCTACCACGTGCACGGCGGCGGCATGGTCATCGGGAACAACCGGGTCGGCGTCGACGTCCCGCTGGCGTGGGCGCAGGCCCTGGACGCGGTGGTGGTGTCCGTGGAGTACCGGCTGGCGCCGGAGCATCCGCACCCCGCGCCGGTCGAGGACGTGTACGCCGGGCTGCTGTGGACGGCGGACCACGCCGCCGAGCTCGGTGCCGACCCCGAGCGCATCGTCATCGCGGGTGCCAGCGCGGGTGGCGGGCTGTGCGCGGCCCTGGCCCTGCTCACGCGGGACCGCAAGGGGCCGCAGCCGATCGGGCAGGTCCTGATGTGCCCGATGCTCGACGACCGCAACGACACGCCGTCGACCTACCAGATGGCGGGCCTCGGGGTGTGGGACCGCACCGCCAACGAGACCGGTTGGACGGCGCTGCTGGGCTCGCGGCGCGGCGGTCCCGACGTGCCGGCGTACGCGGCACCGGCCCGTGCGGAGGACCTGTCCGGGCTGCCCCCGGCGTTCCTCGACGTCGGCTCCGCGGAGACCTTCCGGGACGAGGTCGTCGCCTACGCCTCGCGCATCTGGCAGGCGGGCGGCGTGGCCGAGCTGCACGTCTGGCCCGGCGGTTTCCACGGCTTCGACGGTTTCGCACCGCAGGCGGCGCTCTCCCAGTCGGCGCGGGCGGCGCACGTGAACTGGCTGCGGAGGCTGCTGAGCGCGTGACGGGCGGGGAGTCCGGCGTGCCGCCCGGCTGACCCTCGTACCGGGCAGCCGACGGCGGCCGGGGCCCGTTCGGCGGCCGCATGCCGCACCATGGGCCTATGAAAGAGCTGGCCGGGCGCCTGACCGCGCTCGATCCGGATGCCGGTGCGGCGGTCCGGGTCATCGCCTATTTCGACCGCCTGGCCGAGTCCAGGGCCGGTGTGGAGGCACTCGTACGCGGTGCCGCCGTGCTGGCCGGCTGCCCCGCCCGGCTGGTGGACCCCGATCGGCGCGTGCACGTACGGGTGGAGCCCGACGGCACCCGACGGGACACGGACGAGCCACCGGACCCCGCCTGGCCGTCCGCACGGCTGTCGCCGGACGGCACGGCGGGCCTGTGGCTGGAGCGGTCCGGGACGGCGTCCGGCGCGCTGGGCACGGACCGTGCCGGGTTGGCGCCCGGCGCCGTGACAGCGGACAGTGCCGGGGCGGCATCCCCAGTGGTCACCGTCGACCGTGATGGGGCGGCGACCTCCCTGGTCGACATCGATCGTGCCGGAGCGGCGACCCCGCTGGTCGACATCGACCCTGCCGGAGCGGCGACCCACGCCAAGGACACGGACCGAGCCGCAGTGGCCCACGACATGTCGGACACCGGCCATACCGGGCCGGCACCCCGCGCCGTGCCCGCCACGGACCCTGCCGGGACGGCGACCCGCCTCGTCGGCGCCGACCACGCCAGGGCGGCGGCCCGCAGAGTTGACCTCGGACACGACCGGGTCGCGTCCAGTGTGGTCGACGCGGTGATTCTCGAGCGGGCCGCCGGTGTGCTGCGGCTCGTTCTCGACCGTACCCGCGGACGCGCCCCGGCCGACGATCCGGCGCAGGTCGAGACCCTGCTCGACGGCACGGCCCCGGAAGCGGCCCGGCTGCATGCCGCACGCCGCCTCGGCCTCGATCCCGGCGTTCCGGCCCGGGCTCTCGCCCCGCTGAACGGGCGCCCACGGGTCGTACCCGCCGGGACGGAGGCCGACGCGGTCGGACGGCTCGGTGTGGGGCCCGCCGTGCCCGTGCTGGAACTCCCCCGGTCGTGGGCCGAGGCCCGGACCGCCCTGCGGTTCACCGCCGAGGGCACCCCGCAGGACCCCGGGCCGCGCGTCGTGCACGCCGAGGAGCTGGGCGGCATCGCCCTCCTCGCCGATCTCGTCGTACCGGGTGCGGAACCGCCGCAGGACGTCCGTGCCCTGGAGGCGGCCGCGGCGAGCACGCCCTGGCTGGCGGCGACCCTGCACGCGGTCGCGGCCACGGCGAGCCTGCGGGCGGCCGCCTCCGAGATCAACGTCCACCACTCGACGCTCCAGGACCGGCTGGCCCACGCCGAGCACCTGCTCGGCTGGCCGGTGCGCACCCCGCAGGGCCGGCTCCGGCTGCAACTGGCGCTGGCGATGCGGCGTCTGGCCCGGGCCTAGGGGTCCTCAGCCGCCGCCGTCCGCCTGGGAGAGACTGTCCGGGCGCCGTCCGGTACGAGGTTCAGGAGCATGAGGCATGAGCGTGCAGCGGTATCCCCTGGCCGGGGTCACGGTGGTCAGCCTGGAGCAGGCCGTGGCCGCGCCCTACGCCACCCGGCAGCTCGCCGACCTGGGCGCCCGTGTCATCAAGGTGGAGCGGCCGGGTGGCGGCGACTTCGCCCGCCGGTACGACACGACCGTGCACGGCCACTCCAGTTATTTCGTGTGGCTCAACCGGTCCAAGGAGTCCCTCACGCTGGACCTCAAGGATCCGCGGGGCCGCGAGATCCTGCACGAACTCCTCGACGGCGCCGACGTGTTCGTACAGAACCTCGCCCCGGGCGCCGCCGGCCGGCTCGGTCTGGACGCCGCCACCGTCACCAGCCGCCGCCCCGGTCTGATCCCGTGCACGATATCGGGCTGGGGCACGACCGGCCCCTGGGCCGACCGCAAGGCCTACGACCTGCTGGTGCAGTGCCAGACCGGGCTGGTGTCCCTGACGGGAACCCCGGAGGGGACCGCCCGGACCGGGATCTCCGTCGCCGACATCGCCGCCGGGATGTACGCCTACAGCGGCATTCTCACGGCCCTGTACACCCGGGCCGTCACCGGCGAGGCCCACCCGGTGGACGTGTCCCTGTTCGAGGCGCTGGCGGAGTGGATGGGCCAGCCCGCCTACTACACCCGACACGGCGGCACCCAGCCCCCGCGCCTGGGCACGCAGCACGCCACCATCGCGCCGTACGGGACGTACGAGGCCGCCGACGGCAAGGAGGTGCTGTTCTCCATCCAGAACGAGCGGGAGTGGACGGCCCTGTGCGCCGAGTTCCTCGGCCGGCCGGAGCTGGTCGGCGACCCGCGCTTCGCCACCGCGTCCGACCGCGTCGCCCACCGCGAGGAGCTCAACGCGATCGTCGCCGCGCGCTTCGCCCGCTCCGGCTCCGAGGAGATCCTGAAGGGCCTGGGGGCCATCGGCATCGCCTGCGCCGGGGTCAACGACGTCGCCGCGTTCCTGGACCACCCGGTGCTGGCCGCCCGCGGCCGCTGGACCGAGGTCGGGGTGCCGGGGGCGACGGTGGAGGCCCTGCTCCCGCCGGCCGACCTCGCGGGCCTGCCCGCCCGGATGGACCCCGTACCGGCGGTCGGCGAGCACACCGAGGCGATCCTCGCCGAGCTGGGCCGCACCGACGAGGAGGTGGCGGCCCTGCGCACGGACGGCGTCGTCTGACGCCTCCGAGCGACCGTCCCCGAGCGGCGACCGGGGGAACCTACCGGGACCCGGTGATCCGCTCCGCCTCCTCGGCCGCGGCCTCCTGCTTCTTCGAAGCCCGCAGGCTGGTGATCGTCGTGACGGCCAGGACCAGCACGATGAAGCTCAGCGAGAAGGGGATGCTGATCTCGGGCACGTGGACGCCCGACTCGTGCAGGGCGTGCAGCACCAGCTTCACGCCGATGAAGCCCAGGATGATCGACAGGCCGTAGGAGAGGTGGACCAGCTTCTTCAGCAGGCCGCCGATGAGGAAGTACAGCTGGCGCAGGCCCATCAGGGCGAAGGCGTTCGCGGTGAACACGATGTACGGGTCCTGCGTCAGCCCGTAGATCGCGGGGATGGAGTCCAGGGCGAACAGCACGTCGGTGGAGCCGATGGCGAGCATCACGACCAGCATCGGCGTCATGATCCGCTTGCCGTTCTCCGTGATGAACAGCTTCGTGCCGTGATAGCGGTCGGCCACGCCGAAGCGCTGCTCCGCCATCTTCAGCAGCTTGTTCTCCTGGTACTCCTCCTCGTGGTCCTGCTTGCGCGCGTCCTGGATCAGCTTCCAGGCAGTCCAGATCAGGAAGGCGCCGAAGAGGTAGAACACCCAGGAGAAAGCGGTGATGATCGCCGCGCCGGCCGCGATGAAACCGGCCCGCAGCACCAGGGCCATCAGGACCCCGACCATCAGCACCCGCTGCTGATACTGCGAGGGCACCGCGAACTTCCCCATGATCAGGACGAACACGAAGAGGTTGTCGACACTCAGCGACTTCTCGGTGATGTAACCGGCGAAGAACTCACCCGTGGGTCCGCTCCCACCGAAGTACCACAGCCCCAGCCCGAACAGCACCGCCAGGACGATCCACACCACCGTCCACGTCCCGGCTTCCTTCACGGACACGTCATGAGGCTTGCGGCCGACGAAGAAATCGACGGCGACGAGCACGCACAGAGCTGCCACGGTCAGCAGCCACACGGAGAGAGAGACGTTCACTGGTGCTCCTGTTGCAGGTGTGGGGATGGGACATCGTTGTCCGTCGTGGCTGGTTTTCGCCACACCTGTCAGATGAACAATCGATCACAGTTGCGCGTGCAGCGCCTCCAGGACGTCCTGGTCCGTCAGCTGGTCGAAGTTCTCGTACCAGAGGCCCACGGCCATGAACGCGGCCGGCTGGTAGAGGCAGATCACCTCGTCGGCCTCGGCGCGCATCAGCTCGGCCGCCTCCGGGGAGCACACCGGCGCGGCCAGCACCACCCGTTCGGGCGCCTGGCGGCGGACGAATCGCAGCGCGGCCCGGGCCGTGGAACCGGTCGCCAGCCCGTCGTCGACCACGATCACGGTGCGTCCGCGCAGGTCGGGTGCGGGACGGCCCTGCCTGTACAGCGCCTCGCGGCGGCGCAGCTCCGCGCGTTCCCGCTCGATGACGGGCGCGAGGGCGGCCTCCCGCAGGCCCAGGTGGCGCATGGCGTCCTCGTCGAGGAGCGGCACCTCGTCCCCGGCCATCGCGCCGACGCCGAACTCCTCCTGGGAAGGCGCCCCGATCTTCCGTACGACCAGGACGTCGAGCGGGGCGTCCAGCGCCGCGGCGACCTCGCGCGCCACGGCGACCCCACCGCGGGGCAGGGCGAGGACGAGGGAGTCGGGCAGCGCCCCCTCGCTCTGCCGGGTGCGCAGCGTTTCGGCCAGTTCCCCGCCGGCCTGCCGACGATCACGGAACCGCATGACGGTCACCTCTGCTTCCCGCGCGGAGAGGACCCTTCGCCGGTCCGGCTCCCGCGTACCCCCCGCCCACCGGACAATGCACACCTCGCCTACCGGACAATGCGCACCTTCCGGACCTCCGTCACACTCGGAACGCGGGGTGTTTCCGGCGGTGCGGCGCAGGCAACCCGTGCCCCTGCGGCACGGATCGCACGCACGGGCACGGCCCTCCCCGCACCACCGGCGCAGCGCACCGGTCCACCGAGCAGACTCCGACGCGACGGGAGCACCCGGATGACCACGGCCCCTTCCCATCCGCAGCCCGCCCGGCCAGGCCCGCGCATCGGCGTGCTGGGTTCGTACGGCGGCTTCAACATCGGCGACGAGTCGATCCTGACCTGTGTCCTGCGCTGTCTGCGCACCCAGCGGCCCGAGGCCCGGCTGGTCGTCTTCAGCCGGAACGCCGAGCACACCCGGGCCCATCACCCGGGCGCCGACGAGGTCGTGGACTGGGAGGGCGTCAGCCGCAACCACGTCCTGGACGCCCTGGCCTCGCTGGACGTGCTGGTCCTGGGCGGCGGCGGGCTCCTCTTCGACGGCGAGGCGCGCCGCTATCTGCGCCTGGTCCGGGCCGCCCAGGAGCGCGGCATCCGCACGTTCGCCTACGCCATCGGCGCCGGTCCGCTGCGCGAGGCCGACGACCGGGAGGCCGTGCGCACGGTGCTGGCCGACATGGACGACGTCGTGGTGCGCGACGAGGAGTCCAAGCTGGTGCTGGAGGAGGTCGGTGTCGAACGCGACGTCGTCGTCACCGCCGACCCGGCCCTGCTCCTGGAGCCGGAGCCGTTCACCGACGAGATGATGCGCCACGAGGGCGTGCCCACCGACTCGCGTCTGGTGGGGATGTCGGTCCGGGAGCCGGGCCGGGCGGCCGAGAAGCTGGACGAGGGCGACTACCACGCGCTGCTCGCCGACGTCGCCGACTTCCTCGTCCGCCGGCTGGACGCGCACGTGGTGTTCCTGCCGATGGAGCGGCACGACGTGCGGCACGCGCACGCCGTGCTGTCCCACATGACCGCTCCCGACAAGGGGCGGATCCTGCACGGCGCGTACAGCCCGGGGCAGGTGCTCGGCTTCATGCGCCACCTGGACCTGGCGGTCGGCATGCGCCTGCACTTCGTGATCTTCGCGGCGCTGTCCGGGCTGCCGGTGCTGCCGCTGCCCTACTCCGGCAAGGTCTTCGACTTCGCACGCCGGATGGGCGCTCCGGCCCTGGTGGGCGTGGCGCGGGAGCAGGCCGGGCTGCTGCTGGCGGAGGTGGACCGGCTGTGGGACGAGTACCCGCAGCGCCGGGAGGAGCTGCACTCCCGCGTCCGGGAGCTGTCCACGCAGGCCCTGGAGACGTGCGCACGCTGCGGACTGCTGCTGGACGAGGTCGACGGCGGGCCGGAGGAGGCCGTCGGCAGCGCTCCCCTCCTGGACACGCGGGCAGAACCACCGCACCCGCCCACCGCCGAACCCCGTCCGCTGGGCGTGTGACGCCGACGCCGAGGCCCCGCCCGCTGGAGGACACCGATGCCGATCCTTCAAGAACCGCGCGAGCCCCGCACCGTCACCCTGCCCGAACGGCCCGCCCAGCACGGCGGCCGGACGCAGGTCCTGGTGGTCGGCGGCGGCCCGGCCGGGTTCGCCGCGGCGGTCGCGGCGGCCGACGCCGGGGCCGAGGTCGTCCTGGTGGAGCGCTACGGGTTCCTCGGCGGCAACGCGACCGCGGCGCTGGTCATGCCGCTGATGTCGTTCCACAACGAGCACAAGCAGGCCACGTTCACCGAGTCCGGGGACGAGGCCCGGCTGCTGCCCACCGACCACGGCGAGGGCGAGCCGGTCGTCCAGGGCGTGCTGTGGCAGCTGCTGGACCGGCTCATGGGCCGTGGCGGCTGTCTGAAGCCCTCCCCCAGGACCGGGTACACGGTCCCCTTCGACCCGGAACTCTTCAAGCTGGTCCTGCTGGAGATGATGGACGAGGCGGGCGTGCGGATGCTGTTCCACGCCTTCGCCTCCACGGCGCTGCGCCTCGACGACGGCTGGCGGGTGGTGTTCGAGACCAAGTCGGGGCCTGTGGTGATCGACGCCGACGTCGTCGTGGACGGCACGGGCGACGGCGATGTCGCGGCGGCCTGCGGGGCGCCGTACGAGATCGGCCGGCCGGAGGACGGGCTGGTGCAGCCGATGACCCTGATGTTCCGGGTCGCGGACTTCGCCCGGCCGGACTTCGCGGCGTACGTGCGGGAGCACCCCGACCAGTGGCGCGGGGTGCACGGCCTGTGGGACCTGGTCGAGGAGGCCCGGGCGGACGGTGATCTGCGGCTGCCGCGCGAGGACATCCTGTTCTTCGCGACGCCGCATCCGCGCGAGGTCAGCGTCAACAGCACCCGCGTGAACAGGGTGCTCGGCACCAGCGTGTGGGACCTGACCCGGGCCGAGTACACCGCCCGGCGCCAGCTCGCGGAGATCGACCGCTTCCTGCGCACCCGCGTGCCCGGCTTCGAGGAGTCGTACGTGGTGCAGAGCGGCACGCACATCGGCGTCCGGGAGACCCGGCGCGTCGTCGGCGACTACCACCTCACCGGCCACGACATCCTGGCCGCTCGCCGCTTCCCGGACGTCGTCGCGCACGGCGCCTACCCGGTCGACATCCACAACCCCCGCGGCTCCGGGACGGTCCTGAAGCGGGTGCCCGCGGGCAGCTTCTACGACATCCCGCTGCGCTGTCTCGTGCCGCAGGGCACGGAGCGGCTGCTGGTGGCGGGCCGCTGCATCTCGGGGACGCACGTGGCGCACTCGTCGTACCGGGTCATGCCGATCGCGATGGCGACCGGGCAGGCGGCGGGGGTGTGCGCCGCGCTGACCGTGCGTCACGGGCACGGGCCGCGGGGTGTGCCGTACCGGCTCGTGCAGCGTGAACTGCTGCGGCAGGGCGCGCGGTTGCGCATCGACCTGCCGGTGAGCGGCTGACGCGGGCCGCCGTCAGCCCGCCGCGGTCCTCAGCTGGTCGTGGCACCACTGCCGGGCCACCTCGGTGACCTGGTCGAGCGTGCCCGGCTCCTCGAACAGGTGCGTGGCGCCGGGCACCACGTGGAGGGTGTGCGGGACGTGCAGCCGCCGGGCCGCTTCCTCGTTGAGCCCCAGCACGTGCCTGTCCCGGCCGCCCACGATCAGCAGCACCGGCGCCCGGACGGCCTCCAGGGCGTCGCCGGCCAGGTCGGGCCGCCCTCCGCGCGAGACGACCCCGGGCACCCGATCGGGCCGTTCGGCGGCGGCGACCAGGGCCGCGCCCGCGCCGGTGCTGGCGCCGAACAGGACGACGGGCAGGCCCCGGGTGCCGGGCGACCGTGCCAGCCAGTCGATGGCGGCCACCAGCCGGCGGCCCAGCAGGGGGATGTCGAAGCGGAGTTCGGCGGTGCGGAGGTCCAGCCGTTCCTCCTCCTCGGTGAGCAGGTCGATCAGCAGGGTGCCGAGCCCGGCGGTGCGCAGGCCGGCGGCGACCTCGCGGTTGCGGGGGCTGTGCCGGGAGCTGCCGCTGCCGTGCGCGAACAGCACGACCGCGCGGGCGGCCGGCGGCACGGTCAGATCGCCGGTGAGCGCGGCGCCGCCGACGGGCACGGTGACCGTCTGGGAGATCATCGCGGGCCTCCTGTCCCCCGGTTCGCTCGTCCTGCCGCCCGCCTACCCACCCTGGGGCGGCCGTCCCGCCTCACCGTCCCGCATGGCGCGATCCGTGGGGTGCGTGTCGTTGACGCCATGCCCGGGGCCGGAGGAGCGTGGAGAGCATGACGTCCCGCCGTATCGTCTTCGTCGTCTTCGACGGCTTCCAGCCGCTCGACCTCACCGGCCCGCACGAGGTGTTCCACAGCGCGGGCGACGACTACGCCTGCGAGGTCGTAGCGCCCCGGGCGGGCCCGGTCAGGTCGGTCAGCGGGCTGCTGGTGCACGCCGGGCACGGCGTGGCGGACCTCGGCCCGGCCGGGATCGACACCCTTGTGGTGGTCGGCGGCCGGGGTGTCGACCGGGCCCGGCAGGACGAGGCGCTGGTCTCCTGGATCGCCGCCGCGGCGGTGGGTGCCCGGCGCGTGGCCTCGGTGTGCAGCGGAGTGTTCCTGCTGGGGGCGGCGGGGCTGCTGGACGGGCGCCGGGTCACCACGCACTGGGCCCGCGAGGAGCAGTTGGCCCGGGAGCACCCCGAGGTGCGGGTGGACTGCGAGCCGATCTTCGTCCGGGACGGGCCGGTGTGGACGTCGGCCGGTGTGACGGCCGGGATGGATCTGGCGCTCGCCCTGGTGGAGGACGATCTGGGCCGGGACGTGGCGCACGCGGTGGCCCGCCGGCTGGTGCTGTTCCTGCGCCGGCCGGGCGGCCAGTCGCAGTTCAGCGTGGCGTTGTGGTCGCGGCAGCCGGCGACGGACCCGGTGCGGGCCGCCGTCACCGCGATCCATGCCGATCCGGGCGCCCGGCACGACATCACCGGCCTCGCCGCGCACGCCGGGCTGAGTCCACGGCACCTCCAGCGCCGCTTCACCGCCGAACTGGGCGTGCCGCCGGCCGCGTACGTCGAGCGGGTGCGCGTCGAGGCGGCCCAGCGCGCCCTCACCGAGGGGGACGAACCGGTCGAGGCCATCGCCCGCCGCTACGGCTTCACCACCGCGGAGACCCTGCGCCGCACGTTCCACCGCCGGCTCGGCATCGCGCCGTCGGACTACCGCGCCCGCTTCCGCTCCACCGCGGAACCCGCCGACGAACACCACGTCTCGTAGGAACGCTCACCACGTCTCGCAGAAAAGCGCTCACCACGTCTCACAGAAAGGGGAACCCGTATGACGACATACGGCCTGCTGGTCTTCGAGGAAGCCGAGGAGCTCGACTTCGTGGGGCCCTGGGAGGTCTTCACGGTCTCCGCCATGCTCCGCGACGGCGCCGACTCGGCCGTGCTCGTCGCCGAGCACCCCGGCCCCGTGCGCTGCAACAAGGGCCTGCGCGTCCTGCCCGACCACACCCTCGACGACCACCCGCCGCTGGACGTGCTGCACGTGCCGGGCGGCCGGGGCGCGCGGGAGGCGCAGCTGCACAACCCGGTGGTCACCGACTGGATCGGGAAGACGGCGGAGCGAGCCGCGTGGGTGCACGGCGTGTGCACCGGCACGTTCCTGCTGCACGCCGCGGGTATCGCGCGCGGGCGGCGGGTGGCCACGCACTGGAGCCAGGAGGACACCCTCGAGGCGCGCGGCGACGTGACGGTCGTCCGGGACGTCCGCTACGTCGTGGACGGCAACCTGGTCACCAGCCAGGGCGTCTCGGCCGGTATCGACAGCGCGCTGTGGCTGGTGGGGCGGCTGCACGGCCGGGACCACGCGCGGGCGGTGCGGCGCTACATCCAGTACGACCCGGCACCGCCGTACCTCGCGGACGAGCCCGTCTGATCCATCGCCGGGCCGGTCGCTGCATGGGTGGGGCAGCCTCGGGCAGTCGATGTTCATGGGCGGTGACAGGGGCGACGACGGGCAGGGACGGCAGGCGGGCGAGTGCGGGCACCGGGCGGTGCCGCATCCGGAGAACATCCGGATCGAGGCGTGGGCGGCGTGCCGGGAGCACTGTCTGGCGGAGGCCGTCCTGGCGATGGTGGAGTGCTTCGCGGACGTCTCCGGGGTGCGTCCGACCGCCGTGGACCGGGTGCGGCTGACCGAGGCCAGCGACGACGACCTGCTCGCCTCTCTGCTGGACGAGATCATCTTCCGGCTGGAGGTGTACGGCCAGGTGCCGGTGGACGTGGAGGCGGACGAGGCCGACGGCGGGCTGGACGTACGGCTGGCGGTCACCGGCCTCGCGGACGTGGAGATCACCGGGGCGGTCCCGAGGGCGGTGGCGTGGGACGAGCTGCGGATCAGGCCGGGCCCGTACGGGTGGTCGTGCGCGGTGACGGTCGACGCCTGACCCCGCCGTCCGGGGTGCGCCTACCGTGGAGGGGTGGGCGGCGGCGTCGTGACGCTGTTCCTGTGCGGTGACGTGATGCTCGGGCGCGGCGTCGACCAGATTCTGGCGCACCCCGGTGATCCGGCACTGCGGGAGGCGTACGTCGAGGACGCGCGGTCCTACGTCCGGCTGGCGGAGTCGGCGCACGGCCCGGTGCCCGCGCCCGTCGGCCCGTCGTGGCCGTGGGGTGAGGCGCTGCGGGTGCTGGAGGAGGCCGCCCCGGACGCCCGGATCGTGAACCTGGAGACGTCGGTGACGTCCGCGGACACGTTCGCCCCGGACAAGGAGATCCACTACCGGATGCACCCGGCCAACCTGCCCGCCCTGGCCGTGGCCCGGCCCGACGTGACCGTCCTCGCCAACAACCACGTCCTGGACTTCGGCCGCCCCGGCCTGCTGGAGACGCTGGAGGCGCTGGCCCGGGCGGGTCTGCGGACGGCGGGTGCGGGACGTGACGCCGAGGAGGCGTGCGCCCCCGCCGCGGTTCCCCTCCCCGGTGGCCGCCGCCTGCTGGTCCTCGCCCTCGGCGCGCGCTCCAGCGGCATCCCGTCCGGCTGGGCGGCGACGGCGGACCGGCCCGGTGTGGCGTACGTGCCCGAGCTCTCGCCCGCCGCGGCCGACACCGTACTGCGGCACGTCCGGCGTACCCGCCGGGCCGGTGACCTGACGCTCGTGTCCGTGCACTGGGGCACGAACTGGGGGTTCCGCGTGCCCCGCGAACAGGTCCGTTTCGCGCACGCCCTGGTGGACGGCGGGGTCGACGTCGTCCACGGCCACTCCTCCCACCACCCCCGTCCGCTGGAGGTGTACCGGGACCGGCTGATCCTGTACGGCTGCGGCGACTTCATCGACGACTACGAGGGCATCACCGGCTACGAGGAGTACCGCGACGACCTGCGCCTCGCGTTCCTCGCCGCGGTCGAGGCGGACAGCGGACGACTTGCGGACCTGCGCATGGTCCCGCTCCGCGCCCGCCGGATGCGCCTGGAACCCGCGTCCCGCGAGGACCGCACATGGCTGCGGACGACACTCGACCGGGTCAGCGACGGGGTGACGGTGACAGCGGCACCGGACGGCTCGCTGACGCTGACGGGCGGGTGAACTGGCGTGCTGGGGTGGCTCGGCCGGACGTCAGCCCGCCCAGGCCATCAGGCGGTCACGGTTCTCCGGCGCCCGTAGGCGGGCGAGGGACTCCTTCTCCAGCTGGCGTACCCGTTCGCGGGTCAGGCCGACACGGCGGGCGACCTCGTCGCGGCTGCGGGTGTGGCCGTCGTGGAGGCCGAAGCGGAGGCTGAGGATCATGGCCTCGCGGGGCGCGAGCGTGCCGACGGCCTCGTGCAGTTCCTCGGCGAGGGCCTGGTACTCGGCGACCTCCGGGGCCTGGAGCACCTCGGTGTCGGGGATGAGGTCGCCGACGACGGTCTCGCCGGTCTCGTCCACGGGCGTGTCCAGGCTGACGGCCTGCCGGCCGACGCGGCGCAGCCAGCCGATCCGGTCGGCGGCGAGGCCGCTCTCGCGGGCCACTTCGTCGACGCTCGGTTCGCGGCCCAGGTCGAGCTGCAGCCGCCGTTCGATCTTGGCGACCTTCTGGAGCTGCTCGACGACGTGCATCGGCAGCCGTACGGTGCGCGCGTGCGCGGCCAGACCCCGCTCGATCGCCTGGCGGATCCACCAGGTCGCGTACGTGGAGAACTTGAATCCCTTGGTGTGGTCGAACTTCTCCACGGCACGGATCAGCCCCACGTTGCCCTCCTGGATGACGTCCAGCAGGGGCAGCCCTCGGTGGGCGTGCCGTTTGGCCATCGACACGACGAGCCGGAGGTTGGCCCGGACCATGTGGTCCTTGGCGGCCTGCCCGTCCCGTGCGGCCTCCTCCAGCTCTCCGCGCCGCTCGGGCGCGAGGTCGATCTCACCGGCGTCGGCCCGTTCCAGTTCCTCCAGCGCCCGCACTCCGGCCTGCATCCGCCGGGCGAGCAGGACCTCGTCCTCCGCCGTGAGCAGCGGTGTCGCCGCGATCTGCGTGAGGTACTGGCCGAGGAGGTCGGGCTCCTCGTCGGGCTCGGGGATGCGGTTGCGCAACCGTGCGGTGCGGGCGGGGGCGCGACGGTCCTCCCGGGGATGTGCCGCGGAGTCCTCTGCCAGGGGAGACATCCTCGTGATCCTCCGTCCCCTACCTCTTTCCGGCGCGTTCCGGACGGCTCACGGGTACCCGAGGCCATCGGTCCCGAACCGCATGTCCGGGTCCCGCGGGGGTACCCCGGGGCACATGACCGGCATCGCACTGCGCAGCAACGCGTTCAACGACCACTCCTTCATCGCGCGCCGGTACGCGTACGAGGGACCGAACGTCTCTCCGCCGCTGACCTGGAGCGGCGTACCGGACGACGCGGCCGAGCTGGTCCTGCTCTGCGAGGATCCCGACGCTCCGTCGGGCACCTTCGCGCACTGGGTCGTCGTCGGCATCGACCCGCACAGCGACGGCGTCGAGGCCGGGCACTGCCCGCCGGGCGGCACGGAACTCGTGAACGGCTACGGGCAGCGGGGCTGGGGCGGCCCGCACCCTCCGCCCGAGGACGACGCACACCACTATTTCTTCCGGCTCTACGCCCTGTCCGAGCCGTGCGTCCTGCCCGACGCGCCCCGCGCGGACCAAGTGCACGAGGAGGTCGAGAAGCGCCGCATCGCGGACGGCACGCTGGTGGGTCTCTACCAGCGCTGAGACGGCCCGCGCACCAGGAGGGCGCCTGAACCGGCCGGCCCCGGGCCGGGGCGTTCGCCGGCCGGCGAACGCCCCGGCCCGGGTCGGCTCAGATCGCCCCCGGCACGTCCTCAGTGACGCCGTTCAGCGGTGAGGACGGGTCCGCGCCGTACGGGCGGGTCATGATCTCCAGGCCGTGGCCCGCCGGGTCGAGGAAGTACACGCCCCGGCCGCCGTCATTGCGGTTGATCTTGCGCGGGTGGTTGCCGTGCGGGTCGGCCTGGATCGGGATCCGGGCCGCGACGAGCCGGGCGAGGGCTTCGTCGAACTCGTCCTCGGAGACGAGGAACGCGTAGTGCTGCATGGGGATGTCGGCGTCGATGGTGAGGAAGTCCAGTGTGACGCCGTTGGCGGTCGTCACCGGCAGGAACACCCCGGCCGGTGCCCCGACCTCCAGACCCAGGATCTCCGCGAGAAAGCGGGCGGACTTCTCCCGGTCACGGGACAGGACGATGGTGTGATTGAACTCGACAGACACGGTTGAATGCCTCCACGGGCATCTTCGCGGCGCCTCCATGCCTCACCCGGCCGGTGACCGACACGCGATGCCGCGCGGTGGATCGTAGACAGCGGCGGGCGTGGTCGTCGAGCGGTTTTCGGCCGTATCGCGCGGCTCGCCTCCGGAGGGCCAAGTACCGTCGCCCGTACCCCTGTTGTCCCGCGCGACCCTGACAATTGTCAGGGACCGCGTCGCCCCTGGTCTCCCTACAGTTCTGAGCGTCGGCCACACCTCAGGGGGAACTCGACATGTCCACTCGCATCTTCGCCAGGGCCGCGCTCGTCGGCGCCGGGGCGCTCGCACTGCTCGGCCCGCTCACCGCGGGGACCGCCGCCGCGTCCGCCGCCGGCGAGCAGGGCGGCGCCCGCGTCATGGCCGCGCCGTACGCGGTCGTGCCGTACGAGACCGTCAACGTCCGCTACGGCCCGGGCACGTCCCACGGAATCCTCGCCACCGTTCCGGCGGGCCAGCCGCTCGGCGCCTACTGCTGGACCCGCGGCGAGCGCATCACCGACAACGGCTACTCCAACGACGTCTGGGTGAAGCTCCTCGAGGGCTACGTCAGCGCCGTGTACCTCAAGGGCAACGAGTACGGCGACCTGCCGGCCTCGGCGCGCTGCTGACCCGGACCATGACCACGCCCGACCACACCACCAACGTCCTACGGGGGACAGACACATGAAGCGAATGATCAGCCGTACCGCCATGGGCCTCGCCGTGGCCGCGCTCGCCGTCGGCGGCCTCGCCACCACCGCCCAGGCGGCCCCGGCCGCTGCCAACGGCGGCGACCCGACCCTGACCGACGTCTACGTCTGGGCCACCGACGTCAACCTGCGCCAGCAGCCGACGTCCGACTCCCCTCGTCTCGCGGTCCGTTCGAAGTGGTGGGCGGACGCCGTGTGCCAGACGCAGGGCCAGACCGTGCACGACCCGGCCGTCGGCACCAACAACTGGTGGACGGCGGTCCAGGAGTTCGCCGGCAGTGACATCGCCTGGGTGAACAACCTGTACATCCGGGGCGGCCAGAAGATCGCCGGAGTCCCGGACTGCTGACGCAGCACGCGCCACAGGGGGCGGACCGGAGCACCGGCCGCCCCCTGTGGCGTGTGTGCGGCTCAGTACCAGCCGGTCTGGGTCAGGTCGTGGCCGTCGCACGAGAGCAGGGCACGCGAGACGCGGCCGTTGAGGTTGTTGCCCATCTGCGTGTAGGCGTAGGTGATGCCGGAGTCGACGGTCTCGGAGACCCAGCCGTCGACCCGCCCCACGCCGCTGTCGGAACGCTGGAGTACGGCGGCGCAGCCGGGCCGGGAGTTCTCGATCCGGGCGAAGGAGCCGCACTTGTCGGAGTAGAAGTACTTCAGGGCCATGCCTTCGGCGTACTTGGTGGCCCCGACCTGCCGGAACGTGCCCGAGCAGTAGTTCGTGGTGGGGTACTGCCCCTCGTTCCCGTAGGCCCCGTAGTTGCCGCCCGAGTGCGGCGCGGCGTGGGCGGCGGTCGGGAGGAGCGCCATCACCGCGGCGGCGCCTCCGGCGGCCAGCAGTGTCCTGAGCGATCGGCGGCTCATGAGCCCCCTCTTTCGTGTGTGTCGGCGGATGTCGTGGTCGTGCGCGGGCGGGCCGGCGGTCCGGCCGGCGCATCGCCCACTGGGCTGACCGTACGGACGGTCACCAGGCCGGCGACACCTGACATTTATCAGGGTCGACCCCCAGGTCGTCCCGTTTCGGAAAGGGCAACCATGCGTATGCTCCTGCGCGGCGCCGCCGCGCTCGCGACCCTCGTGACGGTCGCGTCGCTCGCGGGCGGTGCGGCCGCGGTCCCCCGGCCGGGGACGGCCGCCCCCTCGGCACAGGCCGCCCTGATCCCGGACGGCGTCACCGCCGGGATCGCCGTGTTCGACCGACGGACGGGCACGTTCACCGAACAGGTCGGCGAGAGCGCGCGGTTCCGGTCGGCCTCGGTCGTCAAACTGCTGCTGGCCCTGGACTTCCTGTGGGACCGCGGCCCCGATCACACGATTCCCGAGGCCGACCGGGCCTTGCTGGAGCCGATGCTGCGCAGCAGCGACGACGCTGCCGCGAACCACTACTGGTCGGAGTACGGCGGCCCGGCGATCATCGACCGGATGACGGCCCGGCTCGGTCTGCGCGACACCGCGCCGCCGCCCGCCGGGTACGAGGGCTACTGGGGCTACACCGCCCTGTCGGCCCGGGACACCGTCGCGGTCTACCGCCACCTCCTGGACGAGGCGCCCGCCCCCGTCCGCGACTTCGTCATGGACCACCTGCGCCGCTCCACACGCTGCGCCTCGGACCACTTCGACCAGCACTTCGGCATCGCGGGCTCGTTCGACCGGCCCTGGGCGGTGAAGCAGGGCTGGTCCGGGGAGTACGCGAAGGGGACGTGCGGCGCCTCGGAAACGGCGGCCGCTTCCGGGACGAAGGCCGCCGCTCCCGCCACCAGAGCCACCGCTCCCGCGACCAGGGGCGCCGCCGGTGTGGACCTCACCCGCCCGGCACTGCACACCACCGGCACGGTGGGCGCCGACGACCGCACGATCGTGGCCGTGCTGACGCTGCATCCGGCCGGCACGCCGTACGGGAAGGCGTACACCGACCTCGGCCGGCTGACCCGCTCGCTGAACGTGCCGGGCGGGGTACGGCCCGCGGGGACCTGGTTCGGCACCTGGGGCGAGTTCGTGAACGTCCGGAGGGGCCCGGCCACGGGCGACGCCCGGGTCACGCGGCTCCCGGCCGGGGTCGAGGTGCTGGTGGGCTGTCAGGTGCGGGGCCAGGTGGTCAGCGTGCCGCCCTACACCAACGAGTGGTGGGCCTATCTGCCCCAGTACGGCGGCTACGTCTCCAACATCTACATCAGCTCACCCGGCAACCGGCTGCCGGGCGTCCCGGAGTGCGGCTCAGGCGGTCAGCGCTCGTAGGCGGCGAGGTAGCCCAGCACCTTGTCGACGTGCGGGCGTACCCGTGCGGGGACGCCACCCTCCTCGATGACCGTGCGGTCGCTGGTGCGGTAGCCGGCCGCGACCAGCGCGGGCAGGTCCTTCTTCGGCAGTCCCTCCTGTTTGAAGCGCTGGTCGAGCCAGCACACGTACAGGCTCATGGTGGCGATCGCGTCCGGCGGCGACATGTGGTCCTTGTCGCCGTCCCCGTCACCGTCCACCGCCCAGGCCCGGAACACCGACGGCGTCCACATGGCGATGCCGTACTCCTCGCTCTCGGGGCGGGCGGCGTTCACGTCGAAGCCGCTCTCGGCCTTGAGCAGCGCGGCGAGGAGGGCGGGGGTGATCTCCTCGTCGGTGCAGCGGTGGGCGGCGCGAGCGATGACGGGGCGCAGCGCCCGGGGGACGTCGGAGTCCTCCGGGATCTCACCGGGGGCGGGGCTGTGCGTGCCGGCGACGGGGGCGGGGCTGTGCTTACCGGCGACGGGGGCGCCCCGGTCGCGGTCGTCGTCGTCCTGGGTGCCGCCGAACCCGCCGAGGAGTGCCGCCCCGGCGAGTGCGGCGGCGGTCAGCACGGCGAGCCCGGCCGCCACGGCCGGCACCAGGCGCCGCCGGCTGGGGTGCGGGCCGCGGGTGAGGTCCTCGACGCGGGCGGCGACGTCACGGGCCGTGTGCGGGAGACGGGTGGTGTGGTCCGGCGCCAGGCAGTCGGCGATCAGCCGCCGCAGGCCGTCATCGAGGCCGGCGCCGAGCCGCAGGGATGCGGTGCCGCGCGCGTAGGCCTGGGCGGCGAGGGAACGGGCCCGGGCCGTCGCGCCGGGGAAAGGGTGGAGCCCACCGGTGAGCACCTGGTGGGCGAGGACGCCGAAGGCCCAGATGTCGGCCGTGGGCCGGACGACGGCGCCCTGGGTGCCGGTGCGCTGGGACCACCACTCGGGCGGCAGGTGGTCCAGGGTGCCGAGCGGCGGCAGATGGGCGTGCGTGCCGTCGAGTTCGGCGGCCAGCCCGAAGTCCGCCAGCCACACCTGCCCGGCCGGGCCCAGCAGGACGTTGGCGGGCTTGAGGTCGCCGTGCACCCAGCCGGCGTCGTGCATGTGGGCGAGCCCGGCGGCGACTCCTCGCAGGACGCGGTCGGCGTCGTCGATCGGCCCGCCGGTGGCGGCGGCGTCCAGGACGTCCTTCAGGCTGGCCTCGGCACGGTCCATGACCAGTGCGAACGCGCCGTCCAGGGTGGGCAGTTCCGGTGCCTCGACGGTGCATACGGCGTGGGTCCGCACCAGGTGGGGGTGGTCGGCCTCGGCGCTGAACCGGACCTCCCGCTCGACGAGTTCACCGAGCGCGGCGCGCTGCCCGGGCCCGAGGGCGCCGGTCGGGAGCACCTTCACGGCCACGGGCGTGCCGTCGGCGACGGTGCGGGCCTCGTACACGGTCCCCCAGCCGCCGGAGCCGATGACCGCGCCCACCTCCCAGCCGTCGATCCGGAAGCCCTCCGGGAGCCGGGGCGGCCCGGGTATCTCCATGTCGTCCGCCATGTCGTCCGGGACGCCGGATCTCGTCATGCGCCTGCCTCCTGCGGCGTGAGGCGGCCGGCTCCGCGGGACGGCAGCAGGCCGAGGTGTTCCTCGCGCACCAGGCCGAAGCGCAGGGCGACGGAGGCGAGCCGGGAGCGCTTGGCTCCGGTGCGGCCGCCGTCGGCTCCGGTCGCGGTCTCCTCGCCGAGGTCCAGGCGCAGTTTGGCGAAGGCCAGATAGTCGATGTGGTAGTTGACCGCGGAGCGGGTCAGGTCCCGGCAGGACTCCAGCGGCCGCAGCCGCTCCACGATCTGCCCGACCCCGGGCAGCGCCGAGTCGGAAGGGTCGCGCAGCCGGGGTTCGCACAGGGCGACGAGCACGAGGAAGTACTTCGACGTCGGGTCCAGGGCGAAGGGGTGGACGGTCAGTTCCCCGCTACCCGGCGCGGCCTGCTCGCCGAGGTAGGCGTGCTGCGGTGCGAACACCTTGAAGGCCGCGGTGCCGGACAGGGCGGGGAGCACCACGCGCGAGAACTCGAACGGCACGGGCGCGCCGAGCCGCCCGGGGGCGACGGTCAGGTACTCGCCGGCTCCCTCCAGGTTCTCCACGACGTACGACACGCTGCGGCTGAAGTTGGACAGCCGCCAGTAGTCGCCGGCCGCCTCCAACTGCCCGGCGCGGCGCGAGATCCCGGGGTCGGTCAGCCTGATGCGCACCCCCGCCCCGCCGGGCGTGCCGCGGCCGAAGTCGGCGAGGTCCCCGGGCCCGAGATGGATCAGGTCGGGCCTGCCCGGCTCGTCCCCGCCGTACTGGGCGGGCCCGGGCAACTGCACGATGATGGTTTCCACGCGGACTCCCCCGCTGCTGACGCCCCCGATTTGGTCGCCAGGATTGTACGGGCGGACTCCACTGACGCGGAGGCGGCGGGGCCCCGCGTCAGCCGGCTGTTTACGGACGCCGTGCGATGAACACGAACTCCCGGCCCGGCCGGTCGGGCGCGTCGCGCACGTCCTCCACGGCATAGCCCTGGGCGACGAGTTCCGCCTCGACCTCGTCCCGCTCACGGAAGCGCAGTGTCGACTCCGACGTCAGCACCTGCCCGTCCGCGGCGAACACATAGGTCTGGCGGAACGTCACCAGCGGCCCGCGCACATCGAGCAGATCGACCCAGTACTCGACGTCGCCCACACCGGGGACGTCCGTCACGGTGTACGTCGCCTCACGGTTCCATTCCTTCCAGGCACGGCGGACCGGCACCCGCATCTCGAACACGAAACGGCCGCCGGGCCGCAGGGCCGCACGGGCCCCCCGCAGGGTCCTTCGCCAGTCCTCGGGATCGACGACCGCCTGGGCGGCGTTGCCCGTCATCGTGGCGAGGTCGGCGGTCAGGGACGGGAGGGTCGTCGCATCACCGTGGATCCACCGCACCCGCTCGCCGCCCGGCTTGCCGCGGGCCGCGTCCAGGGACGCGCCGGCGGGATCGACACCGACGACGTCGACGCCGCGTTCCGCCAGCAGCAGCGCGAACACGCCCGTGCCACAGCCGATGTCGAGCACCCGGCGCGCCCCGAACTCCTCCGCCATGCGCAGGTACGGTTCGAGATCGGCGCGGTCGGGGTCGAGCGGGTCGTAGACCGCGGCGAGCCGCGGATGCCGGAAGCACTCGTCTGCCATGCGTCCGACGCTAGGGCGTGTCCGCGGTGGAGCCACCGGTTTTTCGGCGACCGCCTTCGCGCGGCTCAGCCCAGGCAGATGACGAGCAGGCAGAGTTCCTTGGAGTCGGAGCCGGAGCCGGAGTTCGAGGGCGGTGTCGCGGCCGGGGTGGGGCTCGCCGTGGTCGGGGTCGTGTCGGGGGACGTGGCCTGCTGCGAGTCCTTGCCGGTACCGGCCGCGGGCGGGGTCGTCTGCTGCTCGGTCACCGTCGACGTGGACTTGCCGGCGCCGCCGGTGGCGGAGTCGACGGTGTCCGGGACGCTGGTCCTCGGCTTCGTCGTCTTCGGCAGCTCACGGGGGGCTGCGGCCGCGTCCGTCCGCGGGTCCGCCGGTGTGCTGCGAGGAGTGGTGGCCCGGGGCTTCTCGCGCTGCGAGGTGCGGCCGGCGTGCGGCGGAGTGGTGGGCGTGGGCGCGGACCGCGCGGTGTCGCTCCGGCTGGACGTCGGTTCGGTGTACTCCGGCGCCTGACCGTCGGCGCCGCCCATGGTCCTGTCCCCGGGCGCCGTGGCCGACGGCACGCCGTTCGTCGAGTCACCCTTCATGGCGGCGACGGTGAGGCCGCCTCCGACGAGCGCGACGGCGGTCGCCACCACGGCCCGGCGCTGGTTCTTCTTCCAGCGGGCCATCTGACGACGCCGCGCCGCGCGCCCCTGCTGCGGGGCCGGGTGGCCGTCGGTTCCGGGCGTGGCCTCCGGGGCGTCGTGTCCGTCGGACGGGTCCGTGGCCGTGGCCTCATGGCGGCCGGACGAGCCGTATCCCAGGGGCTCGTGGCCGTCGGACGGGTTGGCGCCGAGGCTCTCGGGGCGGCCGCCGGAGGATCCGGTGTGCGCGAGGGGCAACTCCCGCGTGCCGGCGCGGTTCGTGTCCCACACGCTGCCGTCGTCCCACACGTTCTCGGCGCGCCACGCGCCGGAGGCGGCCGGGTACTCCCATGCGGCCGGGCCGGTACGGCCGTCGGCGGCGGGGTCGATGTCCGGGGCGTAGGCGCCGCACCCCGGGCAGACCAAGGCGCCGTTGAGGTGCCGACGGCACGAGGAGCAGTAGTCCATGTGTGGTCTTCCCGATCTGGCTGTGTCGGCGGCCCGCCGGCCGCGACCTGGTCACGTTCGCACGTGGGATCGAGCCGTAACGCTAACGAGACTTTGGAAGGGGGATGTGCAGCATGTGTGACACCCCTGAGCAGATCCTCGGGATCTCGCGTGCGCTGTAAGCGACTCGTGACTAAACGCGGCGGAGCGTGGGCATCCTCGGGCCCCTGCCGCCCGACGCCACCCGGTCCCGGCCCGCCGAGCGGGATTCTCGCGCGCTCGCGCTTCCCAACTCGCCTGATTTTCCCGTGAACTGACGCACAACCCTTTGAGCGTCCGGCGAGTCACATCATGCAGGAGCAACCACTCGAAGAGTTGCAAGGGGGAAATATGCGATTCACCCGTTCCGTCCTGGCCGCATCGGCTTTGGCGGCGCTGACCGTGGGGACCACGACCGCCCTGGCGTCACCCGCCTCCGCCGCGCCCAACACCACTCCGCAGAAGGTCTGCGGCAGCGCCTACAAGACCGTGAACTCGGCGGCCGTCGGCTCCCTGGGCACGGTCTACCTGACGTACAACGCCACCAACGGGAAGAACTGCGTCACGACCATCCGCAACAACCCGGGCACCGCCGTGGACATGTCCGCATGGGTCTACGTCCCCGACACCGAGACGGGGGACGCGGACGAGGGGCGGTACACGTCCTACGCCGGACCGACCTACGTCTACGGCAAGGGGCACTGCGTCGACTGGGGCGGCAGCATCAACAACGTGTACGTGGCGGTCTACGGCTCCAACTGCGGCGCCAAGAAGGAACACCGGGTCACGTTCACCCGCTGACCGGGGCCTGACCATCCCGGTCCGTTGAGCCACCGCGAAACACCCCCAGCCGGGCCATCACGCTCCCGCCGCCGTCGCGCGGGAGCCGTGGTGGCCCGGTGCCGTTTCACGGGACACGGCCGAGCGGTCGAGGCCCTTCACGCCTCGCCGCGTACCTTCAGCACCACCTTGTTGAGCACCCACAGCCCGATGCCGATGGCCACCAGCACGCCCGCCCGGATGTAGACCTCCGCGGGCCGGTCGGACAGCGGGCTGGCCAGGATCAGGGCGGTGATCGCGCCGAGCACCGGCAGGGCGGTCGGCGTACGGAAGTGCTGGTGCTCGACGCGGTCCCGGCGCAGGACGAGGACGGCGATGTTGACGACGGCGAAGACGCACAGCAGCAGGAAGGCCGTGGTGTCGCCGAGGCCCTCGATCTCCCCGGTGGAGACCAGGCCGATGGCGAGGAGCGACACGAAGACGATGCCGACGACCGGGGTGCGGCGCCGGGGCAGTACGCGGCCCAGGGCACGCGGCAGGATGCGCTCGTTCGCCATGCCGTAGCAGAGGCGGGACGCCATCATGATGTTGATCAGTGCCGAGTTGGTGACCGCGAACAGCGCGATCAGGGCGAAGAGTTTGGGCGGGAAGTCGATCCCGCCGGCCTTGACGACCTCCAGCAACGGGCCGCTGGAGCCCTCCAGTACGCGGTAGTCGACGAGCAGCGAGGAGACCAGGGCGACCAGGACGTAGATGGTGCCGGTGACGGCGACGCCGATGAAGATGGCGCGCGGGAACGTCCGCACCGGATCCTTGGTCTCCTCGGCCATGTTGACGGAGTCCTCGAAGCCCACGAAGGCGAAGAAGCCGAGGGCCGTCGCCCCCAGCACGCTGGTGAGCAGCGCGTAACCGCTGCCCTCGGCCTGGAACTCACCGAGCCGGGAGGGTTCGCCGTCACCGGTCAGGACGGCCCATGCGCCGATCGTCAGGATGACGACCAGACCGGTCAGTTCGACCACGGTGAGGACCACGTTGGTCTTCACGGACTCCGACACGCCCCGCAGGTTCAGGGCCGCCAGGGCGAGGATGAACAGGATCGCGACGAGGGTGGGCGGGAGAACGTCCGTGAACTCGGACAGGTAGTCGCCGCTGAACGCGCGGGCCGCCGCGCTCGCCGAGGACAGGCCCGAGCACATGACCATGAAGGCGACGATGAACGTCAGGAAGGGGACCTGGAACGCCTTTTGGGTGTAGAGCGCGGCTCCGGCGGCCTTCGGGTACTTGCCGACGAGTTCGACGTACGAGGCTGCTGTCAGGATCGCGACGACGAACCCGATGACGAACGGCAGCCACAGCGCACCGCCGACCTTGCCGGCGACCTGACCGGTGGTGGCGTAGATGCCGGTGCCGAGGATGTCGCCGATGACGAACAGGATCAGGAGGCGGGGGCCTATGGCACGCCGCAGCGGGGTGTCGTCCCCTCTGTCCGGCGCGGCGGCTGTATCCCTGTCGGTTGTGGACACGAAAGCTCCTTGAGGCGTTCGATGGACACGGACCGGAACACCGTCTCCCTGCCCGGAAGGCCGGGAGTGAATCCCTCGGTGTCCTTCACTCGCCCCGCGCGCCCCGTCCCCCGGGGGATCATGGACCGGACACGCACCCCCTACCGATGAGGTCCCCTCCCCCATGCCCGTGCCCGCCGACCCGACGGTCCTCCATCCGATGCCCGAGCAGCCCCGGGTGGTGCTGCTCAAGCCGCTTGTGAAGTCCCCGCTGATCGAGGTCGGGGAGTACTCCTACTACGACGATCCGGACGACCCGACTGCGTTCGAGACGCGCAACGTGCTCTACCACTACGGGCCGGAGAAGCTGGTCATCGGCAGGTTCTGCGCGCTGGGCACCGGAGTGCGGTTCATCATGAACGGCGCCAACCACCGTATGGACGGCCCCTCGACCTTCCCCTTCCCCACCATGGGCGGCTCCTGGGCCGAACACTTCGACCTGCTCACCGGCCTGCCCAACCGGGGGGACACCGTCGTCGGCCACGACGTCTGGTTCGGTCACGGCACGACGGTCATGCCCGGCGTGCGGATCGGGCACGGGGCGATCATCGCCTCCGGCGCCGTGGTCACCGGCGACGTGCCGGACTACGGCATCGTCGGCGGCAACCCGGCCCGCCTCATCCGCACTCGCTACAGCGACGAGGACGTCGCCCGGCTGCTGGCGGTGGCCTGGTGGGACTGGCCGGCGGAGCACATCACCGAGCACGTACGGACGATCATGTCGGGCAGCATCGCCGACCTGGAGGCCGCCCGGCCCCCTGCCTGACGCGCCTTGGCGCGCCCGGAGTGCTTCGTTCAGTCGGATTGCACCCCTGTGTCTGGCTTGTGGCCGGACGGGCCGACGTGTCACATGGGACCGGCGACTCGGGGTCCCCCGCCCGCCTGATGGGCAACCGCCACCACGGACGCACGGAGAGGCACGCATGGCCCAGGCACAGCAGCTCACACTCGCCCAGACGTTGGAAAGCCTCGCCGTGAAGGAGGTGGAGCTGTTCTGCCCCGTCGCCCGGGTGGTGCCGAAGACGGACGGGAAGGAGCTGGATCGTCACGCCACCGAGTGGGCGGTCCGGCAAGGCCTGTGCGCTCCGGACTCACTGCTCACCCGGGCGGGCCTCGGGGAACTCGTCACGGCCGGCATGCCCTTCTTCGGCCGTGACGCGGCCGTCGCCCTGACGTGCTACACCTACTGGGCCTTCCGGTGGGACGACCACCTCGACAGTCTCGTCGACACCCCTGACGCGGCCATCACTCTGACCGGTGAGGTGAACCGGGTGATGACCGAACCGGTTGCCGCCCCGCCGGTCGACGACAGGTTCGTGACGAGCCTGCGCGACATCCGCCGCATGATGGAGGAGTGCCTCGCCCCGGACGGGATGCAGGCGATGCGTGCCGAGCACACGCAATGGCTGGGCGGACAACTCTGGAAGCTGGCCCTGCACCGGAGGGCGACGCCGCCGACCGTGGGAGAGTGGCTGCGGATGCGCTGGCAGAAGGCGGGCACCGGCGTCCTGGCCGCTCTGGTGCCGCCGGGCGGCGGCTACACGCTGTCTCCATCCGATCAGTACGACCCGCTGGTGCGCGCGTTCACGCAGTCGGTCTTCTATCCCTGCACCCTCATCAACGAGTTGGGCAGTCTGCTGAAGGAACAGGCGGACGGCCAGGGGCACGTCAACCTGGTCTCCGCGGTGGCGGCCGAGCACGGCGTCTCTCTCGCCGAGGCGTTGCTCAAGGTGTGGGAGCTGTACGAAAGGTTCGTCGGGCTCATGTCGCGGATGCAGGAGCGGCTTCTGCACGACAGCCGTTCCTCGGTCGCCCGCTATGCCGCCGAGTTGCCGCAGTGGCTGCCCGCCACCGTCGACTGGATGTCCCGCAGCGTCCGCTACCTCACGCTCCTCGACCAGAACAGCCGCGGTGAACAGAACCGCCGCGGCGAACCCGCGCTGCTTCCTCCCGCGCTGTCGATGACGAGCAGTCCCCGGCTCTGGGACCCGGCCGACCTCACGCCGCCGCCGTATCCGGACATCGCCTGGCTGTGGACCCGGCTCGACTGACCAGGCCTGCCTGGTGTGAGTCAGAGCCCTGAACGGCTCCATGCACCAGCTGCGGGGTGAGGTGGCCCTGCTCGACCTAGGGCAGGTGACAGGGGGTTAACCCCACCACCGATCCGGTTGATTGTCCCATCGCTCCGGTGCAGCCGGTGCGGGCATCGTGGAAATGACACCGTAAGCCTGGACGATCAAGGGAAACCGCATGCTCAAGCACAAGCGCGCGCTGGGTGGCACACTCACACTGGTCGTGGCGATGGGAGTCGTGGGGGGCGTGCTGCCGGCCACCGCCACCGCTGCCACCGCCGCGGAATCCACCGTCGGGGAGTCCGCGCGCCACGCCGACGACGCGCGGCTGCGCGCCGTGCTGCACCGGCTGACCACGGTCGATGGCGTGCCCGGAGCGCTCGCCGAGGTGTGGGACCGGCACCGCAGCACGGTGCTGACCAGTGGTGTCGCGGACGTCGAGAGCCGCGCGCCGGTGCACCGCGACAGCAGGTTCCGGATCGGCAGCATGACCAAGACGTTCACCGCGACGATGATGCTGCAGCTGGTCGGAGAGCGGCGCGTCGACCTCGACGCGCCAGTCGAGCGTTACCTGCCCGGCGTCGTGCGCGGCCACGGCAACGACGGGCGCAAGATCACTGTCCGGCAGATGCTCCAGCACACCAGCGGGCTGCCCGACTTCCTCGCCTACCTCAAGCCGCAGGATGTCCTCCAGGACCCGATGGCCCACCACGACCCCCGTGATCTGGTGAAGCTACCGACTGGAAGTACTCCAACACCGGCTACCTGCTGGCCGGGATGATCATCGAGAAGGTGACCGGCTGCTCGTACGGCGAGGAGCTGCAGCGGCGCATCGTCGAGCCGTTGCAGAGGCCGTACGCGCGGCCGTCGGAGCTGCCGGTCGGGCGGGTCGTCATCATCTCCTTGAGCTGGGCCGGGGGCAGCAGCTTGCCGCGCAGCAGCGCGCCCAGGAACCGGTTGACGTCGGTGCCGCTGGAGATGATCCCGCCGGCCGTGCCGCCGACCGTGGGGTTGATCGCGGTGATGTCCAGGAGCGGCGCGTCCGGGCCCGGCTGCACATATCCGCGCGCGTGCGGTCCGGGGATCGCCGGGTCGTCACCCGGGAAGGACGTCCCCCGCAGCTACCCTCGACGGCAGGCGGGCCACGGTCATGGTGAACCTCGGCCCGGGCAGCTCGGACGCCCAAAGCGACGACATCCAGGCCGCCATCGAAACGGCGCTCTCCTAGCGCCCTCATGGGTGACCGGATTGGTCTTGGGCCGCGCGCCCGGTAGGTTACGGCCTCGCTGACGTCGATCACGGCCGGGCAGCCTCGACGAACCTCGACCAGCACAAGATCGACGCTGACTGACGATCTTCACCGCAGACACCGCCGCTGACCGGCACAAGTGGGCACCAGATGACCGATTGGGAGTCCGCACTCGGCCGTGTCGCCTGCGTCACTTCGGGAGGTGGGCGCTCACCAACAGGGCGTCGGCGGTGCGAGGGCCCTCACCGGTGGCGGGCAGCACATCGACATCGATCTGGGTGAACCCCGCCGCATCGAGCGCCTTGGTCCACACGTGCTCCTGGAGTACCCAGCGGCGCATCGTGGCTGCCTCGCCATCCGGCGTCTTCGCCGGGATATCGGCGGGCACCACATCGGGCTGGGCCCTCTTCCCGGACAGGTAGTGGGCGAGGGTGGAGAACACCAATCCCCCGCCGGGCCGCAGCGCGGCGGCCGCCGCGGGCAGCAACTCGCCCGGGTCGGTGAAGTCGACGGCCCCGAAGACGCTGTAGAGCACGTCGTACGTGGCGGCCATGGCGTGCAGGTGGTTCACGACGTCGGAGCGCACGATGCGCAGGCGTGGGGCGAGGTGCCCGTACAGGTCGGTCGCCATGGCGTGCTGGGCGGGTGAGGCGTCCACCGCGATGACCTGGGCGGGATGGTGACGAGTGGCCAGGTACGCGGCGTGCCGGGCCGCTCCGGCGCCGAGGTCGCCCACGCACTTGTCCGTCAGGTCGCCCAGGATTTCCGGTCCGGGCCCGGCGTCCTGGCCCCAGTTCCAGTAGAACGCGGCGGGCACCTCGCGGTCGGTGCCCGCGCGGGTGCGGCCGAAGTGGTGCCAGAGGTCAGCGGTATGAGGCTTCATTTCGGTACCGGGTCATGGAAGCCGCGTCGCCGGGCCGCCCGTGGACGGCAGCGCAGCAACCGGGTCAGGATCAGTCGCCCCCCATGAAGTGCCCCGTGCCGGTGCAAAGCTTGTACGGCATATGTGGAGCACGTCGGGGTGTACGCGCAGCACGCTCGCCGGGTAGGACTGATCGCGACGCGGTAGTGGCGAACCGCCGTGTACATCGCGGAGGCTGCACGGCCCGCCGGCCGCGGGGCTGCGCAGTCTTCGCCTGATCCGGCGATCGCAGTGGGGCGGAAGACAGCGAGAAACAGGACCGTCAGCCACGCGGCAGGACAGCATCGGCTGCACCCGATGTAGGTGTCGAGTGCTCCCAGGCAGCAGCCCTCTTGGTCGTCGCTGCGCTTCCTCTGGTGTCCGGACCCGTCAGCCCGCGGTGACTTCGACACGACATTCCCTCCCGGTCAGGCGGATCATATGCGTCCGGAGGAGAGGGGGATCTGAGGGGGTGGCTGACGGAAGACGGGGGTTGAGGCCGGGGTTGAGGGGTTGCACCTCAGTCAGCATGAGAACGCTGGGGTGAATGGCAGCACGAAGTTCAATCAGGCCGCCGAGGGCTGCGTGGAGTCGGCCAAAGCCGTCCTACGCCTCATGCGCTAGGACCAGACGGGCTTGGGTCTCCAGCGCGCAGATTGGCCAGTTGCCGCGTGTCCGCCCGTAAGAGGATGAGCCGGCCGGCAGCAGGGCAAGGGATGGTTGCGAGCAGTCGGGCTCCGGGGGAAGGCGTTCCTGCCCCGCGGCGCATGTGGTGGCCGACGGTGCGCTCGTCGATCCCCATGGACCAGGCGACCTTCACAGTGGGATAGCCCAGCAGATAGCGCAGGACGATCACTTAGTTGCCTTCGGCATGTTCAATGCCCGATCACTCGCCTTTGTCACGCGTTCGCGGTGCTGCTCGGGCGGGCCTTTTTCGTGGTCTGTCGCGGCACATCCGAGCCTTCCTGGAGGTCGGCGGCGAATGCCTCTGCCGTCGCCTCGGCGGCAATGTCGCTCAGGTCTTCGTTGATCTCGTGGGCGACTCGCCTGGCGTCCATCGCCAGCTTCACGGAGGACTTCACGGTTCCCCGGACGACCGGCCTGATCAGCTTCTTCAGGAGAGGCGCCGACGCTGCCCCGACCAAGAAAACGGGAATGACAGGAAGCATAGTCAGTACAGCCCTTCTCGCAGTATGCCGGAATTACCGGGCAGTGTTCTGGAAATCTGAGCTTAGCCCCCGAGAAACTCTCTCACCAGGGCCTCTCACGACATTCACCCGTTCGTGTGCACACTGGTCGGCGTTGATCTTTTCCGCCTTCCTGTGACCTACCGTGCGAGACAGGCACGCTGTAATTATCCGCCTCCGTGTGAGGAAACTGAGCCGGGAGTGAATGTGGAAAACACAGCAACCGATGAGGAAGTGCTGTATTCCGCTGAAGTACGCCATGTGAACGGGAAATGCACCCTCACCATCAGCGATCACCGGCACGGCGGTGTGGAAGTTTACGTGGTGCCGAAAACGGCCGTGCAAAAACTCCCCTTCTATCTCGCGATGCTCAGGAACAAGCTTTCCTGAAATCCGCGAAAGGCGTCATGCCTGCCGCTGGGCCACCAGGGGCACGGCCGGCCGGGAGTCCATGAGCAGGGAGTGGGCCAGGACGCCGTAGAGGGTGTCGTTGGGGCCGTCGGCGATGCGCAGGCCGCGGATGTCGCGCAGGCGCTTCTCCATGGGGGTGCGGCGGGTGTAGCCCTCGCTGCCGTGCAGCTGGAGTCCGATGTCGACGGCTCGGTAGGACACGTCCGTGGCGAGGGCCTTGGCGGCGGAGCAGGCCGCGACGTCGACATCGTCTCCGTCCTGCTCCATCCGCTCCAGCAGGGAGAAGCACCACGCCGTGGCCGCCTCGACCTCGGCCGCGGCCGTGCCGAGCCGGGACACGACGGACGGGATGTTCGCGAGGGAGATGCGGCCGACGCTGCGCCGGCGGGCCCGGGCCATCGTCTCCTCGATCGCCGCGGTCGCCGCGCCCAGGCAGACCAGCGCCATCATCAGACGCCAGCCGGAGAAGTGGCTGTCGAAGATCCGGCGGCCGTCGCCGGGCCTGCCGAGCAGGAATTCCTTGCCGACGCGTACGTTGTCGAAGTGCAGATGGCCCAGGCTCCAGCCGCGCAGCCCGAGGGGCACGGTGGTCTCGGTCAGGACGCCTGTGGTCGCCGTCGGCAACCAGAGCGCCGACAGCGGGACTTCGCGCAGCCACGCCCCGTCGGTGTCCTGCCCGGCGGTCTGTTCGGGCCCGACCACCTTGCAGAAGACGACGAACCCGGTGGCCTCCTCCACACGGCTGACCAGGCCCTTGGTGCCGGAGAGCAGCAGGTGGTCGCCGTGGTCCACCGCCACGGTGCGCAAGCCGCGCAGGTCGGACCCGGAGTGGGGTTCGCTCGACGCCACGCCGGCCAGTTCTCCGCAGCCCACGACCCGGTCGTGGACCGTGCGGACGACGAGGGGTCTGCCGTATCGCACGGCCATGGCGCCGTGTCCCGAGCTGAAGATCTCCCGCGCGTCGCAGTCCCGGCGGCCGGCGAGGAACATGGCCAGTCCCTGGGCCACTCGTCCGAGGTGCGGGGGGACGATCCCGAGCGCGTCCTTCGCGTCCCCCGCGCCACCGCGCGCGTGCGTCGGCCCGGCCTCGGCGCGCGGCAGGTCGAACCCCGTCAGCCCGGCCTGGGCGGCCCGTTTGCGCAGATCGAGCCACGGCGGCCGGACCGCCTCCTCGGTGAGCGGCTGGGGCAGGTGCATGTCGAGGAAGCCGGTGAGGTGGGAGACGAAGTCCTTCAGGGCGGGATGGCGGGCGAGAACGGCGCAGGATTCCGAGAGAAACACGTGCGGTGTCCTAACGGCTCGTGGGATGAGGGTGGTTCACCGGGTGGGTCCGGGGCGGCTCCCCGGTCAGGTACAGCGGGGACGCGAAGGCGGTGCCGTCCGCGGGGACGCGGACGGGTGTCGCCCGGTTGGTCTCACTCTCCGTCGTCCGTCGCTTCGGCGAGGCTGCGCGGCCGCATGTCGGTCCACACCCGGTCGACGTGGTCGAGGCACGCCTGCCGGGTGTCCTCCGGGTGCGCGACGCTCCAGCCGTCAGGTACGTCGGCGAAGGCCGGCCACAGCGAGTGCTGGCCCTCGTCGTTGACGAGCACCAGGAAACGGGCGTCTTCGTCCTCGAACGGGTTGGTCGCATGCGTCATGTCGGTTCTCCCTCCGTCAGGCGAGTGCGGGATTGCCCGCCTGGAGCTGCCACAGGGTGGTGTAGGTGCCGCCGCGTGTCACCAGCTCCTCGTGCGTGCCGTGTTCGGTCACCGCGCCTCCCGGTCCCATCACATAGATCAGGTCGGCGTTCTGCACGGTGGACAACCGGTGGGCGATGACGACCATCGTCCGGTCCGTCCCGAACACCTGGAGGGCCTGCTGGATGATGGCCTCGGTCTCGTTGTCGACGGCGGAGGTGGCCTCGTCGAGGATGATGACCGGGGGGTCGCGCAGGATGGTCCGGGCCAGCGCGATGCGCTGTTTCTGCCCGCCGGACAGCGCGGCGCCCCGTTCGCCGACGCGGGTCGCGTAGCCGTCGGGGAGGCTGCCGATGAACGCGTCGGCGCCTGCTGTGCGGGCGGCGGCGGCGAGTTGCTCGTCGGTGGCGTCGAACGTGCCGTAGCGGATGTTGTCCGCGATCGTCGCGTCGAACAGGAAAGGCTCCTGGGTGACGTATCCGATGGCGCGGCGCAGGTCGGGCAGGGCGAGGGTGCGCACATCGACGCCGTCGAGCAACACCCGTCCGCGGTCGGGGTGGTGGAACCGCATCAGCAGTTTGGCGACGGTGGTCTTGCCGGCGCCGCTGGTGCCGACGATTCCGGTGGTCCGGCCGGGCGGGATGACCAGGGACGTGTCGCGCAGTGCCGGCGGCCGGCCGGGGTAGGCGAAGGTCACGTTCCGCAGTTCGATCTCTCCCTTCACCTGCTGCCGGGGCATCGGGCGCCCCTCGGCGACCGGTTCGAGGGGGAGGTCGTGCAGCCGCTCCACCCGGTCCAGGGCGGTGACGGTGCGCTGGTACTGGTCGGTGGTGCTGCCCAGTCGGGACAGCTTGAGCATGGCCATGCCCGGCATCTCGATGAGGGGGCCGAAGGCCGCGGTCGACAGGGTGCCCCGCAGCACGGCCCTGCCGCCCAGGAGCACCGTGCCGACCAGTGCGGAACCACCGGCCAGCCGCAGGACCTGCGGCGGGATCGCCGAGGTGCGTCCGCTGACGCGGTCGGCCTCGCTGCACTCGCGGTTCAGCTCGGTGATGCGGGCGATCTCGTGCTCTTCGGTGACAGCGGACTTGATGGTGGTGTGGGCGTGGAGGTTCTCTGTCACACGGCCGTTGAGCCGCGCTCGGCGGGCGTCGGAGGCGGCGTGGCCGGCCACCGCGCGTTCGTGGAAGCGGAAGGACAGCCAGGCGACGAGGGGGATCGGTGCGAGGGCGATCCAGGCGATCTGCGGGGCGAGCAGAAGGAAGGCCGGGATGAGCAGTCCCAGGCTGGTGCACATCTGGACGACGTCGTTCATGTTGGTGCCGACGAAGGTGCTGATCTGGCCGATGTCCTCGGACAGGACGGCGTTGACCCTGCTGACGCGTTCCTTCTCCAGATCGGCCGGTGCCACGCGCTGGACGTGCTCGTAGGTGCGGGTGCGCCAGTCGTCCTCGATGGTCTGCGCCAGTTGGCGCCAGACGACACTGGCCCCGTAGCCGAACGCCGCCATGGCGAGGCAGGCCGTTCCGGCGGCGCCCACGAGAAGCGACAACTGGGCGGTGACTCCGGCCACTCCGTACCTGGCGAGGGTGGCGCTGCCGCCCTTGGCGACCAGCAGCACGATCGAGGGGCTGAGGGCGAACAGCGCCATTTCCGCGAGCTGCGAGAGCCCGGACAGCAGTGCCGCGAGAGCGAACTTCCGCTTGTGCGGGCCGATGATGCGGCGCAGGGGGTGGCGGCGCGACGTGGTGTCGTCCGCCGTCTGTTTCGCGCTGTCGGATCTGCGCCACGCTCTTCGGACGACGGCTGTCGTGGCCACGGTGGTCAGTCCGAGGGTGAGCAGGGGTCTGCTGAGCAGCTTCAGCAGGAACGGCCCGCCGATGACGGCCGCCGCCACGGCGCCCGACGCCCCGAGGATCCTCGGCAGCCAGCGTCCGGCGCCCGCTCCGTCCCCGGGGGCCTTGGGCGCGTTCTCGTCCGGCCGTGCGGCGGAGTGCGGCAACGGCAGGCCCCCTGCGGTCGCGCGCAGGGCCGCCAGGGTCCGGGCGAGCGCCCGCCGCAGCAACCGGGCGGCCTCGCGCGGACTGACGGTCCGGTCGTGCCTGACCAGCACCCGGCCGGTGACCGGGCTGGCGTGCACCTCCTCGATGCCCGGGGCCTCCAGGAGCGATGCCTCGGTCAGCTTCGCCGAGGCGGGCCTGCCGCGCAGGAGATCCACCTCCCAGCGCTGCCGGCCGGGCACGATCGAGCGCGGGCGCATCCTCGTTCTCGTCAGGGCATGCCGGGTCGTCGGGCGGTCGCCCGGGGGGCTGTCGAGCAAGGCCATCGCGTCAGTCACTGCTCTCCATGAAGCTCCAGTAGCCGCAGATCGCGGCATCGTCGGTCTCGGGGATCAGCACGCCCAGTTTCCGCAGCCGCCGGACCGTACTGGCGTTGTCGAAGTCCAGGGCCGGCCGCTGTCGGGCATGTGTCTTCCTGGCGTGCTCCTCCAGGTAGGACTGGTAGGGCAGGATCGGCAGCTCCTGTCCCCGTTCGGTCGCGCGCCGCAGGCGTGCCAGCCAGTCGGCGAGCGGGAGTCGTTCCGAACGCGTCCCGTGCGTGCGGTCGTAGGCGGCCATGAAGGCGCCTGGTCCGGTCCGGCGTGTGTCGTGGAGGTGGTGGACGTGGCTGGTTCCCTCACTGGTGCGCAGGAGCTCCACGATCGCGGCGGCGAGGACGTCGACGGGGAGCAGGGTCTCCTCCAGTTCGGGATCCGCCGGATGGCAGCCGAGCGCCGCGCAGCTGGTGAGCAGCCGGGAGAACATGTCGTCCGGGTTGACGGCACCGGTCGAGGAGTGGGCCCAGATGCGGCCGAGGCGGTGGATGGCGCCGTGGGCTCCCCGCTCGAAGGCGCGCTCCACGAGCCGGTCGGCCACCCACTTGCTCGCCGCGTAGCCCCTTCCGAACGGGTGGCGTTCACCGTCGGTCGGCGAATCCTCCGTGACGAGCCGGTGGGTCCGGCCGGGGCGGAACACGCCGAGGGTCGACAGGTGGTGGAACGCCTTCGGCCGGCCTTCCCCCGCCAGTTGCAGCAGGGTGCGGGTGCCCTCGACGTTGGCGGGCTTGAGCCGTGCGTACGGCGAGAGGTGATGGACGTGCGCGCCGCTGTGGACGATCGTGTCGATCGTCTCGCGCAGGCGCGCCCAGTGTGCCGGGCCGACGCCGAGACCGGGGGCGGCCAGGTCTCCGCGCACGATGTGCAGGCGTGGATCGTCCGCCGTCGCGGTGATGCCGTACGTCCGCAGGACTCCGGCCAGTCGCTCGCGCGCCTCGGTGCCGGTCCGTGCCCGGACGAGGCAGTGCACCTGGGCCGTTGTTCTGTGCAGGAGTTCGGACAGGAGGAAGGCTCCGACGAATCCCGTGGCTCCGGTGAGCAGGATCTCGCGCGGGTCACCGGCTCGCGGGGAGCCGGAGGTGAAGGCCGGGGCGGGGGCGAAGCGCAGGGCGGGGTCGAGTTCCGCCTCCGTGTCGGGCACCCACGACGTCGTGGTGTCCGGGGCGCCCGTACGCAGGTGCCGGGCCAGGCCCGCCGGGGTCGGGGCCTCCAGGAGCGCCGACAGGCTGAAGGGGACGGCCAGGGTCTCGCCGATGCGGCTCGCCAGGCGGGTGGCGAGCAGGGAGTGGCCGCCGAGGGCGAAGAAGTCGTCGTCGACGCCGACCGCGGGCACGTCCAGTACGTCGGCGAACAGGTCGCACAGGGCCCGCTCCTCGGGTGTGTCCGGGGCGCGGCCATGGCCGGCGGCTGGGGTGAAGTCCGGCGCGGGGAGGGCGCGGCGGTCGAGCTTTCCGTTCGAGGTCAGCGGCAGGGCGTCGAGCACCGCGAACGCGGACGGCACCATGTGGGCGGGCACGCGCTCGCGGAGGAAGGACCGCAGCTCCGCCGGATCGATGGCGGTGCCGGCGGTGGGTACGACGTAGGCGGCGAGGCGGGTCTCTCCGCGGTGGTCGTCGCGGGCGAGCACGGCGGCGTGCGCGATCCGTGGGTGGGCGGAGAGGACGGATTCGAGCTCTCCGGGTTCGACGCGGTGGCCGCGGATCTTGACCTGGTCGTCCGCCCGCCCGGCGAAGACGAGGTGTCCGTCGCCGCGCCATCGGGCCAGGTCCCCGGTGCGGTACATCCTCGTGCCCGGTGGGCCGTACGGGTCGGCGACGAACCGCTGGGCCGTCATGCCCGGGCGGCGCAGATAACCGCGCGCCAGTCCGGCACCGGCCAGGTACAGCTCGCCGGTCACGCCAGGCGGCACCGGCCGCAGTGCCGCGTCCAGGACGTAGGCGCGGGTGCCGGGGACCGACCGGCCGAGGACCGGGTGCGCGGCGGTGTCGAGTCGTGCCTGGAGGGAGTCGACGGTGCACTCGGTCGGCCCGTACATGTTGTGAGCCATCAGCCCGTCCACCGCCCGCAGTTCCGTCCACAGGCGGTCCGGCAGTTCCTCGCCGCCGAGCACGGCGACGCCCGGCCGCCATCGCCGGTCGGTGAACAGGCCGCGGTCGCACAGGACGCGCAGGTACGAGGGCGTGACATCGACCGAGTCGATCCGGTGCCGGATCAGCCAGGCCACGAACCGGTCGGCGTCCCTCCAGGTGGCTGCGTCGGGCACGTGCAGTTCGTGACCGGCGGTCAGTGCCGCGAGCTGGCCCCATGAGGCGTCGAAGGACACCGAGGCGGTCAGCGCGACCCGCAGACGCCGGTCCCCGAGGCGCTCGGCCGCCGGCCGGAAGACCTGGTCGCGGTACTGGGCGGCGACGTTGACCACGCTCGCGTGGCGTGCCACGACCCCCTTGGGCTTCCCGGTCGATCCCGAGGTGTAGATCACGTAGGCCGGGTGGTCGGGCGACAACCGTGTCACCGGGTCGCTGTCCGGCAGTCCCCGCAACGCCTCCGTGGTCTCCGGCGTGTCCAGCGGCACGGACGGAATCCCCGGGATCAGGGCGGTGGTGGTGTGCGTGAGCAGTAGTGCGGGCCGTGCGTCCTCGGCCATGGCCGCGAGACGCGGGGCCGGGTGGTCCGGGTCGAGTGGCAGGTAGGCAGCCCCCGCCTTGAGCACGGCGAGCAATGCCATGACGAGATCGGGCGAACGGGGCAGGGCGAGGGCGACCACGTCCTCGGGCCCGACGCCGCGGGCGCTCAGGGCGTGCGCGAGCCGGTTCGCCCGCGCGTTCAACTCCCCGTAGGTCAGGGCGGTGCCGTTCGCCACGACGGCGACCGCGTCGGGCGTGGCCCGCACCTGTGCCTGGAAGAGTTCCGGAATCGTGCCCGTCGCCGTCGCGGGCCCGCCGGTGTCGCCGAGGAGGTGACGCCGTTCGCCGCCGGACAGGACGTCGATGCGGCTGATCGGGCGGTCCGGGTCGCGGACGACCGCTTCCAGCAGCCGCACCCAGCGTGCGGCGAGGGCCTCGACCGTGCCGTGGTCGAACAGGTCGGTGGCGTAGTCGACGGTCCCGTCCAGGCCGAGGCGCTCGCCCCGCGCGGAGCGCTTCTCGTAGAGGCCGATGTCCAGGTCGAACTTGGCGGTCCCGGTCGGCACCGGCATGCGGGAGCTCTCCAGCCCCGGCAGCCCGAACACGGCGGCCTCGTCGGCGTCGAGGGAGAGCGCGACCTGGAACAGCGGGTGGCGCGCGGCTGACCGCGCCGGGTTCAGCGCCTCCACGACCTGCTCGAAGGGTGCGTCCTGGTGCGCGTAGGCGGCCAGTGCGGTGCCGCGGACACGGTCCAGCAGCCGGGTGAACGCGGGATCGCCCGAGGTGTCGGTGCGCAGCACCAGCGTGTTGACGAAGAACCCGACCAGGTCGTCCAGGGCCTGATCGGTCCGGCCTGCGATCACCGTGCCGACCGGCACGTCGGTGCCCGCGCCCAGTTTCGTCAGCAGTGCCGCGAGTCCCGCGTGCAGCACCATGAAGAGGCTCGCTCCCGACCGGCGCGCCAGCTCGCTCAGCGCCGTGTGCAGCTCGGCATCGATCCGCAGGCGGACCCGGGCGCCGTTGTGGGACGCGACGGCCGGGCGTGGCCGGTCGCGGGGAAGGGTGAGCTCCTCGGGGAGCCCCGCCAACGCGTCGGTCCAGTAGCCGAGTTGGCGCTTGAGGAGGCTGTCCGGCTCGGCGGGGTCGCCCAGGAGCCGGCGCTGCCACAGGGCGTAGTCGGTGTAGCGCGCCGGCAGGGGCTCCCAGGCCGGCTCCTCGCCGTGGCGCCGGGCGGTGTAGGCGGTCGCCAGGTCGCGGGCCAGTGGGGCCATGGACCAGCCGTCGGCGGCGATGTGGTGGACCACGATCACCAGGACGTGCTCGCCGGGCCCCGGCGTGAACAGCTCGGCGCGCAGGGGCGGTTCGACGGCCAGGTCGAACGGGTGGCGTACGGCGTCCAGCAGCCGCGCGTGCAGCGCCTCCTCGTCGTCCACCTCGGTGACGGGCAGCGGCGTACGTACCGCGGACGGGTCGAGGATCCGTTGCGCGGGCTCACCGTCGACGTCCGGGTAGACCGTGCGCAGGCTCTCGTGCCGGCCCACCACATCGGCCAGCGCGCGCTCCAGCGCTCCTCGGTCGAGCTCGCCGGTCAGGCGCTGCACCAGGGGGATGTTGTAGGTGGCGCTGGGTCCTTCGACGCGGTGGAGGAACCACAGCCGCCGCTGCGCGGACGACAGGGGTGTGTGCTCCGGCCGTTCCTGGACGGTCAGCGCCGGGCGTGCTCCGACCGCTCCGTCCAGCCGCGCCGCCAGCAGGGCGACCGTGGGTGCCTCGAACAGCTCGCCCAGATTGAGTTCGGCCCCGAGGGCGGCGCGGATCCGGGACACCAGGCGGATCGCCAGCAGCGAGTGCCCGCCCGCCTCGAAGAAGTTCGTGTCCAGCCCGGCCCGCGGGAGGCCGAGGGCCTCCGCGAACAGCTCGCACAGCAGGTGTTCCCGCGGTGTGCGTGGTGCTCGCCCGGTCGTCGGGACGGTGTCGTCGTCCGGGTCCGGCAGGGCGTCGCGGTCGGTCTTTCCGTTCGGCGTCAGCCGCAGTTCGTCGAGCATCACGAATGCCGACGGCACCATGAAGTCGGGCAGCCGCTCGCGCAGGTGCTCGCGCAGCGCCTGCGGCCGGGTGCCGTTCTCGTCCGCCACGACGTAGCCGACGAGCCTGAGGTCGCCCTGCTGCCGGTTCCGGCGGGCGAGTACCGCGGCCTGCGCCACGCCGGGGCATGCGAGCAGCGCGGCCTCGACCTCTTCCTGCTCGATGCGGTAGCCGCGGATCTTGACCTGCCGGTCGGCGCGGCCGACGTACTCCAGCTGCCCGTCCGCCCGCCAGCGCACCACGTCACCCGTCCGGTACATCCGTGTCCCGGGAGGGCCGTAGGGGTCGGCGACGAACCGCTCGGCCGTCAGCCCCGGCCGGCGCAGATAGCCGCGTGCCAGGGACACACCGGCGAGGTAGAGCTCTCCGGCGGTCCCGACGGGCACGGGTTGCAGGGTGCCGTTCAGCACGTAGGCGCGGCTGCCGGAGTGCGGCTCCCCGATCGGCGGTGTCGTGCCGGCGGGGGCCAGCGGCCGGCTCGTGGTGACGATCGCGGTCGCTTCCGTCGGCCCGTAGACGTTCATGAGGCGTCGGCCCGGGGCCCACCGCCGCACCAGCCCCGGTGGAACCGGCTCCCCGCCCACCACGAGTGTCGAGACGGCGCTGTCCGTCTCGGCCACCACCGCCAGTGCCGACGGCGGTGCGAAGGCGTGGGTGATACGCGCGCCGGGGTCGGTGAGGACCGACAGCGGGTCGGTCCTGGGGGCGAGCACGAGGGTCGCCCCTGTCAGCAGGCTGACGCACATCTCCCATGTGGAGGCGTCGAAGCCGGGCGAGGCCAGCTGCGGGAACCTGCTGCCGGGGGTGATCTCCAGACGCTCTTGGTGGAACGCGACCAGGGAGGCGATGCCCGTGTGCGGGACCATGACGCCTTTGGGCCGCCCGGTGGAGCCCGAGGTGTAGATGACGTACGCCGGGTGCCGCGGGTCCACGGCGACGCCGGGGTCGGTGTCCGGCTGTCCCGCCGACAGTTCGGCCACGGTCCGCGGATCGTCCAGGACGAGGACGGGGTGGGCGTCGGCGAGCATGAACTCCCGGCGTGCCGCCGGGTATTCGGGGTCCACCGGCAGATAGGCGGCCCCGGCCTTGAGCACGGCGAGCTCGGCCACGATCAGATCCGCCGAGCGCGGCAGGACGAGGGCGACGACGTCCTCGACGCCGATGCCACGGGCCGTCAGCGCGTGCGCGAGCCGGTTGGCGCGCGCGTTCAGCTCCCCGTACGTCACGGTCGTGCCGCCGGACACCAGCGCGGGCGCGTCCGGTGCCCGGCGCACCTGCTCCTCGAACAGCGCCGGCATCGGGACAGCGGGCACGGCAGCCGCGGTGGCGTCCCCCATCGTGAGCAGGTCATGCCGCTCGCGGGCCGACAGCAAGTCGAGCCTGCCGACCGGGAGATCGGGGTCCGAGTCGGTCATGTCCGCGAGGAAGCCCAGCAGCCGCCGCTGTGTTCGCGCGAGTTCGTCCGCGCCGGGCGCGCCGGGGGGCGCGTGCAGTCTCATGTGCGGTCCGGAGCCGTCCCGGCGGTCCCACACCATGATCATCAGGTCGGCGGCCAAGGGGAAGGAGAGGTTGTGGGCCGTGCACGGGTGGCCCGCGAAGGAGATGTCGTAGTCGAAGCCGATGAGGTTGACCATCGGCGAGAACGCCACCCCGGGACCGCGGTTCAGGCCGAGGTCGCGGTGCAGGTCCTCCGCCCGGTAGCGCTGGTGCTCCACCGCTTCGCGCATCCGCTCGTCGACCTGGGCGAGCAGTTCCCGCAGCGGCATGTCGGGCCGGACGGTGAGGCGTACGGGAACACTGTTGGCGAGCATGCCCGGCGTCGCGCGGGACGCCTCCCCCACCCGGCCGGCCACGGTCAGTCCGATCACGACGTCCCGCAGGCCCGTCAGCCGATGCGTGTACAGCGCCACGGCGGCGAACACGAAGCGGAAGCGGGAGACGCCGGCGCGCGTGGCCGCCGCCTTCAGTGCCTGCGGGCGCGGCAGCGGAAGCAGGTCCGTGCGCGGAACGGTCCCGTGCGCCGGGTCGCCGGAGGGCGGCGGCCCCTGCGGACGCGTCCATCCCGCCAGTTCGCGCGTCCAGTACGCGCGGTCCGCGGCACGGTCCTCGGATGCGCGGTAGTCCCGGTCGGCCTGGACCAGCGCCGACAACGGACCGAAGGGGCAGGGGCCGGGCTTGTCGCCCTGGGCCAGGGCCGTGTACACCTCGGCGACCCGCCGGGCGACGAGTGCGTAGCCGAAGGCGTCCACGGCGGCGTGGTGGTAGGTGTGGGACCACCAGAACCGGTCCGGAGCCAGCTGGAACAGCGCGTAACTGAACAGTGGTCCGGAGGCCAGGTCCATGGGCCGGGCCAGGTCGGCGTCGATCCACGCGCGGCCGGCCGCCTCCGGGTCGGGCTCGTCACTGACGTCGACGAACGTCAGCGACCACGGCAGGTCGCGCTCCAGAAGCTGCACGGGACCGTCCTCGCCCGGCACGAGGCGCACCCGCAGCGCGTCGGTCTCGGCGACGACCTGACGCAGCGCCGCCTCGAAGAGGCCCGGATCGACCGGTCCGTGGATTTCCAGGTACTCGCCCAGACGCAGGGCCGGGCCCACGTCCGGGGAATGCTGCTCGGCGAGCCAGACCTCGCGCTGTCCCGCGGTCACGGGAAGGATCTCGACCGGTCTGTCGGGTGTCTGGTCCGGGGTCTGCGTCTGGTCATCGACATGCTGTACGGGAAGCTGACGACGGGACAACGAGGAACCTCCTGTGGTGCCGGCGCCCCCTGATCACGACCGGCCTTCGCCAGATCACCCATCGTGACAGCTACCAGGGCATTCTCCGCGTCCGGAGCAAAATAGCCACCCGAAGGAATGACGGGCGGCGCCCGGCGCCACCTGTGAACGCGCCGTCGGACCGCCCTGCGATGAGTTTCGGCGGGCTGGCGACTCCGTTTCCGGTGAGCGTCGGATGACGTCGTACGACGCTGCCCGGCACGCGACGCCACGGAGGACACCATGACGGCCACGCCGGACAAACCGATCACCACGCTGCCGGGCCGCCCGCCCGTCGTCGGCCTGGCCATCTGACAGGCCGCCCGGTGACGAGCTCCTGGTCCGCGAGAAGACCCACACCCACGAGGACGACGCGATCGCGCCCGCCGCCGGCTGCCGATGGTCGAGTCCGACGGGACGGTCGAGGCCGTCGGGCCCGACGGCGCCACCGCTCCCGTCGAGCCCGACCGCCACCATCTGCCCCCGCTGCGCCCACCAGATCATCGACCTGCAATGCCCGCAGTGCCTGTACATGTGGCGCACGAGCGAGCCCGACCGCCGCACCCGGCGCGACGCGTACCCCGAGCCGTTCCGGATGACCGCCGCGGACCTCCGCGACGCTCCCGAGGTGCCCGCCGTCCTACCGCTGAGGACGCCTTGAGCTCAGTTGGTGCGGTCGGACCAGCCCCGCGGGAGGTCTGCGGGGGCCGTGGAGATGACCGTGTCGTCGTCGGGGCCGACGTACTCGAAGAGGGTGATCTTGGCGAATTCCGGGACGACGTAGACCGGATAGGTCGGGCCTTCGTCGCGGTACTCGCGCATCTCCTCGAGGTGGTCGTTCTGGTAGAGGACGGTGCGTTCGCCGTGTTCCTCGACCCAGCGCGGGAAGAAGATCACGCCGTGCAGGCGGCGCTTGCCGGGCATGACGTTGACGGCGACCGACGTACCGGTGGGCTCGTTCCAGGAGATCTTGTAGTGGTCGTCGTCCAGTTGGACGAGGTCGACCGGCTGGTCCTTGACCCAGCGGCCGCCCACCATGCCGGAGTGGATCCGGTAGTCGATGGTGGTCGGGTTCTTCACGTACATCTCGTACTGCCAGCCGTTGGCGTAGGTGTAGATGAAGCGGTGGCCGACGATCCCGGCGAGCTCCTGCGCGGGGGCAGGGTTCTCGACGGTGGTCACGTGTGCTCCGTTGCTGGCCATGGGGGTACCTCCTTGCTGCCGCCCGTGTCACTGCGGCGGACCGTACGGGTAGCCCCGTTCGCATAGGCTCAACATCGTTGCGGCGCGAGGGTTCGGAAGGCGGAGACATGAGGCGTGACGAGCTGATACGACCGGTGCCCGAGCTGTTACGGCACCACGCCGAGGTGGCCGGGCAGCGGGTCGCGTACTCCGACTCCGCACGCGGCGTCACCTACGCCGAGCTGGAGCGGCGCACGCGCTCACTGGCCGTCTGCCTCACCCGGACGGGACTGCGGCACGGCGACCGGGTCGCGATCTGTCTCGGCAACCGTGTGGAGACGGTGGAGAGCTGCCTCGCCGTCCTGCGGGCCGGGATGGTCGGCGTCCCGCTCAACCCGCGCTCCTCCGACGCCGAGTTGGCCCACTTCCTCCAGGACAGCGGCGCCGCGTTCGTCATCACCGACGCCGCGCACCTCGCACAACTGCGGCGCCTGGGACCGCCGTACGACGACCTGGGCGCCCTGGTCACCGGCAGCGGGCCGGTTCCGGACGGCGCCCGGTCGTTCCGGGACGCGGCCGAGAGCGACACCGAGAGCGACGGGGACGCGGAGATCGACACGCTCGGCCTCGACGATCCGGCCTGGATGCTCTACACCTCCGGCACCACGCACCGGCCCAAGGGCGTGCTGTCCACGCAGCGGGCCGCGCTGTGGTCCGTGGCCGCCTGTTACGCCCCGATCTTCGGTCTTACGTCCGACGACCGGCTGCTCTGGCCGCTTCCGCTGTTCCACAGCTTCAGCCACTCGCTGGCGATCCTGGGTGTGACGGCCGTGGGCGCGAGCGCCCGGATCGCCGGTGACCTGCTGCCGCCGGGCGGTCTGCGGCAGGAGCTGCTCACCGCGCACGCGGGGCTCGGCGGGCCCTTCACCCTGCTGGCCGGTGTCCCCGCGACGTATCACCGGCTGCTCGACCCGGGCGGCGAGGCCCCGCCGGCGTTGCGGCTGTGCCTCGTGGCCGGGGCGCCGAGTGGTCCCGCTCTGCGCGCGGCCGTGGAGGAGACCCTCGGGGCGCCGCTGCTGGACGCGTACGGCAGCACCGAGACCTGCGGCATGATCGCCGTGAACCGTCCCGACGGGCCGAGGGTCGACGGCTCCTGCGGGGCGCCCGTTCCGGGCGTGGACGTACGGGTCGTCGATCCGCGCAGCGGCGAGGACGTCCCGGACGGGGCCGAGGGCGAGGTCTGGGTGCGGGGGCCCGGCCTGATGACCGGCTACCACGAGCAGCCCGAGGCGACGGCCGCCGCGCTGCGGGACGGCTGGTACCGCACCGGCGACCTGGGCCGCCGCGTCGAGCACGGCCATCTCCGGCTCACCGGCCGGGTCAGCGAGCTGATCATCCGGGGCGGCGAGAACATCCACCCCACGGAGATCGAGCAGGCTCTGGCGCAGTGCGCCGGCGTGTCCGAGGCCGTGGTCGTGGGGATGCCGCACGACGTGCTCGGCGAGGTGCCGGTCGCCTTCGTCGTACCGGGGCCGGACGGGTTCGACGCACGGCAGGTGCTCGCCGAGTGCCGGACCCGGCTGGCCGACTACAAGGTGCCGGCCGAGATCCGCGAGATCACCGCCGTCCCGCGCACCGCGTCCGGCAAGATCGCCCGGCACGAGCTGACCGGCACCGTTCCGGCCGCCCCGGCCGCGGCCGGCACCGCCCCGGCCGCCCTGCGGGAGCGGCTCCTGCCCCTCTCGCGCGGCGACCAGGAGCGCGCGTTACGCGAGACGGTGCTCGCCGAAACGGCCGAGGTCTGCCGGCGCGCACCGGGCGATCTGCCCGACGCGGACAGCCCGTTCACCGATCTCGGCATGACATCCGTCGGCGTCGTCGAGCTGGTGGACCGGCTCGGCGCGCTGACCGGTCTGAGCCTGCCGTCGACGCTGGTCTTCGACCACCCGACGCCGGCCGCGGTGGCCCGGCATCTGCGCGGGGCGCTCTTCGAGGGCGGGCCCGTGGCGCGCCCGCAGCCCCACGGCGGAACGGACCGGTCTCCCGAGGACGATCCCGTCGTGATCGTCGCCATGGGCTGCCGCTATCCCGGTGACGTGAACTCTCCCGAGGACTTGTGGGAGTTGGTGTCCCAGGGGCGGGACGCGATCTCGGAGTTCCCGGCCGACCGCGGCTGGGACCTGGACGCCCTGTACGACCCCGATCCCGACCGGATCGGCACGTCGTACACGCGACACGGCGGGTTCCTGCCCCGGGCAGCGGAGTTCGACGCCGGGCTGTTCGGGATCTCGCCGCGCGAGGCACTCGCGATGGATCCGCAGCAGCGGCTGCTCCTGGAGACGTCCTGGGAGGTGTGGGAGCGGGCCGGGATCGACCCGGTGTCCGTGCGCGAGAGCGACACCGGCGTGTTCGTGGGCGTGATGTACGCCGACTACTCCGCCCGCTTCACCCGCCCCCACGACCTGGAGGCGCACCTCGGGCTGGGCTCGGCGGGCAGCGTGGCCTCCGGGCGGATCTCGTACGTGTACGGTCTGCGCGGTCCCGCGATCACGGTCGACACGGCCTGCTCGTCCTCACTGGTGGCACTGCACTGGGCGGCGCGGGCGCTGCGCTCGGGCGAGTGCTCGCTGGCGCTGGCCGGCGGGGTCACGGTGATGGCGACGCCGAAGCCGTTCCTCGCCTTCAGCCGGCAGCGCGGGCTGTCGCCGGACGGGCGCTGCAAGTCGTTCTCGGCGGCGGCCGACGGTACGGCCTGGGGCGAGGGCGTGGGGCTCGTCCTGCTGGAGCGGCTGTCCGACGCGCGACGCAACGGCCATCCGGTCCTGGCCGTGCTCCGCGGCTCCGCCGTGAACTCCGACGGCGCCTCCAACGGGCTCGCCGCGCCCCACGGCCCGGCACAGCGGCGGCTGATCACACGGGCGCTGACGGACGCGGGGCTGCGCGCCGGTGACGTGGACGCGGTGGAGGCCCACGGTACGGGCACCCGGCTGGGCGATCCCATCGAGGCGCAGGCCCTGCTGGCCACGTACGGACAGGGCCGCGAGCGGCCGCTGTGGCTCGGGTCGGTGAAGTCCAACCTCGGGCACACGCAGGCGGCTGCCGGAGTCGCCGGCGTCATCAAGATGGTGCAGGCCCTGCGGCACGGCGAACTGCCCCGGACCCTGCACGCCGACTCGCCCACACCGCACGTCGACTGGTCCGCCGGCCGCGTGGAACTGCTGACCGCGCCCCGGCCCTGGCCGGCCTCGGACCGGCCCCGGCGAGCGGGTGTCTCGGCCTTCGGGATCGGCGGGACCAACGCGCATGTGATTCTGGAGGAGGCGCCGGAGGAGGAGACCGAGGTCTTCCTCCCGGAGACAGCGGCGGCGCCGCCCGATCCCGGGCTGCTCGCCACCGCCGTTCCGTGGCTGCTCTCCGGCGCCGACGAGACCGCCCTGCGCGCCCAGGCCCGACGGCTGGCGGCCGAGGCGGCGAACCGGCCGGGCCTGTCGCCCACCGACATCGCCCACTCGCTGGCGGTGTCGCGCTCCGCCCTCCCCCACCGCGCGCTCGTGCCGGCCGGTGACCGGGCCCGGATGCTGGACGCGCTGAGCGCGTTCGCGCAGGGCCGTGACACCCCGGGAGTCGTCCGAGGACTGGCCGACCCGGAGATCCGCACGGCGTTCCTGTTCACCGGGCAAGGCGCCCAGCGCCCCCGGATGGGCGCCGAACTGCGCGCCGCCTTCCCCGTTTTCGCCGACGCCTTCGACGAGGTCTGCAGGTACCTGGACGACCGTCTCCCCCAGCCGGTGAGCGCCGTGCTGTCCGCCGATCCGGGCTCGCCGGAAGCGGCTCTGGTGGACCGTACGGACTTCACCCAGGCCGGACTGTTCGCCTTCGAGGTGGCGCTGTTCCGGCTGCTGGAGTCCTGGGGCGTGCGGGCCGACCGGCTTGTGGGCCACTCCGTCGGTGAGTTGGCGGCCGCGCATGCCGCCGGCGTGCTCGATCTGCCGGACGCCGCGACACTCGTCGCCGCGCGCGGCCGGCTGATGGGGGCCTTACCCGAGGGCGGCGCGATGGTGGCGCTGGACGGGACCGAGGAGGAAGTCGGCACAGCGCTCGCTGGGTTGGAGGCGCAGGTGGCCGTCGCGTCCGTCAACGGGCCCCGTGCGGTGGTGATCTCCGGGGAACGGGACGCGGTGCTCGCGGTCGCGGCCGGCTTCGAGGCGCGCGGCCGCAGGGCCGTCCGGCTGCGCGTGAGTCACGCCTTCCACTCGCCCCTGGTGACGCCGATGCTCGACGAATTCCTGGCCGTGGCCCGCGAGTTGACCTTCCGCTCGCCGCGCATTCCGATCGTCTCCACCGTGACGGGCCGGCTCGCCGATCCCGCGGAACTGCGCTCGCCCGAGTACTGGGCGCGGCACGCCCGGCTGCCCGTGCGCTTCGCCGAGTCCGTGCGCAGTCTCGCGGACGACGGGGTGTCCGCCTACCTGGAACTCGGTCCCGGGCCCGTCCTCACCGCGGCGGCCACCGACTGCCTGGGGGACGCGCCCACGAGCGGCCCCGTTCTCGCCGTGGCCACCCGTGGTGGTGCCTACGAACCGGAGACACTCCTGTCGGCCGTGGCGCGGCTGCATGTGGCCGGCGCCGCCGTCGACTGGGCGGCGGTGTACGCGGGTTCCGGCGCGCGCCGCGTGGATCTGCCGACGTACGCCTTCCAGCGGCAGCGGTACTGGCTGGACGTGCCGCGCCCGGCGGCGGTCGGCGCCGGGGCCCTGCTGGGGCCGGCCTTCCCGGTGCCGGACACCGACCGGACCGTGCTGACGGGGCTGTTGTCCCTGGCGACTCAGCCGTGGCTCGCGGACCATGTCGTCGCCGGGAGGGTCGTCGTGCCGGCGACGGTGTTCGTGGAGATGGCCCTGCGGGCGGGCGAGGAGGTGGGCTGCGGGGCGGTGGACGAACTCGTGATGCTGTCGCCTGTCGTCCTGTCCGGTTCCGCGGGGGTGCGGGTCCAGGTCGTGGTGGGTGCGCGGGACGACGACTCGGGCCGGCGGCCGGTCGACGTCTACTCCCGACCGGAGGAGCCGGAAGCGCCGGAGGAGCGGGGCGAGCGGGAGAAGCCGGAGGAGTCCGCCGAGGGTGGCCCGTGGACCCGGATCGTCTCCGGGCAGCTGGGCCGGGGCCTCGCTCCGCAGGACGAGCCGGCCCAGTGGCCGCCGCAGGGCGCCGAGGCCGTGGACCTCACCGGCGCGTACGCCGCCCTCGCCGACGTCGGACTCGCCTACGGGCCTGCCTTCCAGGGGGTCGGCGCGGTCTGGCGGCGCGGCGACGAGGTCTTCGCGGAGGTCCGGCTGCCCGCATCCCACGCCTCGGAGGCCGGTCGCTTCGGACTCCACCCGGCGCTGCTCGACGCGGCGTCGCACGCGCCGCTGCTGGCCGCGTCCGCCGACACGAGCACGGTCCGGGTGCCGTTCGCGTGGAGCGGTGTGAGCCTGCACGCCTCGGGAGCCACGGAGTTGCGGGTCAGGGTGACGCCGAGGGGCCCGGACACGGTTTCGCTGACCCTGGCCGACCCGTCGGGCCGGCTCGTGGCACGCGTGGACTCGCTGGCCACCAGGGAGCTCCCGGCCGACTGGGCAGGCCGGGCCGACGGGGCTGACGGGGTCGACGGGGTCGGCATGGCGGACGGTCTCGTGGGAAGGGCTCTGCTGCGCCCTGAGTGGGATGTCCTCGACGTCTCCGGCGGCGCCGATCGGCGCGCGTGGGCCGTGCGCGGGCCGGACGAGCTGAACCTCGCCGAGTTCCTGCCCGGCGGCGGGGATCCCGAAGTCGTCGCCATCACCGCCGTCGCCCGTGCCACCGGCTCCGATCCGCTTTCGGCCACGCACGAGTTGACGGGGCGCGTACTCAAAACGCTCCAGGACTGGCAGGACGACCCGGGCACGGCGGGATCGCGGCTGGTCGTGGTCACGCGGGACGCCACCGGGCCGGTGCCGGACCTGGCGGGTGCGGCGGTCTGGGGACTGGTGCGCGCGGCGCAGTCGGAGCTGCCCGGTCGGGTCGTCCTCGTGGACGTCGACGGGCGGCCCGAATCGGTGCGGATACTGCCGTCGGCCGTCGCCACCGGTGAGTCTCAAATCCGGGTGCGCGACGGGCTGGTGACGGTTCCACGGCTGGCCGCGTCCGGTGCCGTTTCGGGCGCGGGAGCTGCCTTCGATCCGGACGGTACGGTGCTGATCACCGGAGGCACCGGCGCGCTGGGCGCGGAGCTGGCTCGTCACCTGGTCGCCGAACACGGCGTACGGCATCTGCTGCTGACCGGACGCCGTGGGCCGCAGGCGCCCGGAGCAGCGGAACTGCGCGGCGAGTTGGAGGAGTTGGGGGCTCGGGTCGGCATCGTCGCCTGTGACTCGGCCGACCGGGCCGCGCTGGCCGAGGTGGTCGGGCGCTGCGAGCCGCCGCTGAGCGCTGTGGTGCACGCCGCCGGGGTTCTCGACGACGGCGTGCTGGACTCACTCACCCCCGAGCGGATGGCGGCCGTGTTGCGGCCGAAGGCCGACGCGGCCTGGCATCTGCATGAACTGACCCGGGACATGGGGCTTTCGGCGTTCGTCCTGTTCTCCTCCGTCTCCGGGCTGCTGGGCCGGGCGGGACAGGGCAATTACGCGGCCGCGAACTCGTTCCTCGATGCCCTCGCCCTCCACCGCGTCGCCGAGGGGCTGCCGGCGGTCTCGCTGGCGTGGGGGCCGTGGGAGCACGCCGGGGGCATGGCGGCGGGGCAGCGCCCACAGGCACGTGAGGTGCTGATGCCCCTGTCCACACCGCAGGGCATGGCCCTGTTCGACGCCGCGCTGGGCTCGACGGAACCGGTTCTGGCGCCGGTCCTGCTCGACCGGACGGCGCTTCGGTCGGGCGGTATCGGTGCGGGGCACTTGCCACCGCCGTTGCGCGGACTCGTCCGGCACGACCGGCCGACCGCCGCGGCGACGTCCTCGGGCCCCTCCGGCTATACCGGCTCCCCCGGTTACCCCGGTTCCCCCGGCCAGATGCTGGAGCCGGGGGCCTGGCGGAAGCGGCTGGCCCCGCTGCCCTCCGGCGAACGGGGGCCGGCGCTCGTGGAGTTGCTGCGGGCCGACGTGGCCGCGGTGCTCGGCTATCCGCACGCCGACGCGCTCCCGGCCGGCAAGTCCCTCGCCGACCTGGGGTTCGACTCCCTCACCGCCGTGCAGATCCGCAACCGGCTGAGCATGGCGCTGAAGCTCCGGCTGTCGGCCGCGGTGGTGTTCGAGCACCGTACGGCCGAGGAACTGGCACGCCACCTGCTGGGTCTGCTGGACGGCGAACCCGCCGCGGCAGCCGCCCCCGAGGCCTCGGGAGCCGCCGACACCGCGGTGCCCGCGCGGTCGGCGTACACCCTCTCCTCGCTCTTCCGGACGGTCGGCGCCGCCGGACAACCGGTGGCGGCGATGCATCTGCTCGTCACCGCGTCCTGGGCGCTGCCCACCTTCACGGCCGAGCGGGGCCACGAGCACGCGCTGCCCCCGATCCGCCGCTCCCCCGGCCGCTCCGGTTCCGGAGGACCGACGATCGTCTACTTCCCGGCCTACCATCCGTCGCTCGCGTCGGACGGTGGGGACTTCCCTCCCTTCCACCGCGCCTTCCAGGACGATCTCGACGCCCTGGAGGCCCTGGAGGTCCTGGAGTTCCCGCATCCCGGGATCGGCGCCGGCGCGGCCGTGCCGCAGGACCGCGACGCGCTGGCGCGTACGCAGGCCGAGAGCGTGCTGCGGCACGTCGGGGACGGTCCCTTCGTGATCGTAGGACGGTCGGCCGGTGGCAACGTGGCGCACGTGGTGGCCCACGAGCTGGAGAACAGGGGCCGGGCGCCGGCCGGCCTGGTGCTGCTGGACACGTACCACATCACGCCGGTCAACAGCGGCAAGGACTGGCTGCTGTCCCTCGGCGCCCCACCGCCGCGGGAACACCCCTCGCAGGACGGCACCGGGCAACCCCTCGTCACCGGGGACGACGACAGCGCCCTGGCCGCGATCGGCGCCTACAACCGGATCTTCCTCGACTGGGACCCCGAGCCGGTCGCCACGCCCACGCTCCTCGTACGCGCGCTGCGGCCCACGCCCGCCATGGCGGCCTCCGCCGACGCGGACGACTGGCGGACGTCCTGGCCCGCGGCGCACGACGTCGTGGACGTCCCCGGAGACCACCTGACGATGATGCGGGAACACGCGGAGACGACCGTGTCGGCGATCCGCACCTGGATCGACGCGCGAACGGCGAAGGGAGACCGATGAGTTCCGCGCAGCCCCCGCAGGACTTCGACGTCATCGTGGTCGGCGGCGGCCCGGCCGGGGCCACGGTCTCGGCGGCCGTCGCCCTGCGCGGCCATCGCGTCCTCCTCGTCGAGAAGGAGACCTTCCCCCGGTACCAGATCGGCGAGTCCCTGCTGCCCTCCACCGTGCACGGCGTGTGCCGGATCCTCGGTGTCGAGGACGAGATGGCGCGTGCGGGTTTCAAGCCGAAGCGCGGCGGCACGTTCCGGTGGGGCCGCAACCCGGACCCCTGGCAGTTCTCCTTCGCGCTGTCGCCCCGGCTGGCCGACCCGACCTCGTTCGCCTACCAGGTCGAGCGGTCACGGTTCGACGCGATCCTCCTGGACAACGCCCGCCGCGTCGGCGTCGACGTACGGGAAGGCTGCCGGGTGACCGGTGTGCTCGCCGACGAGGAGCGGGTCCGCGGGGTGCGCTGGACCGGCCCCGGCGGTGAGGTCCGCGAGGCCGCCGCCCGGTATGTCGTGGACGCCTCCGGCAACGGCAGCAGGATCCACGCGCACGTCGGCGGAAAGCGGATCCACTCCGACTTCTTCCGCAACATCGCGGTGTTCGGCTACTTCGCCGGCGGCGCGCGGCTCCCGGCGCCGAACGACGGCAACATCTTCTGTGCCGCCTTCGACGAGGGCTGGCTCTGGTACATCCCCCTCCGGGACGACCTGACCAGCGTCGGAGCCGTGGTCGCCCGCGAGAACGCCGAGGCCGTCCAGCGGGACCCGGCGACCGCCTGGCGCCGCATGATCGACGCCTGCCCGGAGGTACGCGGCTTCCTCGACGGCGTCCCGCAGGCCACGGAGAGGCCCTACGACCAGGTCCGCGTCCGCAAGGACTGGTCGTACTGGAAGGCACGGCTGTGGCGGCCCGGCATGGCACTCGTCGGGGACGCGGCGTGCTTCGTCGACCCGGTGCTGTCCAGCGGAGTCCATCTCGCGACCTACGGCGGGCTGCTCGCCGCCCGGTCCATCAACGGCTGCCTCGCCGGAAACCCGGACGAGACGCGTCTGTTCGCCGAGTTCGAGGCTCGCTACCGGCACGAGTACGGCCTGTTCCACGAGTTCCTCGTCTCCTTCTACGATCTGCACCAGGACGAGCGGTCGTACTTCTGGAAGGCGCGCAAGGTCACCAGCGTCGGCACGACGGAACTCGAGGCGTTCGTCGAGCTGGTGGGCGGCCTGGCGTCCGGTGACGCGTCGCTCACGGGAGCCGGGCCGGCGGGTGAACGGCTCACCGCGGCCGCCGGCGACTTCGAGCGAGCCGTGCGCCGCCTCCCCGACGCCGACGATCTGCGCAATCCCCTCTACGAGTCCCAGACGTTCCGGCAGGTGTTCCAGGAGGGAACCGTCCTGCAGGAACGGGGCCTGTTCGGCGGCCCGTTGGAGGCCGAGGCACCGCTGCGCCCCGGCGGTCTGGTGGCGTCGGAGGACGGGCTGGCCTGGGTCGAGCCCGGGGCGTAGGCCAACACCCGTCCGGCGGCCGTCGTCCTGGGGTGTGGCGGCCCGAGGTGACGGCGGTGCCGTCGGGTCAGCGAGCGGGAGTGCGGTCGGCGGTCGATCGTCCGGACCTGGGGTGATGTAGGTTTCGGCAACGGAATCGTCGTGCGGGAGGCGCCCACCCATGAATACGCCGCCACGGCCCCCTGGAGCGGAGCGGACTGACGGATCAGCCATCCGGATCGGTGCTCTCGTTCCGCTGACCCGGCCTGGGTGGGTCGAGGCGGGCCGGCACCTGCTCGCCGGGCTGGAACTGGCCGTGGGTGAGGTCAACGACGCGGGCGGGATCGCCGGAAGGCCCCTGGAGATGGTGGTCCGGGACACCGCGGCTGATCCGCAGCGGGCTTCGGCGGCCGTGGACGAGTTGGCCGGCCTGGGCGTGGCCGCCCTGGCCGGGGAGTATCACAGCGTCGTCGCTCGTGCCGCTGCCGCGAGGGCGGACGCCCTCGGGCTGCCGTTCCTCTGCTCGTCAGCGGTACTCGACGCGCTCACCGAACAGCCGACGCAGTGGGTCGCGCGCCTCTCCCCGCCGCAGTCCCGGGGCTGGCAGGTCTACGCGGACTTCCTCCTCGGCGCGGGCCACAGCCGCATCGCCGTGGCCGCCCAGCCGAGTGTCTACTGGGCGTCCGGAATCCGCATTCTGCGGGACCACCTCACTCCGCGCGGCGGCACCGTCATCGAGCTCGACGCGGGCGTGCTCACCCCCACGGCCGTCTGTGACGAACTGGTCGAGCACCGCGCGACAGCCCTCCTCCTTCTGGTCGGCCACCCGGAACCGGCCGTGCCGATCGTCCAGTCCGTCCGCCGCGACCAGCGCCTCGCCGAGGTCGTGATCGGTGCCCCGGCCGGGCAGCCGGAGTTCACGGAATGGGCGGCGCTGCTGGGCGACGAGGGCGCGGCGATCCCGTTTCTGCGCTACCGGCCCGAGCGCCTCGGCCCACTCGGTACACGAGTCGAGGCGACCCTCCGCGAACGCCTGGCCGAGGCACCGTCCTTCGTGGCCTTCGAGGGCTACGACACGATCACCGTCCTCGCCGACCTGCTGCGTACGCACGGCACGGACCGGGCGCGCACGGCCGCCTCCTGGCCGCGCGTGGATGTGACCGGCACGCGCGGCCGGATCCGGTTCTCCCGCGTGCCGGGCATCAACGTGTGGCAATGGGCCGCGCCACCGATCCAGGTCGTCGACCGAGACCCGACGCATCCGGACCGCTTCCGGCTGCTGTGAAGTGACTCAGGCCTCGTCCGCCCTGGTCAGGGCTTCGGTGATCATGCGGGTGGCGAAGTCGCGGTCGTCGGTGAGTCGGTTGATGTGCTCCGCGAGGAGGAAGGCGGTGGCTTCCAGGGGGTTCATCTCGTCCATGGTCCAGTCTCCGTACTGCTTGCGCCACAGGCTCGGGCTCAGGCCGGTGCCGGCCGCGACGAGCAGGCCGGCCATGGTGGGGATGGCCTCGGGACGGACGCTCCTGGGCATCATGCCCATCGTGGCCACGAGGTTGGGCACCACGCACTCGATGACGTCCTTGTCGTGGTCCTCGTAGGCCATCCGCAGCCACTGCATGAACATGTAGATGAGCGTGCACGCGCCGTCGAGGATGTCGTCGACCCCGCGCGGCCCCAAGGAGGCGGCGAACTGCTCGGTCAGCGCTCGGTGCTCGGCGTCGGTCCCGGATCTGCCGTCGTAGACGGCCTTGAGCCGGGAGTCGATCATCATGAGGGCCGCGCCCACATCTCCGGCGGGAGCGTGCTCGGGGTCGCAGGGCGATGACACGGGTTTCCTCCTCGGTTGACCGAGAGCAGCGCGGCGTGTTCGTACAGTAGCCCTCCCTCAGGAGCCGCGTGGGGCCACCAGGCCGGATTCGTAGGCCAGGACCACGAGTTGGGCGCGGTCACGGGCGTGGAGCTTGGTCATGGCCCGGTTGATGTGGGTCTTCGCGGTGAGGGGGCTGATCACCAGGCGGTCGGCGATCTCGTCGTTGGACAGGCCCCGCGCGACCAGGACGACGGCCTCGCGTTCGCGGCCGGTCAGCTCCTCCAGCGCTGCACCGGTGTGGCTGGGGAGCGGCTGGGTGACGTACCGGTTGATCAGCTTGCGGGTGATGGAGGGGGCGAGCAGGGCGTCGCCGCGCGCCGCGACGCGTACGGCGTGCAGGAAGTCTTCCGGCACGATGTCCTTGACCAGGAATCCGGCGGCGCCTGCGCGCAGCGCGTCGAACACGTACTCGTCGAGGCCGTAGTTGGTCAGGATGACGACGTGCACCCCGGCCAGGGCCGGGTCCGCGGCGATGCGCCGGGTCGCCTCGATGCCGTCGACGACGGGCATCTGGATGTCGACGAGCGCGACATCGGGCAGGTGCTTCCGGGCGAGTTCCAGGCCCGCGCCGCCGTCGGCGGCCTCCGCCACCACCTCGATGTCGTCCTCCAGGTCGAGGAGCGCGCGGAATCCGCTGCGGATGAGCGGCTGGTCGTCGACGAGCAGGACTCGGATCATGACGCCCCGTCCAGGGGCAGTTCGGCCTGGACGGTGAAGCCGCCCTCGACGCGCGGCTCCGCCCGCAGCCGGCCGCCGAGGGCGGTGACGCGCTCGCGCATGCCCTGCAGTCCGACGCCGGGCGTCGGCGCGAGAGCGGGAGTGGCCTTGCCGTCGTCGTCTATGCGGAGGGCGAGGGCGTCCGGACGGCAGTCGATGCGGACCGAGGCCGTGCCGGCGTCCGCGTGCCGGGCGATGTTGGTCAGCGACTCCTGGACGATCCGGTAGACGGTACGGCCCACCGCGGCCGGCACATCGTGCCGCTGCCCCTCGATCGTCAGGGTCGCCTTCAGACCGGTTCCGCCGGCTCGTTCCACCAGTTCGGGCACGTCGTCGAGTCCGCGCGGCGGGGTCGTGTCGTCGTCGCGCAGCGCTTCCAGCGTCACGCGCAGCTCCCGGGCCGCCTCGCGACCGGCCTCCCGGATCGCCAGCAGGGCCTCGGACACCTCTTCGCCTCGTCTACGGGCCACGTGGACGGCCGCGTCGGCCTGCACCTTGATGACCGAGATCTGATGGGTCAGGGAATCGTGCAGTTCCCGTGCGATGCGCAGCCGTTCCTCGTCGGCGCGGCGTCGCGCGGTCTCCTCCCGGGTGCGTTCGGCCTCGTCCGCCCGCCGCTCGGCCTGCCGCAGCGCCTCTCCCGCGGCGCCGGCGGCGATCAGCCAGGCGATCTCGAGGGCGCCCCGGGCCTGCGCGAACGCCTCACCCGTGTCGTGGAGGCCGGAGGCGAGAGCCGCGAGCGGGAGAGCGGCCAGCACGGTCAGGCTCGCGGCGACCGCGGCAATCCGGTGTCCCGCCCGCACGGCCGCGTACACCGCGAACAGGTAGGCGACGGCGGGCACATCGAAGCCGGCCGCCTGATACGCCACCGCGCACACCCCGGTGACGGCCAGGACGGGGACAGGAGCCCGGCGGCGCGCGGCCAGTGCCAGCCCGCCGGCGGTCAGCAGCGCGTACCCGAGCAGGTCCTGGTCCGTGGCCGAGGGTTGCCCGGACACTCCCGTGACCAGCAGCGCCCCCGCCACGCCCACGGCGATGACCCAGTCTCCGACAAGGGCCCGTACGCGGGTCCCACCTGCACTCATGCGCGCACCCTAACCGGCCGCCGCCCCGGGCGAGTCCGCCTCGCGGGCGAGTGGCCGGCTACCGCACACGCAGTACGTGCGCGCAGCCTGCGGCGTTCGCGGTAGGCCGCTGCGGCGTCGGCGGCAGCGCGAAGTGTCCGCGTCCGCCGGACGACGGGGGCCGGCCCGGGCGGACATGCTCGGGCGACACCCCGTCACAGGAAGAGAAGGAGCATCTCGATGTCTGCTCACCACCTGTTCGCCGCCGGCGCCTACGACTTCGGCGTCGGGCGTCTCGGAGCCACCACGGGCGCCCTGCTGGCGCTGGCCGGCCTCGTCATCGCCGGGCTGGCCCTGGCCCGCCCGGCCGGCCGTCTCGGCTCCGCCCGTCCCTCTCTCGTGGCCGCGGCGGCCATGGGGGCGGGGCTGATCGGCCTGGCCCTCGGCGGGCTCGTCGCGGCCACCGCCGACGGCGGTCTCGGCACCGGCAATGGGCTGGGCGGGGCCTATGTCGCGATGCTGGTGGGGCTGAGCGCCACGGTCCTCGGCCGGCTGGTCCTGGCCCGCGCGCGCCGCACCGGAGCGGACACGAGCGTACGTCCGGGTTCCTGACGATTACGGTCACTGCATCGGTGGTCAGTGGGTTGATTCCTTGAGGGCAGAGGGCGCGTATGGACGTTCGGCAGCTGGAGTACTTCCTTGCGATCGTTGATCGTGGGGGGTTCAACCGTGCGGCCTCGGCTCTGTACGTGTCGCAGCCGTCGCTGTCGCAGGCCGTGCGGGCACTGGAGCGTGATCTCGGCTCCGAGCTGTTCCATCGCATCGGGCGCAGGGCAGTCCTGACGGAGGCCGGGAGGGCCCTGATCGAGCCTGCCCGGGAGGCCGTGCGGAGTCTGGAGACGGCACGGGCCAGTGTCGCGGCGGTGCATGAGCTGCGTGAGGGGCGCCTGGATGTGGCGTCGATGCCGTCGCAGGCGGTGGAGCCGCTGACGACCTTGGTGAGTGCCTTCAGCCACCGGTATCCCGGCGTCTCGGTGGCCATCAAGGCGGCGTTCACCTCCCGTGATGTGATCGACATGGTGCGCACGGGTGCCGTGGAGCTGGGGCTCCTGGCGTCCGCCGGTCCGGTCTCCGACAAGGAGGTCGTCTCCCATGCGCTGGGGCGCCAGCGATTCGTGCTGGTGGTGCCGGGCGACGGCCCCTTCGCTGGTCGGACGGCGGTGGAGTGGCGGGAACTCGCGGGACAGCGGCTGATCGTCGGGCAGCCGGGTACCGGGATGCGCGCCTACGTTGACGCGCTGCGGGAGCAGGGCATCGAGTTCACCGTCGCCGCCGAGACCGAGCACCGTGTGTCGCTCATGCCCCTGGTACTGGCCGGGGTCGGGCTCGCGGTGGTCACGGATTCCTGGCGGGACGTCGCCCGGCGACTGGGCGCCCGCGTCCTGGACATCGAGCCGGAGACCACCTTGGACATCGCCCTCGTCAGCCGCCGCGGCAGCCTGTCGCCCGCGGCCGCCGCGTTCGTCACGGCCGCCACCTCGGCCGCCGGCAGCACCGCTTAGATCAAGCCGGTCAGGAGTGCAGCCCCGTCAGGGACAGGAACTCGGCGCGTGAGCGGGCGTCATGGCGGAGTGTGCCGAGGAGGGTGGAGGTGAGCGTGCTGGAGCCCGTGGCCTGGACGCCGCGCAGGGTCATGCAGCTGTGCTCGGCTTCGATGACGACGCCGACGCCCTTGGGTTCGAGATGGGCCTGGAGCCAGTCGGCGACCTGCTTGGTCAGGCGTTCCTGGACCTGGGGCCGGCAGGCGAAGTGCTCGACCACACGGGCCAGTTTGGACAGGCCGAGGATGCGGTGGCCGGGGAGATAGCCGACGTGGGCGGTGCCGGTGAAGGGCAGCAGATGGTGCTCGCACACCGAGCGCACCGGGATGCTGCGGGCCAGCACGAGCTCGTCGTAGCCCTCGTCGTTGGGGAAGGTCGTCAGGTCGAAGGGGCGGGGGCTGAACAGTTCGGCGTAGGCGCGGGCCATGCGCCCCGGTGTGCCGTGCAGGCTCTCGGTGCTGGTGTCGATGCCGAGTGCGGCGAGGAAGCGTGCGGCGGCGCGTTCGGCTTCGGCCAGGTCTATGCCGTCGGTGTCGTGAACGACGCGCAGGGGGGTGGGCGCGGGTGCCGCCGTCTGCGGGCGCGGAATGCTCGCGGAGGGGGCGGGCAGGTCGGCGGTGCCCGATGGGTGGCTGCCCGATGCGTGGCTGTTGATCGATCCGGCGAGATCCATGACGTGCCTCTCGTGTGACGGGGAAGGGGGTTGGCGGGCGGCGAGTGGTGCGTCAGGGACTCGCGGTCGCGGGCGGGGCGGAAGCCGGCTCCAGGCGGACACAGCAGTGGCCGGGGCCGGGCGCCAGGCAGGCGTGGAGACTGCTGTCCTCGAGACCGTCGAGAACGCCCCGGAGCAGGTGGAGGTTCATGCCGCACACCGTCTGGGTGTGTTCGCGGGCGAGCGCGTGGAAGGGGCAGTTGCCCAGCACGATCGCGTCGCCGTCGAGGCGTGGCTCGAACCCGTACCGCTCCAGGAGGTCGAACACCCCCGGGCCGCCCTGTCCGGCGAGCCGGCCGCCGAGACGGTGGGCCTTGCGGTGCAGGACGGCGCGGACCGGTTCGCCCGTGGCCTCGGATTCCTCCAGGGCCTGGGCGAGGAGCCGTCCGGCCAGCTCGTAGTGCCGCTCGGGCAGGCTGACGGTGACCTGCTTGGCGGAGCGCTTGTAGAGCTTGGCCGGCCTGCCCGCCCCCGGGCCGGTGCGGCCGCTGCGGCGTTCGTAGACGACGTCGAGGAGTGCCTCGTCGGCCAGGCGGTCCAGGTGGAAGGCCGCGGTCTGGCGCGCCAGGCCGAGAGCGGCGGCGGCCTCGTCGCGGCTGACCGGCCCCGGCTGGCGCACGACGTGGTCGTAGAGGCGCCTGCGGGTCGGCTCGTCCAGGGCGGCGACGGCGGAGACGTCCGGGTGGGGTGCTTCTTTCGGGTGGTCCACGAACACCAGTGTAAAACCCATGGGCATTGACTAAAGAAGCCGCCCGCGCTTCTATTGTTAGTGAGAGTTGTCGATAGAAGGAACGGTGCGTCATGACGTCCGCAACCCACCCCTCCCCGTCCGTCGCGTCCCGGCGGGCCGCGCTCGGCGACCCCGGCTACCAGGCGTTCGTCATCCTGCGCGTCGGGTTCACCGTGGCGCCGATCCTGTTCGGGCTGGACAAGTTCACCAACCTGCTCGTGGACTGGCCCGCGTACCTCGCGCCGTGGATCGACGACATCGTGCCCGGCAGCGCCCAGGCCGCCATGTACGCCGTCGGTGTCGTCGAGATCGTCGCCGGTCTCGCCGTCGCTCTCGCCCCGCGCTTCGGGGCCTGGCTGGTGGCCGGCTGGCTGGCCGGCATCATCGTCAACCTGCTGACCATCCCGGACTACTACGACATCGCGCTGCGCGACTTCGGCCTGCTGCTCGGCGCGGTCGCCCTCGCCCGGCTCGCCCAGCGCTACCACGGCGAGCGGCAGCCGCACTGACACGGCGGCGCGGACGGCCACGGGGGAGTCGGGTGAGCCGCTTGACGCTCACCCGACTCACCCGTGTCCGGTCACCCCGGCCGGGTCAGGTACGGACGGACGGCTGCCGGGGCGGGGTGCGGTGGTGGTGGAGCCGGATCGCCACCGGAGCGGCGGTGAGGACGGAGGAGTACGTACCGACCACGAGGCCGATGAGCAGGGCCAGGGCGAAGTCGGTGAGCGAGGACCCGCCGAGCACGGCGAGGGCGGTGAGGATGAACGCGGCGCCGATGCCCGTGTTCACGGTCCGGGGCAGGGTCTGCACGACGGCCCGGTCGGTGAGGTCGGGCAGCGGCGCCTCGGGTGTCCTGCGGGCGAGTTCCCTGATGCGGTCGAAGAGGACCACGGAGTCGTTGACCGAGTAGCCGATGACGGTGAGCAGGGCCGCCAGGAACACCCCGTCGACAGGCCTGCCGAGCCAGGCGAAGACACCGACGAGGATCACCACGTCGTGGGCGAGGGCGACGACCGCCGCCGTGCCGAACACCCACCGGAAGCGTGCCGCGAGGTAGACGAACTGGGCGCCCAGAGCCACGGCGAGCGCGATCAGGGCGCCCCGGCGCAGCTCCTCCCCCAGGCTGGGGCCGACCAGTTCGTCACGGACCTTGTCGGCCCCGCCCGCGAGATCGCGCACGGCACCGGTGACCTCCGTCTCCTCGGCGTTGGTCAGCGGCTCGGTGCGCACGGTCAGGCCCGCTTCACCGGAGGACTGCACGACGGCCCGGGGGAACCCGGCGTCGGCCAGCGCGGTGCGGACCCGGTCGGGGTCGACGGTGCTGGTGGTGGCGTACTCGATCAGGCGGCCACCGGTGAACTCCACGCCGAGATCGATGCCGCGCACCGCGATGCCTGAACCGGCCAGGACCAGCGCGGCGGCCGACACGGCCAGCCAGCGGCCCGGCCGGCGCATCAGCCGCGGGTTGCGGCGGGTGAGGCGGTCACGGACCGCGCCGGTGCCGGCGATGCCGGTCAGGCGGGGGCGGCGGCGTACCCGGGGCCGGCTCACCGCGACCTCGGCGAGCAAGCGGGTGATCACCAGCGCGCTGAACATGGAGGCGAGCACACCGATGCCCAGGGTCACGCCGAAGCCGCGCACCGGCCCGGAGGCGAGGAAGAACAGCAGAGCGGCCGCGATCAGCGTGGTGATGTTGGAGTCGGCGATCGCGCTGAAGGCGTTGCGGAACCCGGCGGCCAGCGCCGAGCGGGTACTGGGGCTCCGGCGGGCCGCGTACTCCTCGCGGGCCCGTTCGAAGACCAGCACGTTGGCGTCGACGGCCATGCCGATCGCCAGGACGAAACCGGCCAGGCCCGGCAGGGTCAGGGTGGCGCCGAGCGCGGCCAGGGCGGCGTAGGAGACGAGGCCGTAGCAGACCAGGCCGACAGCGGCCAGGACACCCATCAGCCGGTAGACACCGATGATGAACAGCGAGGTCAGCGCGGTGCCGATGGCCGCCGCCCAGGCGCTCGCGGTGATGGCCTGCGCGCCCAGGGTCGGGCCGACGGTGCGCTGCTCCACGGTCTCGACGGGCACGGGCAAGGCTCCGCCGTTGATGAGCAGGGAGAGTTCACGGGCCTCATCCGGGGCGAAGGAGCCCGTGATCTGCGTGGCCCCGTCGCGGATGCCGGTCCGGCAGGCGACGGACGGGTCGACCTGCGGCGAGGAGATGACCTTGTCGTCGAGGACGATGGCCACCCGCCGCGCCGGGTCGCCCGCCGGGTGACAGGCGGCCTGGCCGGTCAGCCGGGCCCAGCCGGTGCGGCCTTCCCCCTCGAAGCCGACGGTGACATGCCATCCGGCTCCGCCCTGCTGGTCGAACCGGGCGGCGGCCTCCTTGACGTCCTCGCCGGTCAGCGCCGCGGCCCCGAGGCGCAACGGCGTGCCGGACTCGTCGGGCAGGACGCGTTCCCGGGGCGGCTGCTTCGGCCGCGGCTGGGAGGCCTCGCCGGGGCGGTCGCTGGGGTGGTCGGCGGTGGGGTCGGCCATGCGGTCGGCGGTGGGGTGGTCGGGGGTGGGGTCGGCCGTGCGGTCAGCGGTGCCGAGCACCGGGTGGAAGGTGAGCTGCGCGGTGCGGCCCAGCACCTCGGCCGCCCGCTTCGGGTCCTGCACGCCGGGCAGTTCGACGATGATCCGGTTCTCGCCGGAGCGGACCAGGGTGGGTTCGGCGACGCCCAGTCCGTCGATACGGCCACGCAGCACCTCCAGGGTGCGGTCGGTGGCCTCACGGCCGGCGTCGGTGGTGGGCGTGGAGCGGGTCTCCAGCACGAGCTGCGTACCGCCGCGCAGGTCGAGTCCGAGGCGGACCGGCACGGCGACGGCGATGTAGAGGGAGAGGGCGATCACGGCGAGGGCGAGCAGCGCCCTCACGCGCACGGAACGGTTCAACGGGGGCCTCCGGCATGCGCGACCACGGCCACGCGGACGTGGCCGTGGGGGGGGGTGGGGTGTGGGCGTGTCAGGTGCCGGAGGACACAGGGGGTGCTCGCCCGCGGTCACGGAGTGCGTGGGGACCCGAGGAGGGGATGTGCGCGGCTGGTGCCGGGAGTTGCGCGGCGAGGGGTGGCGTGACGTCCGTGGTCGGGGTGCAGGGGGTGGCGAGGTGCCCGCGCGGGGCGGGGTACTCGCTGGTCCCGACAGCCTCACACCCGTCGTCGGCGCCCGGCCCGTTGCCCGCGTGTCGGTCGACCGCTGCCACCGCGGCGGCCACCGGCTCGGCTGTCGCGCCGGGCGGCGGACCGGCGACGCCGAGTGTGGCCAGCAGTGCCAGGAGGACGGCCGCCAGGAACGTGACGTCGGGCCGGGCGCCGTCGCTGGCGCCGGCGGTGCGCGCGGTGCGGTGCACCCGGGCCCTTCCCACCGTGATCGCCGCTCAGGCCTCGATCAGGCCCGCACGGATCGCGTACCGCGTGAGTTCCAGGCGGTCACGCAGGCCGAGTTTCTGGAGCAGGTTGGCGCGGTGCCGCTGGACGGTCTTGATGCTGATGAACAGCAGGTCGGCGATCTCCTTGGACGAATGCCCCTCGGCCACCAGCTTGAGGACCTCTTCCTCGCGGGGTGTGAGGATCTGCTCGGGCGTCTCCGCGCCGTGGCGGGCCCGGTCGAGGTAGTTGCGGATCAGTGCGGTGACCGCGCCCGGATACAGGAAGGGCTCGTCCCGCATCGCGGCCCGGCACGCGGCGACCAGGTCCCGGTCGGCGACGGACTTCAGCACGTACCCGTTCGCACCGGCCTTCAGGGCCTGGAAGAAGTACTGCTCGTTGTCGTGCATCGTGAGCATCATGATCCGCAGGCCCGGCTTGAGGGCGGCCAGTTCCCGGGCGGCCTGGAGGCCGGTCAGACGCGGCATGGCGATGTCCAGCACGGCCAGGTCGACGTCACGGGTGCGGGCCAACTCGATGGCCTCGGCGCCGTTCCCGGCCTCGGCGACCACTTCGAGGTCCGGTTCACGGTCGAGGATGAGCCGCACGCCGCGGCGCACCAGCGCATGGTCGTCGGCGAGCAGAATGCGGATCGTGCTCGTCCCCGACGTTTCCGACGTCGCGGTGGTGGCGTCCGTGGCGGTCCCGGCCGTCGTGGTCGCTTCGGGCATGGTCAGGGCTGCTTCCTGGATACGGGTGCGGTGAGCTGGACCCGGGTACCGGTGTGGGGTGCCGGGGTGATCTCGAGGCTGCCGCCGATGAGCAGGGCACGCTCGCGCATGCCGCGGATGCCGGCGCCTTCTCGGGGGGCCTCGACGCCGCAGCCGTCGTCGGTGACGGCCAGCACCACCCGGTCGTCGGTGTGGTGCAGGGCGACGGTGACCCGGGTGGCGTCCGCGTGCCGGGCGACGTTGGTCATCGACTCCTGGGCGACGCGGTACAGGACCAGTTCCGTCTCCGGCCCCAGGACCGGCAGGTCGGCATCGAAACGCCGGGTAACCTGCAACCCGGTGTGGGTGGCGAAGTCCTCGGTGAGCGAGGTCAGCGCGCTGACCAGGCCCAGGTCGTCCAGCACACCGGGCCGCAGCCTGCGCGCCAGGCGGCGGACCTCGTCCAGGCTCTCCCGGGTGATCTCCTGCACCTCGTGCAACTGCTCGCGCAGCGGCGGCGGTGCCTCGTCCGAGGCGCGCTTGAGCTCCAGCAGGATCGCGGTCATGCTCTGGCCGACCTCGTCGTGGAGTTCCTGCGCGATGCGGCGCCGTTCGGCCTCCTGGGCCAGCAGGGCCCGGGCACTGCTGGTGGCCCTTTCGTGCTCCAGCCGCTCCAGCATGGCGTTGAACGTACGGATCACCTCGGTGATCTCGCCGCCACCGGATGCGGGCAGACGCTGACCGGGACGCAGCAGATCCACGGTGGTCATCAGCTTCGTGAGCCGGCCCAGCGGGGCCAGGCCTAGCCTCAGCAGCGCGGCGTTGGCGACCAGCATGACGACCAGGCCCCCGACGAGGATGATCGCCTCGGTGAGCAGGACGGGCACGGAGACGGTCACCGGGGCCCACAGCAACAGGGCCGTGGCCGTGCCCAGCACCACGGCGTTGAGGGCGAAGATCCGCCAGAACAACGACAACCGCCCTCAGCCTCTCTCCTTGAAACCGCCTGGAAACCCTGGAACTCCCGGAACCCCTGGAAAGAGCCTGCCCGGTCCCGAGCGCCCCGTCGATGGGGCCCGACCCCCATTTCGCCGGTCGTGCGCCACCCACGACGCGGCCGCGTGGATCCCCCGCCCCCGCACAAATGGGCCCCGCGCCCAATAGGTATCCGCCACCGCCGCGGCCAGGGTGGAGAGACACGAACCGCCCAGGTATGCCGCCTGTGCCGCCTGTGCCGCCGAGAAAGGGACCGACCATGTCGCTCGATGTCACCCGGGCCGAGCCCCGTCTGCACGACGCCCGTCAACGCCTGGAACACGCCCGCACCTCACGGCTGGCGCAGCTGCGAGCCCTCGACGAGACCGGCTCCAGCGCGGACGACGACCCCCTGCTGGCCGTCCAGAAGACCGCGATGGAGCGGGTCCTCCAAGAGATCGAGGAAGCCTTCGCCCGCATCGAGGACGGCACCTACGGAACGTGCCTCGGCTGCGCCAAACCCGTCCCCGCGGAACGCCTGGAGATCCTGCCCTACACCCGCTATTGCGTCGCCTGCCGCCGCCGCACCGCCTGACCGACCGACTGCCCGACGCCCGTACCGAAACCTTCTACGCCCTGCCTCAAAGGGGTGACGTGGTGACCGACCAGACCATCGGCGAGAGCACGACCCACCTGTCGGCCGACGACCTCGCCGCGCTGCGCGAGAACCTGCACGAGCAGCGTCTGTTCCGCCAAGAGCAACTGCGCCAGCTCGCCGGACCCGCCACCTCCCGTGCCGAGGACCGGAACCGGCGGCAGGCCGCCGCGCAGGCGGAGGTCCGCGTCAAGCTCGCGGCGTCCGCCCGTATGGTCCTCGCCGACGTCGAAGCGGCCCTCACCCGCATGCGGCAGGGCTCCTACGGCACCTGCCACCTGTGCCGGCGCCCCGTCGACCGGCAACGGCTGATGATCGTGCCGCAGGCCCGCTACTGCGCCCGCTGCCAGCAGGTCAAGGAGGCACTCCCGTGACCGGCGCACAGGCCACCTCTCCGACACGGCTGCCCGACCGGACAGCCTGATGAGCTGCTGAAGGACGACTTCACGCAGGCCGCCGGTCCGGCACTGCGACCCGTCGCGGGGTTCTCGCGGAGACCCCGCCGGCCGTCAGCGAGGCGGGTGAGACGGGAGGGCGTCGGGTCCGGCGCTCTCGGCCTTGGCGGCGTGGGGGGGGGGGGGGGCCGCCCCCCCCCCCCCCCGGGGGGGGGGGGGGGGCGCCCGGGGGGGGGGGGGGGGGGGGGGGGGGGGGGGGGGGGGGGGGGGGGGGGGGGGGGTGGGGGGGGGGGGGGGGGGGGGGGGGGGGGGGGCCCCCCCCCCCCCCCGCCTGTGCGGTGTCGTCGGCGGCCTGGGCGGCCATGTCGTCCGAGGGCTTCTCGACGGTGGCCGGCGACCGGGGCAGCACCTCGGTGAAGGCGCGGGACATGCCCTGGAGTGCGGCGGTGATCTCGCTGGGGATCACCCAGAAGTTGTTGCCCGGGCCTTGCGCGAGCTGGGGCAGCGTCTGGAGGTACTGCCAGGCCAGCAGCTTCGGGTCGGGGTCGTTGCGGTGCACGGCCTGGAACACCTCGTCGATGGCCCGGGACTGGCCCTCGGCCTGGAGGATCGCGGCCGTGCGGTTTCCCTCCGCGCGCAGGACGGCGGCCTGCTTGTCGCCTTCGGCGGTGAGAATCTGCGACTGGCGTTGTCCTTCGGCCCCGAGGATCGCGGCTCGCTTGTCCCGCTCGGCTCGCATCTGCTTCTGCATCGCGTCCTTGATGGACTGCGGGGGGTCGATGGCCTTGATCTCCACCCGGTTGACCCTCAGTCCCCACTTGCCGGTGGCCTCGTCCAGCACGCCGCGGAGCTGGCTGTTGATGGTGTCCCGCGAGGTGAGGGTCTTTTCCAGGTCCATGGATCCCACCACGTTGCGCAGGGTGGTGACGGTGAGCTGCTCGACTGCCTGAAGGAAATTCGCGATCTCGTAGAAAGCCGCTCGCGGATCCGTGACCTGGAAATACAGAACGGTGTCGATCTCGACGACCAGATTGTCCTCGGTGATGACCGGCTGTGGTTTGAAGGAGACGACCTGTTCCCGTAGGTCGATCACCGGGTGAACACGGTCGATGTAAGGGATCACGAGGCTGAGGCCGGGATTCAGGGTCCGGTGGTAGCGGCCGAGCCGCTCGACATTACGCGCGCGTGCCTGGGGCACGATGCGGACCGCCCGCACCACGGTGAAAACCGCGATCAGCGCGACGATCAGGCCGGCAATCAGGAACGCCGAGGTTTCCATGGTTTCAGTCCCGGGGGTAGACGATCGCGGTGGCGCCGCTGATCTCCATGACGTCCACGGTCTTTCCGGCAGGAATCACCAGCGTTTCGTCGTAGGCGCGGGCCGTCCACTCCTCGCCGTCGATGCGGACCCTGCCGCCCAGGCCCGTCACCTCCGAGACGACATAGGCGGCCCTGCCGACCAGTGCGTCCACGCCGAACCGCTCCGTCTGGGGCTGGAATACGTGGCGCAGTGCAATGGGGCGCACGAACAGCACGGTGACTGTGGCGACGACGGTGAACACCAGGAATTGCAACGGCAGTGGCAGCCCGACCGCGGCGGAGCCCGCCGTGACCAGCGCGGCCGCACTCAGCATTCCGAGCGCGGCGGTAAGGGTGAAGATCTCCGCCGCGGCCAAAACGGCTGCGATGATCAACCAGATCAGCCATGGGTCCATTGCGTGCCTCTTCTGACGGCGCTGGCGCGGAGCCTGACTCCTACCATTGGACCCCCGAATCGGACGCCCGCGATAGCCCTGGGAAAAGAAATCCTGACGGCGGGAATTCCAGGGCGCGCGCCTCAGAGGTGCACAGCCGGAAACGGAAGAGGACACTCAGGGCATGAGGCGTCGACTCACCGACGTGAGCCGTCCCGCCCGGCCATGGCCGGGCCGCTCCGTCAGACTCGGGCGAGCTCGGCGGCGCCGAACGACACGTCGAAACGGTCGCACCAGATGCTCACGCTGCCGAAGCCCGACGGATCCACGTCAGAGGGCAGGGCGTAGTTCTGACTTCCCTTGTTGCCCTTCAGTTTGCCGAGGCTGACGTACTTCCCGTCGTCGAAGACGTGCCACCCGGCCTGCCCCTGCTTCACCGGCGCGTCGGTCAGCCAGACGCGTAGGTCCGGTCCGTTGCTGGTGTCGAGGTTCTCCAGCCGGAGGACATGGGAGCCGTCGGCCAGCCGTACGAGCTTCACCGTGCCCGACGTCGCGTGCTCGTGGCTGATCAGCTCGCCACGGGCCAGCGTTTGCGGGCCGGTGGCCGGGGAGGGCGGCTCGGACGGCTCACCCGAGGGCGCCGCGGCGGGAGGAGCGGAGTTCTCCACGGCCCCGGGCAGCGCCTCTTGGACGGTCTCGTCCTGCCACAGCTTCCACGGCTGGAACCAGTACAGCCCGAAGCCGACCCCGGCGACCACCGCCACCAGCACCACGATGGCCGACGGCCCGGTCAGTACCTTGCGCACGCGCCCCATCCCCACTCGTCTCCTGAGACGTTCCTGTTGCTCTCCCATTCAACGGAGGCCGGCGGCCCGGCAGTACCCCGCAGCCGATGACGAAATCCTTACGTCGCACCGTCGGCGCATCGCCGTGAGTCCGACGTCACGCGTCACCGGTGCGGAAGACCCGGTTCAGGTGGTGCTCCAGTACCGCGGTGGCGGACTCCGGACTGCGCTGGCCGACGAGGATGCCGGTGCCGAGCCCGGCGGACAGGGCGAGCAGGCCGGCCGCCTCCAAGCGCGCGTCCACACCGGGTTCGAGGAGAGCTGCCTCGTGCGCCTGCCGGAGGAGTCCGGTCAGGGCGTCTTCGGCGGCATCGGGGTTCTTGATGAAGGGCTGGGCCGCCAGCGCCCGGTCGTTCACGGACAGAACGGCGTAGGACGTGTAGAGGTGGTGGAAGGTGCGGCTCTCGTCGTCCGTCGGCAGCGCCGCCATCAGCAGCGCCTCGACCATCGCGCGCGGACCGGGGTCGTCCCCGGCGGCCCGTACCCGGGCGGAGACCCGCTCCCCGAATCTCTCCGCCAGATGCTCGAGACCGAAGAGCAACAGCTTTTCCTTGGTCTGGAAGTAGTACTGCACCAGCCGCAGTGAGACGCCGGCCTCCGCCGCCACATCGCGCATCCCCACGGCATGCAGACCGCGCCGTGCAGCGACCCGGACGAGCGCCTCGGCGATCTCGGTACGCCGTTCTGCGTGGTCCACGCGCTTGGGCATCGGCTGGTTCTCCGCTCGTCGTTGTCGCTGTGACTCCCTGGGACCTTTTGATGATACGACCGTACCAACGTCGTGGTACGTTCGTATCACAAAACCGAGAACGCCGGAGGTGGCCATGCCCGAGACCGTTGCCCGCATTCAGGCCGATGTCGGCCGCTACGTGAGCGATGCCTGGCGGGAGCGCTACTTCGCGGCCTGCGACGCGGTGTACGCCCTGGGAGCGGCCACGCTCGCGGAAGAGGGCGTGGAGACGTCCTACGCCACCACGCACGTCTACCGCTACGGCCCCGCGAGCGAGGCGGCGCGATCCCGCACCCCCGTCGTCCTGGTGCACGGGGCGGGCTCCTGCTCCGCCATGTGGTACCCGAACACCCCGGCCCTGAGCGCGGAGCGCCCGGTCTACGCGATCGACACTCCGGGTGATCCCGGCCGCAGCGTGCAGCGCGCGCCGATCCACGACCCCGAGCACGCCGCGCAGTGGCTGGAGGAGACACTCGCCGGCCTCGGCCTCGACCGCGTGCACCTCGTCGGCACCTCCTACGGGGGATGGCTCGCGCTGAACCAGGCGCATCGCAGGCCAGGTCGCCTCGCCTCGGTCACGCTGCTCGACCCCGGCGGCCTGGAGAAGGTGGGGCTGCGCTTCTTCGTCTGGCTCTTCGCCGGTCTCTTCGCGACCTTCGCGCCCAAGGCGTTCCGCCCGCGACTCGCGGCCTGGCTGGAACAGCCGGTCCTCGTCATGCCGGAGCTGCGCGCGATGATCAGGAAGGCTGTACGGGCCTACCGCATACGCCGCCCGGCGCCGCTTCCCCTGTCCGAGGAGGAACTGTCCACCGTCCGAACGCCGCTCTATCTGGTGCTCGGCAAGCGAAGCCTCCTCGTGCACCCGCAACGGCAGGTGGAGCGCGTCCCACGTCTGGTCCCCGGCGCCCGGGCCGAGATCATCTCCAACACGGGCCACGGGCCACAGATCGACCACGCGGAGGAGATCAACCGCAGGATGCTGGACTTCATGGCCTCCCTCGACTGACCACGTCAGCACCGGTGCGCCGTCCGACACCGTTCCCTGGTCCCCGCCGCCCCGCGTTCCGCCCGGCCGGGCGTTTCCGCCGGTCACGTCCGGGGACTCGCCGTGTGTGGTCGCGTATGAAGCCGAGCAGCGGGTGCGCGTGCCCGCGCTTCGGGCCTGCTGGCTGAGGCAGACGTTCGTCCACTGGGCCTTTCCGCCGGACGCGGTCCAGGCGCTGTTGCCCGAGGGCCTGGTGGTGGACGAGTACGAGGGGGCGGCCTGGGTGGGGCTCACCCCCTTCGTGATGGCGGATGTGCGCCCTCCCGCGGTGCCCGCCCTGATGCCGGGGCTCCCGGTGTTCGCGGAGACCAACCTGCGGACCTTCGTCCGGCACCGGGACGGGACGGACGGCCTGTGGTTCCTGTCCATCGAGGTGGCCTGCCCGCTGATGCTGGCGGCCCGGGCCGTCGGAGCGCCGTACCACCCGGGCAGGCTGAGCGTCTCCCTGGACGGGGACGCCGTTTCGTACGCCGGGTCCAGGTGGGGCGACGAGGCCTCCTACCGCCTGATGGTCAGGCCCGGCGACCCGATCACGCCCACCGAGCGGGACGTGTGGCTGACCTCGCGCTGGCGGGCGTACACCCGTCGGCTCGGCATGCTCTGGGAGACGCCGGTCGAACACGAGCCCTGGCCGCTGGCGGACGCCGCCGTCGATGTGCTCGAGGAGACGCTGACCAGCGCGGCAGGCCTTCCCGCGCCCACCGCCGAGCCCTTGGTGCACTTCTCGGAAGGAGTGCGCCACGTGCGTCTGGGGGTGACGAGACCGCGTGTCCCGGCGCCGGTTCGGTCCGGGGAGTAGCACCGTGAGCCGCACGCCCGGCACTCCGGGAGGGCGCTCGCGGCTGCGCTTCGACGGCTGGATCGCGGGCGTGGGCACCTCCTCCGGGACACGCATCGTGCTGGGGCACTGGCAGCGGTCGCCGTTCGGGGCGTTCAGCGACGTGATGATCGAGCGGGCCGACGGGGAACGGCTGCTGCTCGCCCCCTCGCACCGGACGGCGGACTTCGTCAGTGGCACCTACAGCTTCGACGCGGTGCGTGTCGTGCCGGTCGAGGTGAGCGTCGCGGACGACACCTGGACGGCCACCGCGGGGCCTCTCGAGCTGGGCTTCACCGTGGGCCGGCGACGACCGTTGGGCGTCCTCCTGGCGGCCGTACCCGGCGCGATCGCCGCCCTCCCGGCGTGGGCCGCCCTGACGAACGGGCCCGCCCGTCTGCTGCCGACCCACGTACGCACCCGCGGCCGTACCGGCGCGCGACGCCGCGAGTGGTACGGCGTACGGGACATGCGGCCGGTCGGCGCGGTGTCCGCGGTCTTCGAGGGCCGTGACCTCGGTGTCATGGCACCGGTCGAACCCCCCGTGCACTTCGGGTTCGGTTCGGTGCCCCGGAAACCCGCGCTCACGCGGGTCACGACGACGGTGGAACTGTCTAGTGCCAGTCGCTGATCCGGACGTCGTCGGGCGCGGGCCTGCCGCGTCCGGTCTCCACGAAGTCCTTGAGGCTCAGCAGGAAGGTCGCCCACTTCGTGCTGCAGTGGTGCATGAACTCGACCGGCTCGCGCCAGCCCTCGTGCTTGAACAGGACGATCGTGTACTCGTCGCGCCGGCTGAGGTTCCAGTCGATCTCGGTCCCGATCCACTCCGCGGGGCCGTCCGTCACGCGCCACCGCACCCGGCCGACCGGGTCGAGCTCCAGGATCTCCATGTCGAAGCCGCCGACGTCGCCGAAGCGGAACGCCAGCTGACCGCCGACCTCGCTCTTGCCGGTGGTGTCGGTGGTCCACCAGCCGGCGATGCCCTCGGGCGTGGCGATGGCACGGTAGACGTCGTCCAGCGGCGCGACGGCGCCGATGCGATGCAGGATGTCGGGCATCTTCATGCTCCTTCGGTGTGGTCCTCGGTGTGGTCCTCGGTGTGGTCGCGGCTGCGTTCGATCGCCTCCGCGATGTGCTTGATCCGGCGCAGTCGGGCGTCCCAGGACGTGCCGACCGCGGCCAGTTGCGCGGCCGCGCGGGCGAGTTGTGCCTCGTCGACCCGGTAGCGCCGCTCGCGGCCGGCCGGCTCGGCACGGACCAGGCCGACCCGGTCGAGGACGGCGAGGTGTTTGGACACGGCCTGCCGGGTGAGGGGCAGGCCCGCGCTGAGTGAGGTGGCCGTTCCGGCTCCGGACGCCAGGAGCAGGTCGATCAGCGTGCGCCGGGTGGGGTCACCGATCGCCGACCACAGTTCGTCGTCGACCGGCGTGCTCATGAGGCCGACACCAGCCGCGCGATGTACGCGCCCAGCCGTGGGATGTAGTGGTCCCAGCCGCTCACGTGATCGCGGTACTGCTCCTCGAGAACGGCGATCTCCCAGCCCATCTCGCGGAACCCGGTCTCGGTCATCCGCACCCGGGTCCCCTGCTCGGTCGGCAGCAGGTCGAAGGTGACCAGCAACGAGTCCCCGCCCCGTTCGGCGCCCGTGTAGCACCACCTGAACGAGAACCGCGACGGCGGGTCGACCTCGACGACGGTGAGCGCGACGGTCATCGTCTCGCCGGTCGTCTCGTCCCGCCAGAAGAGCTCACCGGGCGCGCCCGGGACGGACTTGAACCGCGCGTCGTCCGGCCACCACTCCCGCATGTGCTCCGGCCTGCTGACGACTTCGAAGACCACCTCCGGTGACGCGTCGACGTGGATCTCGCGCTCGATGCTGCCGTATTCCATGCCCGAAGCCTTTCGCAACCTTTAGTTGCGTATCAGCGTACGACAGAGGGCAGCCACGCGCAACATTTGGTTGCGCATGGGTGCGTGGGCGCCTGGGATCGACGCGCCGTCAGCCGTCGGCGACGCCCGTGCGCGGCTGCCGGTGGGGCCGCAGCGCGCGGCGCGCGATGGCGAACCGGTGCGTCTCCGACGGGCCGTCGTAGATGCGGAACGGCCGCACCTCCCGGAACAGGCGGGCCAGCGGGGCGTCGGCGGCCGAGATGCCGAGCGCTCCGCAGATCTGCACCGCGCGGTCGACCACCCGGTTCACCGCTTCGGCGACGAAGGTCTTGGACACCGAAGTGAGCTGCGAGGCGGCTGCGGAGCCGGTGTCCAGTTCCCAGGCCGTGCGCAGGATCAGGGCGCGGCTCGCCTCGATGTCGATCTCGGAGTCGGCCAGCATCTGCTGGACCATGCCGAGGTCTCCCAGCGCCGAGCCGAACGCCATCCGGCTCCCCGCCCGCTCCAGCGCCACGTCCTGGGCACGGCGGGCAGCTCCCAGCCAGCGCATGCAGTGCGTCATCCGGGCGGGACCGAGCCTGACCTGAGCGCCCTGGAAGCCGTGGTCCACCGCGCCGAGCACCTGCTCCTCCCCCACCACACACTCCTCGAAGGCGATCTCGCTGTGCCCGGCGAAGAGCGACTCGTCGAGGGTCTCGATCGTCCGGACGAGGCGCATGCCGGGATTGCCGGCGTCGACCAGGAACATGGTGGCGCCGCCCGGGTCACCGGGACTGCCGGAGGTACGGGCCATGACGATGGCGAAGCCGGCCCCCTCGGCACCGGTGATGAACCACTTGCGCCCGTCGATGCGCCAGCCGCCCGGAACCCGGGTCGCGGTGGTCCGCAGGGAGCGGGGATCGGCGCCCGCCCCGGGGGCCGGTTCCGTCATGGCGAAGCAGGACCGTGACTCCCCCGCGGCGAGCGGACGCAGATACCTCTGCTTCTGCTCCTCGGTGGCCACCTTCTCCAGCAGGTGCATGTTGCCCTCGTCCGGGGCGGCGCAGTTCAGCGCCAGCGGTCCGAGCAGGGAGTAGCCCGCCGCTTCGAACACCACCGCCTGCCCGCGCAGGTCGAGCCCGTGTCCGCCCCAGCGTGCCGGCACGTGCGGAGCGAAGACCCCCGCGTCACGGGCGGCCTTCTGCAGGGTCTCCCGCAGGGCCTCGGGGGCGTCGTGCACGGACCCGCCGCACTCGCGCTCGGCCGGAATGACCACCTCGCGCACGAACTCTGCTGTGTCCGCAGCGAGTTGAGTGACAGTCGGGTCTACATCGAACTGGATGGGCACGGGACCTCCCGCCGACGGGCGTACGGGCATCGGGTCCCGTCGCATCTAGAAACTGTATAGCGTCTTAAGTATCTTGCCTGGAAACACCGGGGACGGGAAGCACCCGGCGACGGGAAGCTACGACAGGAGAAGCACCCATGGGCCTTGCCGTGAGCACCGAGCCGGTCCGGATCGTCCGCCACCCCGACCGGGTCGTCGAGCTGAGACTCGACGACCCGGGACGGGGCAACGCCCTGGACCTGAGGACGGCCGAGGCCCTGCGGGACACCGCGCGCGAGGTGGCCGCGGACCCGGGCGGTGCCGTGCTACTGCGGGCGGCGGGCGGCAGCTTCTGCGTGGGCGGTGACCTGCGCGCCTTCGCCGGGCGAGGCACCGGGACCGGCGCCTACGTCCATGCCGTGGCGAGCGCCGCGCACGCGGCGGTACAGGCCCTGTACGAGCTGCCCGTACCGCTGGTGACCGCCGTGCGCGGCGCGGCCGCGGGTGGCGGGGTCGGCCTGGCACTGGTGGGCGACATCGTCCTGGCGGCCCGGTCGGCGCGGTTCCGGCTGGCGTACACGGCGATCGGGCTGACGCCGGACTGCGGGGCCTCCTGGTTCCTGCCCCGTCTCGTGGGCCCGCGCAGGGCGGCGGACCTGATCCTCACCAACCGGGTCCTGACCGGCGACGACGCCGAACGATGGGGCCTGGTCTCCCACTCCGTGGAGGACGAGGAACTGGATGACGCGGCACACCGGACCGCGGCCGGTCTGGCCGCCGGCGCCGGTGACGCGCTGTGTGCCGCGAAGGGCCTGCTGCGCGCCGGCACGGCGGACGACCTGACCCGCCACCTCGCCGAAGAGGCGCGGCTGATCGCCTCCCTGGCGGACGGCCGGGAGGCGCGGGACCGCATGGCGTCGTTCCTCGCCGCGCGAGGCCGCCCGAAGACGGGCGACGGCCGGACCGAGACCGGTCCATCCGAAAGTGTTTCTTGAGTCCCTCTTCACTAACAGGCTCGCCGAGGCGTAACCTCCGGGCAACACAGATCCGAGGAACCGGTCACCACAGAGCCGGGGAAAAGGTGTGGCGATGCAATCTCCTGCCGTGGGCCTTCCGGACGCTCCCGACGAGCCTCTCGGCGAAGCCGTCGTCGACCTCGTCCTGCGGGGCATGTGGCGCGGCCGTCCGGAGTCCGAGCACCGTCCGCTGGTCGACGCCGGGCTGGCGATGGTGAAGGGTCCGGTGGTGCTGCCGACCGAGCGGGCGAAGGCCGCCGCCGCGCGGATGCTGCGGGTCCCCTCCGGCTCCGAGCGGGAGGCGCGGATCACCGCCGCCTACGAGGCGTTCCTGCCGGTCAACCGGAAGATCCGCGACGTGTGCACCGCGTGGCAGTGCCGCCCCGACGGCTCCGCGAACGACCACTCCGACGACGCCTACGACGCCGGGGTGCGCGAGTCGCTGGAAGACGTCCACGAGGCCATCCAGCCCGTGCTGCGCAGGCTGGAGCGGGTGCTCCCGGGCAGCGACCGGTACCTCCCGGCCCTGGAGGAAGCCCTCGACCGTTTCGACGACGGCGCGACGGCATGGCTGGCCTCGCCGCTCTGCGACTCGTACCACACGGTGTGGATGCGGCTGCACCAGGAGCTGCTGCTCGTGCTGGGGATCAGCCGGGCCGAGGACGAGGCCCTGGAAGAGGAACTGGTCACGAGGAGCCGGGGGTGAGCGTCGCCGACCGCGAAGCGGGACCGCTCGCCCACTCCGGCGCTCCTCTCGCGCCCTCCGAGGCCCCCGGCCGGGTCCTGGTGCCCTACGGGCAGGGTCGGATCCGCGGCCTCGACGCCGACGAGCTGGGCGCGCACGGCGCGGCGATGGACCGGCTGGTGGCCCTCGGGCTGCCGGTCGTGCCGGGGCTCACCGTGCCCGCGGGCGCCTCCGCGTCGCTGGGCGAACCCGGCACCGCCGAAGCAGCCGTCGATCTGGTCGAACAGCTCTCGGGGCGGCGGATCGGCGACGCGGCCCGGCCACTGCTGCTGCGTCTGTCGGCGAGCGCGCCGACCGAGATCGCGGGACTGCCGCCCGACCTGGCCTGTCTCGGCGTGACCCCGGGCAACGCCGACGACCTGTGCGCCGTCATCGGGCGCGCGGAGGCCTTGCACGAGGTGTGGGCCGCCACCGTACGGATGATCGCCGAGTACGCCCTCGACGTCTCCGGTGCGGTGCTCGACGACGCCCTCCTGGACACGCCCGAGCCGCGCGCGCGAGTGGAAGCACTGCTCTCCCTGGTGGCGCGACACGGCTCCCAGCCCTTCCCTGACGACCCTGCGCAGCAGCTCGCGCTGGCCGCCCGCGCCCTCCTCGCCCGGTGGGACTCGCCGCGCGCCCGGAGGTCCCGCCGGGCCCAGCGGCTCCCCGCCGATCTGACCCTCGCCCTGCACGTGCAGGCGCTGCGCATCGGCCCGGCGGACCACTCGGGTTACGGCACGGCGGTCAGCCGCGACCCGGAGACCGGGCGGCTCTCGCCGCAGGGCTTCTTCTTCCGGGGTGTGCGCCGCAGCGCCCCGCCGCCGCACACCGGTGAACCGCTGGACCGGCTCGCGGGCGGGTCCGCGCTGCTGGAGCACTCCCTGCTCACCCTGGAGCGTCATCTGCGGGCACCGGTGTCGGTCGACTTCGAGGTGCGCGACGACGAGATCTCCCTGCTCGCCGCCTCGGCACAACTCCGCCCACCGCTCAGGGCGGCGGTGTGTCTGGCCGCGGACCTGGCCCGGGACGGGGCGCTCGGCCGCGAGGACGCCGTACGGCGGATCACCCCCGCACAGGTGCAGGAACTGCTGCACCCCCAGCTGCGGCTGACCGGCGGGGAGGACCTCCTGGTGACGGGGCTGCCCGCGTCCCCGGGGGCGGCGACCGGAGCGGTCGTGCTGTCCAGTGAACGTGCCCTCGAACTGGCCGCGGACGGTACGCGGGTCGTGCTCGTGGCCGCCGAGACGACCCCGGCGGACGTCCCCGGGATGCTGGCCTCCGCTGCCGTGCTGACCGGCAGCGGCGGGATCGCCTCGCACGCCGCCGTGGTGGCGCGGGGCGCCGGCAAGCCCGCGGTGTGCGGTGCCGAGGGGCTGCGCGTGGACCCGGCGGCCGGGACGGTCCGCTTCGGGGAGCGGGTGGTGCGCGAGGGCGACCCGGTCTCGCTGGACGGCCGTACCGGCGCCGTCTACGCGGGGACCCTGAGCGTCAGCGTCGCCGGACCGCCGCCCGAGCTGTCCACCCTGCTGGAGTGGGCGGACGGCGTGCGCCGGCTGGGCGTGCGGGTCAACGCCGACACCGCTGCCGAGGTGGACACGGCCCTCGCCCTGGGCGCTGAGGGTGTCGGACTGTGCCGTACGGAACACCAGTTCCTCGGCGAGCGGCTGCCGCTGATCCGCCGGGTGCTCCTGGCCGCCGACCCGACCGCTCGCGACGAGGCCCTGGTGGCGCTGGAGCGCGCCCAGCACGAGGACTTCCGCGCGCTGCTGGCCGCCGTCGGGAACCGCCCGGTGACCGTGCGCCTGCTGGACGCCCCGCTGCACGAGTTCCTGCCCGCCCCCGGGCAGGCCCTGGACACGGCCGAGGAGCAGCGGGCCGCCGCACTGCGCGAGGCGAACCCGATGCTCGGGCTGCGCGGGGTGCGGCTGGCGCTGCTGCACGAGCGGCTCTACCCGGCACAGGCCGAGGCGCTCTTCACCGCCTGGGCCGATGTCGCCGCCACCGGGGCGCGGCCGGAGCTGGAGGTGATGATCCCGCTCGTCAGCATGCCGGAGGAACTCACCGCCGCGGCCGCGTACGTGCGCGGTGCCGCCGACGCGGTCGCCGCCCGTACCGGAGTGGAGGTCCCGTACCGGCTCGGCACGATGATCGAGACCCCGCGGGCCGCGCTGCTGGCCGGTGAACTCGCCGAGCACGCCGAGTTCTTCTCCTTCGGCACCAACGACCTCACTCAGCTCACCTACGGGTTCTCCCGGGACGACGTCGAGCGCCAGGTGCTCGCCTCGTACCAGGAGCGCGGGTTCCTGACCGCCAGCCCGTTCGCCCGGCTCGACCCGCACGGGGTGGGCGCACTCGTCGCCCTGGCCGCCGAACGGGCGCGGAGCGTGCGGCCCGGCATCAAGCTCGGCGTGTGCGGTGAGCACGGCGGGGACCCGGAGTCGATCGCCTTCTGCGACGACGTCGGCCTCGACTACGTCTCCTGTTCCGCGCACCGCGTACCGGTGGCCCGCATGGCCGCCGCGCACAGTGCTCTGCGGCAGCGGCAGGACGAGGGCGGGAGCGCACGATGACGAGCACCACGACCGAGGGCACGGCCCTGTCGGACACCGAGCTGGACGACCTGCGCGAGACCGTGCGGTCGGTGTGCGCCGACGCCGGCGGCACCGCCGCGGTCCGCCGGATGTCCGAGGAGGCCCCCGGCATCGACGCCGAGTTGTGGGACACCCTCGGCCGGCAGGTCGGCCTCGCGGCCCTCGGCCTGCCCGAGTCGGCGGGAGGCATCGGCGGCCTCGCCGGGATCACCGCCGTCTGCGAGGAGCTGGGCAGGACGCTGGCACCGGTACCGCTGCTGTCGTCCACCGTGCTGGCCGGGCAGGTGCTGGCCGACTGCGGTACGGCCGACAAGGCGCTGGCCGAGCTGGCCGAGGGGACCGTGCACGCCCTGGCGGTCGCCGCGCCCGACGGCAGGTGGCGGCCCGACGCCGTGCCGGTGGCCGTCTCCTGGCAGGGCGGTGTCCCACTGCTGGACGGCACCGCGCCCTTCGTCCTCGACGGCGCCGACGCCGAGGCGCTGGTGGTGGCCGCGGCGGGGACCGACGGCGTGGACCTCTTCCTGGCCGACCCGTGCGAGCCCGGGGTCACGGTGCGCCGGGTGCCCACGCTGGACCTCAGCCGGGGCCAGGCGGTGGTCACCTTCTCCGGGGCCCAGGCCAGGGCGCTGACCGCCGGCGGCGAGGGAACGGACATCGTCTCCCGCGCCCTGGACGTGGCGCTGATCGCCCTGGCCGCCGAGCAACTCGGCGGCGCACAGGCCGCGTTGGACATGACGGTGGCCCATGTGCGCGACCGGACCCAGTTCGGCAGGGCGATCGGCGGCTTCCAGGCGGTCAAGCACGCCTGCGCCGACATGCTGCTCCAGGTCGAGGCCGCACGGTCGGCCGTGGTCCGCGCGGTCCTGGCGGACGGCTCACCTCAGGCGCTGGCCGAAGCGGCGGCGGTGGCGCAGGCGTGGTGCGGCGAGGCGTTCGTCTCCGTCGCCGCCGAGTGCGTGCAGTTCCACGGCGGGATGGGCTTCACCTGGGAGCACGACGCGCACCTGTACTTCCGGCGCGCCCAGTCGGACGCGGTCCTGCTGGGCGGCGCCGCACACCATCGGGAACGGCTGGCCGGGCTGCTGGGCTGGTGACGTGGAAGGCGGGACGGCATGACCACCAGACTCATCGACGAGTCACTGTTCGAGAGCGGGGAGTTCGGCGAGGGGTCCGACGCCGGGGATCCACGGCGTCTCGTGGGCGCCCGTTGCTCCGCGTGCGGCACCGTCGTCTTCCCCCGGCAGGGCTCCTGCCCCAGGTGTCCGGACGGGGCGATGTCCGCGCTGGTGCTGCCGGTGAGCGGGCTGGTGTGGTCGTGGACGCTCCAGGCGTTCCCGCCGAAGCCGCCGTACCGGCCGCCGTCCGGTGGCCACCGGCCGTACCACGTGGGCTATGTGGACCTCGGTGAGGTGCTGGTCGAGGCGCGGCTGGCGGTGCCCCGCGCGCAGATCCGGATCGGTCTGCCGGTCCGGCTCACCACGGTGCCCGCGTACCGGGACGAGGACGGAACCGACGTGCTGACCTTCGGGTTCCGCGCGGAGCTGGACGGGGAGCGATGAGGCGGCCCGACGACGTGTACGTGGTCGGCTGCGGAATGCATCCCTTCGGCCGCGACGAGAGCGTCACCGGAATGGGCATGGCCGAGCGTGCGATACGCGAGGCACTGGCCGACGCCGGTGTCGCCTGGGAGGACATCGGCTACGCGGCCGGCGGCTCCGACGTGTCCGGCAAGCCCGACACCCTGGTGGGCCGGCTCGGCCTGACCGGAGTGCCGTTCGTCAACGTGCAGAACGGCTGCGCGACCGGCGCCTCGACCGTGCTCACGGTGGCCAACGCGCTGCGCGCGGGCGAGGCCTCCGTGGGACTGGCCGTGGGATTCGACAAGCACGAGCGGGGCGCGTTCCACGTCTCCGCGGCCCGCTACGGGCTGGGTGACTGGTACGCCGAGACCGGCATGATGCTCACCACCCAGTTCTTCGCCCTCAAGACCCGGCGGTACCTGTACGAACACGGGATCTCGGAGCGGGCGCTGGCGATGGTGGCGGCTCGGGCCTTCCGCAACGGCTCGCACCATCCCCTGGCCTGGCGGCGCAAGCCGCTGACGGAGCAGGAGATCCTGGACTCCGCGGAGGTCAGTCCCCCGCTCACCCAGTACATGTTCTGTTCGCCGGGACAGGGCGCTGCCGCACTGGTGCTGGCGCTCGGCGACCGCGCGTTCGACCTGTGCGAACGACCGGTCAGGCTCGCGTCGCTGGCCTTCCGGACCCGGCGGTTCGGCTCGTTCGAGGTGTTCTCGCCCTGGCTGCCCCCGGGACCGCACCGTAGCCCCAGCGTGGACGCCGCGGAGGCGGTCTTCCGCACGGCGGGGCTGCGTCCCGCGGACGTACAGGTGGCCCAGTTGCAGGACACCGACAGCGGCTCGGAGCTGATCCACCTGGCGGAGACCGGGCTGTGCGGCCACGGCGAGCAGGAGGCGCTGCTGGCCGCCGGGGACACCGATGCCGCGGGCCGGATACCGGTCAACACCGACGGCGGCTGTCTGGCCGGCGGGGAGCCCGTCGGCGCCTCCGGGCTGCGTCAGTTCCACGAGGTCGTACGGCAGTTGCAGGGCCGGGCGCCGGGTCTGCAGGTGCCCGGCGCGCCCCGGGTGGGCTTCACCCATGTCTACGGGGCGCCGGGGATCAGCGCCTGCTCGGTCCTCACGGTGTGAAAGGGGCGGACACCGCCATGCGGCACGACGGAAGAACGGCACTCGTCACGGGCGGGGCACGGGGAATCGGGCTGGAGATCGGCCGGCAGCTCGCGGACCGGGGGCTGCGGGTCCTGGTCGCGGCGCGGAAACCGGAGGCCGCCGAGGAGGCGTGCCATGCCATCGGCCCGGCGGCGGTGCCGCTGGCCCTGGACGTGACCTCCGCGAGGAGTGTCACCGAAGCGGTCCGGGAAGCGAGGGAGCTGACCGGCGGGATCGACGTGCTGGTGAACAACGCCGGGGTGTCGCTGGACGGGGATCTGCGGCCCCCTTACGTCGACGAGGACGTCCTGCGCGCCACGCTGGACACCAACTTCACCGGCGCCTGGCGGGTGGCGCAGGCCGTCGTCCCGGGCATGGTGGAAGCAGGCTACGGGCGGGTCGTGAACGTCACCAGCTCCTACGGTTCGCTGGCGCTGATGGACTCCGGCCGGCGTCCCGCCTACCGGATCTCCAAGACGGCGCTCAACGCCCTGACCCGCATGCTCGCCGCCGAGCTGTCCGGCACGGGCGTCCTGGTCAACGCCGCCGATCCCGGCTGGACCCGCAGCGGCATGGGCGGTCCCTCCGCCCCGCGCGGTCCACGGGAGGGGGCGGACACGCCGGTCTGGCTGGCGACCCTGCCTGAGGGTGACGAGACGACCGGCGGGCTGTTCGCCGACCGCAGGCCACTGGCCTGGTGAGCCGCCTCAGGTCCGGGACGTGACCGGCTTGGGCGACTTCGCCGCTTTCGCCGACTTCGCCGACTTCGCGGGTTTCGCCGGTTTCTGCTCGGTGGCGACGATGCGCAACGCCAGCTCCCTGACCGCCTCCAGCACGGAGCGGGAGGGCAACTGCGACAGCGGTCCCCCCTCCGCCCGCAGCGCGGTGACGAGCATGGTCGTACTGATCAGGGTGCGGACCGCGAGCGCCTGTGACGCGTGGCGTACCTTCGCCGCCCGGGGGCTGCGGGTGGTGCCCTCGGGCAGGTAGTCGTAGCCACGCTGGACGTGCCGCTGCTCGAACTCGTCCCGCAGGACCTTGACGCTGCCGTTGGCGGAGGCGACCTGGACCTGGTACAGGCGGGCCTCGTCCGGGTTCTGTTCCACCCAGTCCCACACGGCGTCGATGACGCGGATCAGCCCCTCCGCGTCACCCGGCTCGGACTCGGGACGGGCCGCCTCCACGACCGCGTTCAGCTGGTCGAACACGCGACGCATGGCGAGTTCGAGCAGCTCCTCCTTGCCGTCGAAGTGGTAGTAGACGGCCGTGGGCACGACCTGGGCCTCGTCAGCGATGTCCTGGATGCTGGTCTCCGCGAAGCCGTTGCGGCCGAACACCCGCACGGCAGCGGTGATGATGTGCTGCCGCCGCGAGGGTCGGTGGGCGGGCTGCTTGCCGTTCTTCGTGCTGGCCATCATGCTCCCTGCCGGCTGCCGGGACCCCGCGTCCGCGGGCCCTGTGTACTGCCCATGCTATCCAGTAACTCCAACCGTCCGGCAGAGTAATTCCTGCTGCGCGTGGGCTTACGGCACACTATCCGCCCGGCATACTTGACACCATGACGACCTCCGGAACCCGCGCCGCTCACCGTCCGTCGCGCAAGCAGTGGGTGATCGAAGCAGCGACCGAGCTGTTCGCCACCCAGCCGCCGGACGAGGTGACGGTGGCCGACATCGCCGCTCGCGCGGAGATGACCTCGGCGGCGGTGTACTACCACTTCTCCTCCAAGGACCAGGTCCTGGCAGAGGGGATGCGGGCGTTCGCCACCGCACTGCGCGAGCAGTTGCAGGCGCTGACGGAGGCCCATGAACCCGGGTCGGACATCGGCGCGGCGGTCACCACACTGCTGGCCTGGCTGGGCGAACACCGTTCCGCCGCGACGGTGTTCTTCGTGTCGTCGGCCGGCATGAGCCAGGAGGCGGAGGCGCTGCGCCAGGAGAGCCGCAGTGAGTTGCTGGACGAGCTGGTGCGGCTGATCCGCAAGGCCCGCACGTCCGTCACCGACGCCGAGGCGGCGGTGATCGGGCTGGGCCTGCTGGCGCTGCTGGAGACCGCGGCGATCTCACAGGTCCGGGGCGACGACGTGTACCGGTCGCTGGGGCACCGCTCGTTCGTCCGCGAGGTCGGCGCCCTCGCGGAGCGGATCGCCGACCCGGCCTCCTGAGGGCCGGTCCGGCGGATCACACGAGCAGCCGGAGGGGCCTGCGCAGCAAGTCACCGACCGTGCGCAGGTATTCGGCTGCGGGTGCGCCGTCGACGGCACGGTGGTCGAAGGTGAGGCTCAGGGTGAGCACCCGCGTCCGCAGCGGCCGGTCGTCCGCCCACTCGACGCCGTCCCTGAGCCTGCCCACCCCGAGGATCGCGACATTGCCGGGGTTGATCACCGGGGTGAAGAAGTCGACGCCGTATCCGCCGAGCGAGGTGACGGTGAAGGTGGCCCCTTCCAGTCGTGCCGGGGAGATCCGCCCCTCGCGCGCGGCCTGGGCCAGGTCCCTGGACCGGCGGGCCATTTCCGGCAACGGCAGCTCCACGGCATCCTCGATCACGGGGACCATGAGGCCGCCCGGAACGGCCACGGCGAAGCCCAGGTGGATGCCGCCGAGCAGATGGACGCCGTCCTCCCGCACCGTCGCGTTGAGCAGCGGGTGCTCGCGCAGGGCCAGGGCGGCGGCCTTCAGCAGGAAGTCGTTGAGGCTTGGCACCGGCAGATCGCTGTCGGCCCACTCCTCCTTGAGCCGGTCCCGCAGGGACACCACGGCGTCCATCCGCACCTCGTAGCCGTGCGTCAGCTGTGCCATCTCCTGGAGGCTGGCGTGCATCCGGCGGGCGATGGTGCCGCGCATCCCGGTGAGCGGGATGACGTCGCCGGGCCGCAGGGCCGCATCCCGGCGGGGAGGGGCCGTGTCCCGGCGAGGCGGGGCCGTGTCCGCGCCAGGAGGGGCGGGGGTGACCGCGTCGAGGTCGGAGCGGCGGATCCGGCCGCCCGGCCCGGTGCCGTTCACCTCGGACAGGTCGATGCCCCGTTCCTTCGCCAGCTTGCGGACCAGCGGCGAGTAGGAGGAGCCGCCCGGCGTGACCGGCTCGCCGGGGTCGCCCGGGTCACTGAGGTCGCCAGGGAGGGCCGCGAGGAACTCCTCCACGTCCTCGGAGACGATCCGGCCGCCGGGTCCCGTGCCGCGTACGGCGGTGAGCTCCACGTCGGCAGCGGTGGCGACCCGCCGGGCGTTGGGTGAGGACAGAAGCCGGCCGGCGGTGCCGTTGTGGGAGGGCACCACGGGAGCAACGCCGGTGTCGGTGCCGTTGATGGAGGGCACCGCGGGAGCAGCGTCGGCGTCGGTGCCGTTGGGCGCGGGTAGAGCAGAACCCGCACCGGCCCCGGCCCCGGCCCCGGCCGGCATCGGCGTACCCGCCGGGCCCGGCAGCTGCTCGCCCTCGGCCAGCAGCCAGCCGATGAGGGCCCCGGTGGGGACGGTGACGCCCGCCGGGACCACCGGGTGGAACAGTCCCCCGGCCTCCGCCTCGACGTCCACGTCGACCTTGTCGGTCGCCAGCCTCAGCAGCGCGTCGCCCTCCGCGACGGCCGCGCCGACCGGCACGAGCCATTCGTCGATCGTGCCTTCCTGCATGGTCAGACCGATCTTCGGCAGCAGCACCTCGACCGCCATGTCGGTCACGCCCTCTCGAGGAGACGCCGGCAGCCCTGGGCGATGCGGGCGCGATCGGGCACGTACGCCTTCTCCAGCACCGGGGAGAAGGGCACCGGGGAGAAGGGGGCGCCGATGCGCAGGACCGGCGCGTCCAGGTAGTCGAAGGCGGCGTCCTGGATCTGGGCGGCGATCTCCGCGCCGAGCCCGCCGAAGGTGACGGCCTCGTGCACCACGAGCACCCGGTTGGTGCGGCGGACGGAGGCGAACATCGTCTCGGTGTCCAGCGGCTGCACGCTGCGGGGGTCGATCACCTCGATCTCCACGCCCTCGGCCGCCAGCTCGTCGGCCGCCGCGAGGGCCTCCCCCACCATGCGGCCCAGGGCGATCACCGTGACATCGGAGCCGTGCCGTGCGGTGTGTGCCTGGCCCAGCGGGATGCCGTAGATCTCCTCGGGCACCTCGCTGGTGCTGCCGAGCAGGACCTTGTTGAGCATGATGACGACCGGGTTGTCGTCCCGGATGGCCGAGACGGTCAGGCCCTTGGCGGTGTACGCGTCGCTGGGCATGACCACCTTGAGGCCGGGCACGTGGGCCAGCCAGGCCTCCAGGCTCTGGCTGTGCTGGGCCGCGGCGCCGAGGCCCGCACCGGAGGCGGTCGTGATGGTCAGCGGCACGGACAGCGCGCCGCCGAACATGTACTTCATCTTGGCGGCCTGGTTGACGATCTGGTCGAGGCAGACGCCGATGAAGTCCATGAACATCAGGTCGACGACGGGCCGCAGGCCCCGGGCGGCGGCTCCCACGCCGAGGCCGACCAGGGCGGCTTCGGAGATCGGGGTGTCGATCATGCGGCGGGGGCCGAACTCGTCGAGCAGGTTGTCGAACATGCGGAAGACGCCGCCGTATCCGGCCACGTCCTCACCGGCGACGAAGACGTTCTCGTCCTCGCGCATGGCCTGTGCGAGTCCCTCGTTGAAGGCCTTGACGTAGGACAGCTTGCGGGGGGCGGCGACCGGGGGGAGGGCCGGTGCCTCGGTGGTGGTGGTCATGGCGGTCATCCCGAGTAGACGTTGAGCAGCAGGTCGGCGGGGTCGGGCAGCGGGCTCGCCTCGGCGTACGCGATGGCCTCGGCGATCTCGTCGCGCGTGCGCTGCCATACGTCGTCCAGCTCGGCACGGGTCGCGGTGCCGTCGGCGACGGCCCGGCCCTCCAGCAGGTCGATGGGGTCACGCGCCTTCCACTGCGCGACCTCCTCGTCGGAGCGGTAGGGGTGACGCAGGCCCTTGACGCCCTGGTGGTCGAAGAAGCGGTAGGTCTTGGCCTCGATCATCATCGGGCCCGCGCCGGCCCTGGCCCGTTCGACGGCTTCGGCGGCGGCCCGGTGGACGGCGACCGCGTCCATGCCGTCGACGATCACGCTGGGCATGCCGTAGGCGGCGGCGCGGTCGGCGACATCGGTGAGCAGCATGTGCGCGGACTGCGGGGTGAACTCCGCGTAGCCGTTGTTCTCGCAGACGAAGACCACGGGCAGGCCGAGGATCGCGGCCATGTTGGCGCCCTCGTGCCAGGCGCCGATGTTGGTGGCGCCGTCGCCGAAGAAGGTCACGGCGACGTTGTCCTCGCCCTTGTACCGGGCGGCGAAGGCGGCGCCCACGGCGATCGGGACGCCTGCCCCGACGATGCCGTTGGCGCCGAGCATGCCGCGGGTGAGGTCGTTGATGTGCATGCTGCCGCCGCGGCCGAGGCAGGCGCCGGTGACCCGGCCGTACAGCTCGGCGTACATCTCGCGGAAGCCGACGCCCTTGGCCACGGCGTGCCCGTGGCCGCGGTGGGTGGAGGTGATCTGGTCGTCGTCGCGCAGGGCCGCCATCACGCCGGCGGCGACGGCTTCCTGGCCGACATAGAGGTGCAGGAAGCCGGGCAGTTTGCCGGCCTCCATGAGCTTTCCCGCCTCGGTCTCGAACAGCCGGATGCGCACCATGCGCTCGTGCAGGTCCTTGATGACCTGCGCGCTGACCTGCGGGGATTTCTTCGACGCCGTTGACACTCGTTGAGCCACCGTCCGCCCCTTCGTCCGAGGGAGGTTGCCAAGCAAATCGGACTTACTTGTGCTGGTCTACAGTAACCAGCAGTGGCACCTTACTGAACAGTGTCTCTAATTACTACGCCTCTGCTCCGGGTTGCCGCCCCGCGCGTCCACCAACTCCACGGCGTTGCCCTCCGGATCCGCCCAGAAGCCGATCCGCCGACCGCGCGCCCGGACGACGACCGGGCCCGACAGCGGCCGGACACCCGCGGTCGGCAGCGCCGCCAGGCACCCGGCCGGCGAGCCCATCACGCGCGCCGAAACCGGGGCCGACCGGGGAAGGATCAACTCATCCACCCCCCGGAGGACCCCCGCGACCCGGCGACCACCAGCTCGCCACCGAGGCCGGCCGGACCGCCGACGGCCACCGGTACGCGGGAACGGTGCTCGGCGCGGCAGCCGAGCACGTCGCAGCAGAAGCGGGCACCGAGCGGCAACTTCGCCACTTTCTATTGACAGACCACACTAAGTCCTGTTGTCGTTTCGGACACAGCCCAGCTGTCGCGTTCAGAAGCCGGTCACCGGCTCGCGGCTGGGAGGATGTGAGGACATCGTGGTCCAAACCAGTTCGCCGGAGATTCGGGAGACAGACGCCGGGCCGCCCAGGTCGTCGATCTCAGCCCCCTCGGCCCCGTCGGCTCCCTCGGCTCCCTCGGCTCCCGAGTACGCGTCGTGGATCAGCCGGGACCGGTCAACCGACGCCGCGTCCCTGACGATGCGGCGGGAGGCGGCCGAACTCGTCGAGCGCGTGATGACGCACTACAGCGCCAACACGACGCACGAGGCGGACGGCCAGTGGACGGAACCCGTCGCCAACTACCTCGACGCCGACCGCTGGCAGCGCGAGACGGACGCCGTCCACCGCAGCGTCCCCCTGCCGCTCGCCATGTCCTGCGAGCTTCCGGGGCCGAACACCTACAAGGCGATCGACGTGCTCGGCATCCCCGTGCTGATCACCCGTGACCGTCAGGGCACCGTGCACGCGATGATCAACGCCTGCCGGCACCGGGGAGCCAAGCTCATCGAACCCGGTTGCGGGGTGTCGAAGCGGCTCACCTGCCCGTACCACTCCTGGTCGTACGACCTGGCCGGAGAGCTGCGGGGCGTGTACGCGGAGAAGACCTTCGGGGAGGTGCCGCGCGAGGGGCGCAGCCTTGTCCGGCTCCCGGCGGGGGAGCGCGCGGGGATCGTCTTCGTCTCGCTGGACCCTGGGGGTACCTCCCAGGCCGTTCAGGCACTGGGGGAGGCCGAGCCCGACCTGGACGCCTGGCTGGGCGACCTGCAGCCCCTGCTGGAGGGTCTCCGGCTGGCGGAGTGCCACCACTACGCCACCAGCGAGCTGACCAGTCCCAACTGGAAGGTCACCCTCGACGGGTACCTGGAGACGTACCACTTCGCCTCACTGCACCCGAAGACGGTCTTCGAGACGAACCTCTCGAACATGATGGCCCACGACACCTGGGGCCCCCACCAGCGCATCGCACCGGCCCTGCGGCCCATCGCGCAGGCGGTCGAGCTGCCGCCGGACCAGCGTGACCCCGGGGACTGCGTCGGTCCCATCTACTGGCTCTTCCCGGGCCTGGCGATCGCGGGCGGCTGGCGCCAGAAGATCGCCGTCTCCCTGGTGCTCCCCCGGACGGCGACCGAGTCGGTGACCCAGCAGATCATCCTGCTGCGCGACCCGGCGGTCACCGAGGAGGAGCGCGAGGCCGCCGACCGGTTCGGCGCGTGGTTCCACGAGGTGGTCCGCGACGAGGACTACGCGACCACCTACGGAGTCCAGCAGGGCCTGAAGGCCCTCGACGGGACCGACTTCGTCTTCGGACGCAATGAACCCGGACTCCAGCACTTCCACCGCACCATCCATCAGCACCTGGACACAGCACCCCACAGAGCCGCCAGGTGAGCAACCAACAAGACTCGCGGGAGAACACCATGGTGGCTACGGGCAGCCTCGACGGACGTGTCGCGGTGATCACGGGCAGTACGCGCAGCATCGGCCGCGCCATCGCCGAGGCCTTCCTGGCCGACGGCGCCACGGTCGTCGTCAGCGGTCGCAGCGAGGTCAAGGGCAAGCAGGCCCTGGAGGAGATGGACGCCGGGGACCGGGCCGTCTTCCACCCCTGCGACGCCAACAGCCAGGAGGACATCGAGGGCCTCGCCGACTTCGCCGCCGAGCGCTTCGGCAGGCTCGACATCTGGGTCAACAACGTCGGCGGCAGCTCCGGCTTCGCCCCGATCCACCAGCTCAGCGACGAGGCCTGGCACAACGCCCTCAACCTGAACGTCAACGGCTACTTCTACGGCACCCGCCGGGCCCTGCCGAAGATGCTGGAGGGCGGCTGGGGCCGCATCATCAACATCTCCTCGGTGGAGGGCAAGCAGGCCAACAAGCCCGCGATCAGCCACTACATCACCAACAAGCACGCCATCCACGGCCTGACCAAGGCGACCGCCTTCGAGTACGGCACCCAGGGCATCACCTGCAACGCCATCTGCCCCGGCGCCGTCGACACCGACCTCATGCGGGCCGCTGGTCCCGCCGCCGCGGAGGCCGAGGGCATCTCCTACGAGGACTGGCTGGGCCGCTTCGCCGAGCACGCCGCCACCAAGAAGATCACCACGGTGGAGCAGATCGCGGCGGTCGCCTCGTTGCTGGCGAGCGACGTGGGGGCGGGTATCACCGGCACGCTGATCAGCGTCGACGGCGGAACAGCGCAGTGGTAGGCGCGGGTACGGACAGCGGGAGACCTCGGTCATGAAGAGCTGGATCACGGACTGGCAGCGCAGTGAGCGGCTGCCGCACTACACCCGGGCCAACGCGGGCGAGACCCTGCCGGAACCGGCCAGCCCGCTGGGCTGGACCCTGGTCTGGGGCCGGGGCCTGCAGGGCTGGCGTCGCGGCTTCGTCGGGTTCGGCATCTACCGCGAGGAGGAGGTGGCCGGCCCCAGGCCGCCGTTCGTCGGCATGTTCGGCGGCCACTTCTACCTGAACCTGTCCCACATGCGGCTGTTCGGCATCCGTATGGGACAGACGGCGGACCAGATCGACGCGGCCTTCGTCGGTCAGCGCTCCGACACGCCGGTGTACCTGGCGCACCCGGACGACCAGGACGAGGAGCTGACCGCCAAGGCGGGCGCGACGCTGCAGCGGATGCTCGGCCAGGCCGGCTTCCCGGAGGCCGACGCCGACCGGGAACGGTTGCGCGCCCTGCGCCGTTCGCGACCCGGCCTGGCGAGGCTGTCCGACGCCGAACTGGTGGCGCACGTACGGTCGTTGCTGGACGAGGTGGAGACGACGTTCCAGCGGCACGTCGAGTCGTCGCTGCCCGCGTCCGTCGGGCCCGCGATCCTCGGGCCGCTGTGCGCGAGCGTGGACCGCCCCGGCGCCATGCTCGACCTGATCGGCGGTCTCGGCGACGTCGACTCCGCCTCCCCGTCGACCGGGCTGTGGACACTGTCCCGCCAGGTGACGGCCTCGGCCGAACTGAGCGCGCTCTTCGACCAGGGCCCGGCCGCGGTGGAGCGGGCGCTCGACGCCGCTACCGGCGATGTGAAGACGTTCCGTGATTCGTTCGAGGAGTTCCTCGCGGAGTCGGGCGACCGCGGTCCCAACGAGTGGGACATCCACGCGCTGTCGTGGGAGGCGGCACCCGTGCAGGCGCTGGCCCTGGTGGACCGGATCCGGCACAGTCCCGACGATGACTCCCCGGCCACCCGGCGCAAGCGGCTGACCGAGGGGCGCGAGCGGACGGCGCGTGAGATCCGGGCCGTGCTGCCCGAGGAGGCGCAGCCGATGTTCGACGCCGGGATGCACGCCTCCCGGGTGTGGATCCCGGCCCGCGAGCGCACCAAGGCGAACTGCGTCACCGTCGTCAACGAGATCCGCATGGCCGTACGGGAGCTCGGCCACCGCGGCGTCGATGCCGGCCTTTTCGCCCGGCCCGAGGACGTGATGATGCTGCTGGACACCGAACTCGACGACTACGTCGCCGCCCCGGAGTCCTTCGGCCCGGTCATCGCGCGGCGGCTGGAGGAGTACGCGGGTCTGCACGAGCTGGAACCGCCGTTCTTCGTCGCCGACGACGGACAGACCGAGATCGACACCTGGCCGCGCCGCGCCGAGGAGCGGACCGAGGCGGCCGTCGAGGGCGATGTGCTCGGCGGTGTCGGCGGCAGCCACGGCTCGTACACCGGCAGGGTGCGGGTGGTCACCGACCCGGCTTCCTGTGAGGCACTGGAGCCCGGCGAGGTGCTGGTCGCGCCGATCACGGACGCGGCCTGGACCCCGCTGTTCCTGGTGGCCGGCGCGGCAGTCGTGGACGTGGGCGCGCTCAACAGCCACGCCGTGGTGGTCTGCCGTGAGCTGGGCATCCCGGCCGTCATCTCCGTCGAGGGCGGAACGCGACGGCTGCGGGACGGCATGACGATCACGGTCGACGGTGAACGGGGCACGGTCACCGTCGACAGTGTTCCCGCGCCGCTCGGCATCTGAGAACTCCGCGGGCCCGTCGCTTCCCTGCACCGGAGCGACGGGCCCGCGGGCACGACCTCGAAAGGACCACCATGGCTGAGGAGATCAAGGACCACCATGGCTGAGGAACTCATCGTCTCCGGCTGGATGGACTACGAACCCGGCGACCGCGACACCGTGCTGGCGGCCCTCGTCGAGCTGGGCCGGCGCACCCGCGAGGAGGAACCCGGCTGTCTGGACTACGCGATGACCGCCGATCCCACCGACGAGCGGCGTATCCGCGTGTACGAGTACTGGACCTCGCGGCAGGCCCTCGACGAGCACTTCGCCACCCCGCACATCAAGGACTTCCGGACGGCCGTCGCGGGGCTGGCCCGGGTCGGGGTCTCGCTGACGGCCCACACCGTCGCCGCGTCACATCCCATGCGCTGAAACGGCGCCCCGGCCGGGGCGCCGTTGCCGGCAGTCTCAGCGGGAACCGTCCAGCCGCACCAGCATCTTGCCGACGTTGCCGCCGCCCAGCAGGGACAGCAGCGCCCCCGCGGCGTTCTCCAGGCCGTCGACGACCGTCTCGCGCGCGGTGATCCGGCCCTCGGCCAGCCAGCCCGCGACCCGCTGCTCGAACTCAGGGCGCAGGTCCTCGTGGTCGCGGACGATGAACCCGGACAGGGTCAGCCGCTTGAGGACCGCCTGGATCAACTGGTTGATGTCCACGGTCCGTCCCGCGCCGCCGAACTGCGACATCATGCCGCACAGGGCGACCCGGCCACCGGTGCGCAGCGCGTGCAGAGCGGCGGCGAGCTGTTCACCGCCGACGTTGTCGAAGTACACGTCGATGCCGTCGGGTGCCAGCCGCGCCAGCGCGTCGCGCACCGGCTCGGCACGGTAGTCCGCGGCCGCGTCGTAGCCGAACTCCTTCACCAGCAGGGCGCACTTGTCCGGCCCTCCGGCGGTCCCGATGACGCGCTGCGCGCCCAGCAGACGGGCGAACTGGCCGGCGGCGGTGCCGACGGCGCCTGCCGCCGCCGACACGAAGACGGTGTCGCCCGGCCGCAGTCGCGCGATCCGGGTCAGGCCGACGTACGCGGTGAACCCGGTCTGGCCGAGCAGGCCCAGCCAGGTGGGCAGCGGCGCGAGTCCCGGGTCGATGCGACCGGCGCCGTCGACGGCCGCCGCGTCGAGCACCGCCCGCTCCCGCCAGCCGAGCTGATGACGTACGTACGTGCCCGGCGGCACCGAGGCGCAGCGGCTCTCCTCCACGACACCGAGGGCTCGGCCGTCGAGCGGCGAGCCCGGGGTGAAGTTGTGCGTGTAGTGCTTCTCGGTGGTCGACAGCCGCCCGCGCATGGACGGGTCGACGCTCATGTAGAGGTTGCGGACGAGTAGCTGCCCCTCCCCCAGGGGCGGCAGCGGGCGCTCCTCGACGACGAAGTCACCGAGGAGCGGTTCTCCCTCGGGCCGGCGCACCAGGCAGACCACCCGGGTGGTGCGGGGCGTCACGGGATCACTCCTCCGGCTGCTGGGCGGTGCGCCGCTGGGCGAGGCGGCCGACCCAGCCGGCCATCTGGAGGTCGGCGTGGCGCAGTTCGCCCGACTGCCACCGGGCCTGGAAGTCGAAGACGCCCTGCACCCCTGTCCTGGGATCGGTCACCTCGACCAGGCCGTCCTCGGTGAGCCGGTACACATGGCCGGTCAGCGGGTGGATCACTTGCTTGGACATGGGGTCTCACTCCTGCACTGGGCGGCGTACGCCGCGCTTGGTCACGGTCACCGGGCCCTCGACCCGGAGCCGGCAGGCGAGCCGGGTCAGGCCGTCCACCGGTCTGCGCAGGGCCTCGATGCCCTCGCGTTCCAGCGGGTCCACGGGGGAACAGTTCTCGGCGCCCTCCTCGACCTGGACGAAGCAGGTGCGGCAGGTGCCCTTGCCGCCGCAGACGGTGGGCCAGCGGTAGCCGAGCCTCTCTGCGGCGGTGAACAGGTCCTCGCCGTCGAGGACTTCGAGTTCGGCGCCGGAGGGTCTGACCGCCACCCGGTGGGTCACTTGCTCATCCACTGGTCGAGCGTCTGGTTGAAGTGGCGGATGCGGCTCTCCTGGTAGTTCGCCAGGGTGATGCCCGGCTTGCGCATCGCCTTCAGGCCCTGCTGGACGTAGGGCAGGTTCTCGCAGTCCTGGTCGAAGACGGGCCCGAGCACGCCGAGTTCGGGGATGTCGGCGAAGAGCGTGTCCTCCGGAACCCAGCGGATCTTCGCCGGGGGCGGCGTCTCGCCGGGCTGCTTCGGGGACGACATGAAGATGATCTCGGCGGTGCAGGAGTCCGGGTCCAGGCCGTTGGGCCGGAACCGGTAGATGATGTTCGACTTGGCGCCGCCCCAGGGGTTGAAATTGGGGAACAGCAGGTAGTTGATGGCGTCCAGCAGCTCGGTGTCGGGTGTCTCCGAGAAGTCCTGCTGCGAGGTGGCCGCCAGTTGTTCACGCATCCGCGCGGCGAGGACCTGACGGGCGGTGCCGCCGGGCGGGATCGCCGGCAGTTCGTCACCCTCCTGCATCACCAGGTCACGGCCCTGGGCGGCGGCGTAGAACGAGCGCGAGTCGTAGAAGGTCTCCAGGACGTCCTCCTCCGTGACCGAGTCCGCCACGTGCGGGCTGGGCGCGCCCTGGATGTTGATCATGCGGTTCCAGTTCGGCTGGTCCGCCATGACGTCGTACTGCGAATTGGCGTCGGCGAGCCACGTCAGCATCTGCGGATGGGTGGCGATCACATGGAAGGACTCGATGAACGCGTCCTGCGCGACCTTCCAGTTGCAGGGCAGCACCTTGGCGATGTGCAGCGACTTGTAGCGGTTCTCCAGCGGCCAGATGTAGTAGTCGTCGAAGGTGCCGCGGTAGCTGTCGAAGGACTCGGCGTACGGGTCCATGTTGATGAAGACGAAGCCGCGCCAGGTCGCCACCTGGGCCTCGGGGAGGGCGAACTTCTCCGGGGTGACATGCGGGAAGTCCCAGGCACAGGGCGGGGTCTGCATCGTCCCGTCGAGGTTCCAGGTGAAGCCGTGGAACGAGCAGCGGAACTCGCCGACGTTGCCGCCGCCGGTGCGCAGTTTGCGGCCGCGGTGCAGACAGACGTTGACGTACGCGCGGATCTCGTCGGAAGCCGTGCGGACGACGATGAGGGAGTCGTCGCCGATCTCGTAGACCTCGTGGTCGCCGACCTCGGGGATCTCGCTCTCCAGGCAGGCGAACTGCCAGACGCGCCGCCAGACCTGCCGCATCTCGCGTTCGGCCCACTCGCGGGAGGTGAAACGGGCGGTGTCGATGTCCTCGCTGCCGAGGTAGTCGTTCCGCTCGTACCTCAGGGCGGGGGGAACGGGGCGGCTGTCCTGGTCGAGGTAGTCCTGGACGCTGGGCCCGGGGCACCGCGCCGTGGCCGGCTCCGACGTTTCGTCCATCATCTCTCCTCCGGCAGAAACTTTAGATTGAGTGTAGTTACCGCTTGCCGCCCGGAGCAACACTCGTGCCGGTGGACGATCTCCGCACCTGACGAGGTCACCGCACTTTCGCACCGTTATTCCGGAATTTGTTGCGGCAACCCTCTCCCCAAGCCCGCTGGGGCATGTCACACTCCGACCCACTTGAGGCTGTAGTGTCTCTTAAGTTTCTCCGTCACACCACGGGAGCACTCAACGATGAGTTCCAGACCCCGTCGCGCGGTCCGCCGCGCCATCACCGCGACCCTCCCCGTCACCGCCCTGCTCGCCCTCGCGGCATGCGGCACCGGGACCACTCCGGCCGCCGACTCGACTCAGGCGGGGGCGCCCGCCTCCCCCGGCCTGACGGCGGCCCGCGCAGCCCTGGCGAAGTACTCCGAGCGCCCGGCCACGATCTCCGTGACCGAGCCGGTGGGCAAGGCGATCCCCAAGGGCAAGAAGATCGACTTCATCCTCTGCGGCGTCCAGTCCTGCAAGGACCTCGCCGACTTCTTCACCGAGGCCGCGAAGGAACTCGGCTGGCAGGTGAAGCAGATCGCCACCCAGGGCACCCCGGAGTCCGTCCAGGCCGCCTACGAGCAGGCCGTACGCGACAAGCCGGACGCCGTCGTCGCCTCCGGTTTCCCCCGTGCCGTCTACGCCAAGCAGCTGGCACAGCTGAAGGCGGCCGGCATCCCCGTCATCCAGTCGAACGCCGACGACGTGACGGGCGACGGCATCTCCCTGCTGAAGAACGGCCCGAAGGACGTCGGCGTCCAGGGCGAGATGCTCGCCTCATGGGTGGTGTCGAACAGCGGCGCCAAGGCGGACACCGTCTACTTCGATCTGCCGGCCTACACGATCCTCAAGCCCGTCAAGGACTCCTTCGCGGCCAAGTACAAGAAGTGGTGCGAGGGTTGCGCGCTCGACAACGTCGACGTGCCGATCACCGCGGTGGGCAAGGACATGCCGGACCGCGTGGTGTCGTACCTGCGGTCACATCCGAAGGTGACCCATGTCGTCTTCTCCCTGGGCCTGCTCAACGTGGGCGTGCCGGCCGCGCTGAAGACCGCCGGGATCACCGGCAAGCACATCGTCGTCAACGTCGGTGACGCGCAGAACTACCAGTACATCCAGAGCGGTCTCACCGACGGCGCGATGGCGCTGAACTCGCACGAGACGGCCTGGCTCCAGGCCGACGCGCTGGCCCGGCACTTCACCGGCCAGTCCATGGCCGTGGGCCAGAAGGCGGCGCTGCCCAACATGCTCGTCACCAAGGACAACCTGCCCTCGGCCGACGGCGACTTCCCGATCGTCGAGGACTACGAGAAGCAGTTCAAGGCGCTGTGGGGACTGAGTTGACCGGGCCGGTGCTACGGGTGGCCGCCCTGTCGAAGAGATTCGGCGGCACCCAGGCGCTGAAGGATGTCGATCTCGACGTCCTGCCCGGCGAGATCCACGCCCTGATCGGGCCCAACGGCTCCGGCAAGTCCACCCTCATCAAGATCCTCGCCGGCTACCACCACGCGGAGCCGGGTGCGGTGGCCGAACTCGACGGCGAGCCCTTCGGCCTCGGCCAGGTCGCGGCCTCCCGCCACGACCGGCTCCGCTTCGTCCACCAGGAGCTGGGGCTGGTGGGCGAGTTGAGCGCCATCGACAACCTCGCGCTCAGCCATGGCTTCGCCCGCACGGCGTTCGGCAACATCCGCTGGCCGGAGATGGAGCGGCGGACGAGCGCGCTCGTCGAACGGTTCGGCCTCGGCATCGACGTACGCAGGCCCCTGGTGACGGCGACCCCCGTCCAACGCACGGTGGTGGCCATCGCCGCCGCCCTTCAGGGCTGGGAGGGCCGCCGCGGGGTCCTGGTGCTCGACGAGCCCACCGCCGTACTGCCGCCCGGCGAGGTGGCCCGCCTCTTCGACATCGTGCGGGAGGTCCGCGACGCCGGGGCCGGTGTCCTGTACGTCTCGCACCGGATGGACGAGATCTTCGCTCTCGCCGACCGGGTCACCGTGATCCGCGGCGGACGCCGGATCGCCACCCGCCCGGTCGCCGAGCTCACTCCTCGCCTGCTGGCGGAGCTGATGGCGGGCGAGGAGATGGAGACCACCCACCGTCCGGCACCCTCCCCCGGTCCCACCAACCCCGTGTTGGAGGTCCGCGACCTGTGGGCCGGGCCCCTGCGGGGGGTCGACTTCGACCTGGCCGGGGGCGAGCGCCTGGGCATCACCGGTCTTGTCGGCTCCGGCCACGAGATCGTGCCGTACGCGGTGTGCGGAGCTCATGCCGGGCGGGTGAGCGGCAGGCTGCGGCTGCCGGAGCGCTCGGAGCGGTGGACGTCGGCGCGCGACGCGAGCGGCCTGGGCCTTCCCCTGGTCCCGGCGGACCGGGCGGGCGAGGGAGTGATCGGCGACTTCTCGGTCGGCGAGAACCTCACCTTGCCGCTCCTGGACCGGCTGCGCTCCCGGTCCGGGCGGTTGCGCCGGCGCCGCGAGTCCGCCCTGGCGCAGGACTGGATCCGGCGGGTCGGGGTGCGTACGGCGGGGAGCGGGGCCCGGATCACCACGCTGAGCGGCGGCAACCAGCAGAAGGTCGTGATGGCCCGCTGTCTGGCCGGGCGGCCGCCGGTGCTGGCGCTGTGCGAACCAACGGCGGGCGTGGACATCGCCACCCGCCTCCAGCTGTACGACCTGATAGAGCGTCAGGCCGACGAGGGCATGGGCGTCCTCGTGTCCTCCTCCGACACGCAGGACCTGCTCGCGCTGTGCACGCGCGTCCTGGTGGTGCGGGACGGCCGGATCGCACGGGAGATCAAGGGCCGGGACATCACCGAGCCCGCGCTCGTGCACGCCATGGAAGGAACCGAGTGACATGAGCCCTGGAAGGAACCGACTGACATGACGTCCACCCCGACCCGGGCGGCGGAGGTCTCGCCGTCCGTACCGGAGAGATCCGCGGTGTACGTACCGGGGACACGGGCCCGACGGGCGGCGGCCGCCCTGTCGTTCCGCAACATCGGCGCCGTGTACGTGTGGCTGGTCATCGTCCTGCTCTTCACCGTCTGGGCGCCGGACACGTTCCCGACCATGATCACCGTGAAGCAGGTTCTGAACGGCAACGCCGTGGCGGGCCTGGTCGCACTCAGCGTCGTACCGCCGCTGGCCGCGCGCGTCTTCGACCTCTCCATCGCCTTCACCATGTCGCTCACCAGCGTGCTGACCGCCCACTTCATGGTCTCCGCCGGGTTCGGGCCCGGCACGGCCATCGCGCTGGCGATGACCGCCGCGCTGCTGGTCGGGATCGTCAACGGCATCGTGGTGGTGGTGCTGCGCGTCGACTCGTTCATCGCCACCCTGGCCACCGGTGCGCTGATCCAGTCCCTGATCACCATGGTCACCAACGACAGCTCCATCACCGGTGTGCGGCTGCTCGCCGAACCGTTCGCGAGCATCGCCCAGCTGGACGCCGGCGGCGTCACCTTGCCGGTGCTGTATCTGCTGCTCGCGGCCCTCGCCATCTGGTTCCTGCTGGAACACACCGCCACCGGGCGCCGGTTGTACGCGACCGGGTTCAACGCCGACGCGGCCCGGCTGCAAGGTGTGCGCACCGACCGGCTGCGCTTTCTCACCCTGGTGGCCTCCGCACTGCTCTCCGGTTTCGCCGGCGTCGTCTTCACGGCCTCGGTCGGCTCCGGATCGCCGACCGCGGGCACCCCGTACCTGCTGTCGGCCTACGCCGCCGCCTTCGTCGGGGCGACCCAGTTGCGCGCGGGCCGCTTCAACGCCTGGGGCACGGTCCTCGCGGTCCTCCTCCTCGGCACCGGCATCACGGGCCTCGGCCTCGCCACCAGCGCGCAGTGGGCCGCGAGCCTGTTCACGGGCTCGGTCCTCATCGTGGCGCTGGTGCTCACCGGTGGCCGGATCGCCCTGCCCACCGTGCTGCGCCGCCGGGCGAAGACCCGGCCGGACTCGACCACCGGCGAGGAGATCCGATGAGCACCGAGGTCGGCCCCTGCGTCCTGCTCACCTGCTGTAAGGGCTGCTCGCGGTCGCCTTCAGCCAGTGCATGGACGTCAGGCGGACGGCGAAGTACACCGCGGCCACGGCAGCGGCCATGTCCAGGACGTCCGCTGCCATGTACTGCATCACCGCGGTCCGAATCTCCGTGAGGGTCTCGGCGCTCTCGTATCCCGACGCGGCGTACAGGTCGGACAGCGAGCTGGAAACGAGCAGGCCCCACCACAGGTTCACGGGCCAGATCGATGCCCGGTACGGTTCCCCGTCGGCGGGCAGGGGTGATGCGGCACCCCACATGTCGACGGCGATGCGGTACGGCAGCCAGAAGTTCGCCAGTGGGATGAGCCAGCCCCCGATGGCCCAGCCCGGGCCCTTACGGAACCGATCGGGGGCCAGCAGCCCGGTGTTGCGCCGCGTCCAGAAGAACCAGGCGACGAAGAGGACCGGGCAGGGCAGGAACACGATGCCCTGCAGGTTGCCGGCCGTCTCGTACAGCGAGTATGCGGCGTCCAGCCTGTGCTGGGGAGCGGCGGCGAATCCCTGGTCCTCGTCGATGAGCAGGTAGATCCGCGCTCCGGCGAAGACGGCGAAGAGATCGCTCAGGGCGACGATCGCGAGCGACACCGACGCCGCTGCCAGCAGGCCGCGCACCGAGCGTGGTGTTCCGTTCGGCAGCATGCGACGCGGACGGAGTTCATTGGATGCGGACATGACGGTGGCCCCCCACGGGCGGAGAACGAAAAGGCCCGCGGAAGCGCGCGCGGAGGCACGCTACGCCTGCTGCGAGACCCCGTCCATGACAATCCGCAGGTCGGACAGCCATTCCACGGCCCGTGCTTCACCGAGACGGGCTGCGCCCGCCCACCGTGCGCTCCACACAGCGCCGGAGCACGGTCAGGAACTCCGGTGTCTCCCAGGGCCCCACGTCCACACGCCCGGTGTCGTCGACCCCGAGGTCCTGCACGTCGTAGCGGCCCCGGCAGTGGCCGAGGGTGAAGTAGCAGACCTCGCCGCGGCCGTGCCGCTTGAGGTACAGCACCGGCCGGGGCGCGTGGTCGAGGGCCGCCGTGTCGCCCTCGGCGAAACCGCGGCACGGCCCCGTGTACTCGGCGTGCAGCAGCACCTCCAGCTCGCCGTGCAGCTCGCTCACGTACAGCTCGTCGGTGACCGTGAACGGTTCGATCCCGGCGACCAGCGGATGGTCGGGCCGGGTCACCTGCACCTCGTACGGCTCGATGGGCGGGTGGGCGACGAACTGGCTGCCGAGTACTTCCGCCACCTCCCCGAGGAGCCGCGGGGTCGCGAACACGCGCGGCCCGTCACCCGCCGACGGCTCGATCACCGCGTTCGTGCCGTGCAGGGCGAGCCAGCGCCCGCCCCGCTCGACGAACCGTGCCAGCGCGGCTCGTTGGGCCGGGCGGGGCCGGACGTCGCAGGTGTAGGTGACCAGCAGGTCCGCCCTGTCGAGGGCGGCCAGGCAGTCGTAGTCCTGGTGCACCGTGGTGCGCACCCGCGGATGCTCGCCGAGCAGTTCCAGCAGCCGCAGCCGCGCGTGGTCGAAGTCGTGCCACCGGCCACCGCAGACCAGTACGGCGTCCAGCCGGCCGGCCGGGCCCGCCACGGCTCAGTACTGGACGCGGGTGAGCAGCCCGCCGTCCACCACGAGGTTGACCCCGACGCAGAAGGAGCCGGTCCGCCCGAGGAGGAACGCCACCGCCGCGGCCACGTCTTCGGCGGTGCCGTAGCGGCCGATCGGCAGCTTGGCGAGGACCTCCTCGTACACCTCCGGGCGGCTGGTGCGGATGGTCTCCCAGGCGCCGCCGGGGAAGTCGATCGGGCCGGGCGAGACGGTGTTGACGCGGATGCCCTTCGGCGCGAGGGAGTGCGCAAGGGCCGAGGCGTGCTGGACGACGGCCGCTTTGAGCGCGGAGTAGGAGTTCGCTCCGGCCGGGCGCGCGGTGTCGGAGGCGTTGGTGGTGCCGATGGCCACGACGGCGGCCCGGTCGGAGGCCTGCAGGTGCGGCAGGGCCGCCTCGACGAGTCCCGCGAACGGGATCAGGTCGCCGCGCAGACTGGCCTCCCAGGACTCGGGGCCCTTCACGTTGCCCGCCGACACGTTGGACACCAGCAGGTCCAGGCCGCCGAGTTCACCGGCCGCCCGCTCGACGAAGCCCGCGAGGGCGGCGGGGTCGGTGACGTCGACCGGTTCCGCGAAGACCGTGGCCCCCTCGCCGCGCAGTTCGGCGGCGGCCTTGGCCAGCCCTTCCTCGCCCCGGGCGCACAGGGCCAGCGCGCAGCCCTCGGCCGCGAGGGTTCCGGCGATCGCCCGGCCGATGCCCCGGCTCGCGCCGGTCACCAGCGCCTTCGCGCCTGTCAGTCCCAGATCCATCGATGTCACTCCTTTGTGATTGCCTAACCGTCCGGTGGCTCAGTTGCCGGGAAGCTGCGAGAACGGCGCCCGGTCCGCCCGCGGCTCCGGCGGCAGCTTCAGCACCCGTTCGCCGATGAGGTTGCGCTGGATCTGGTCGGTGCCTCCGGCCAGTCGGTAGCCGGGGGCGCCGAGCAGGTGTTGTGTCCAGGCGAAGGTGCCCGGTTCCCCGGTGTCGGCGCCGATGCGCGCCCCCATCAGCTCGGCGGCGACCTGTCCCGTGCGGGTGAGCAGGTCGGAGGCCATGAGCTTGGTCAACGACGCCTCGGGACCCGGCCGGCCGCCGGCCGCGCTCGTCCTGGCGACACGGTCCACGGTGGCCGCGCGCAGGGCGGCCCGTACGTACAGGTCGGCGAGGCGCTGGCGGACCAGCGGGTCCGAGGTGCGGTCGAGGGAGCGGGCGAGCGCGAGCACGTCCGCAAAGGTGCCGCCCTTGCGGCGGTTGCCGCTGCCGGAGGCGGTCCGTTCGAAGGCGAGGGTCGTGGTGGCGACCTCCCAGCCCTGGCCGGGCCGACCGATCCGGAGCCGGTCCGGGACGCGTACGCCGCTGAGGAACACCTCGTTGAAGGAGGCACCGCCGCTCATCTGCCGGATGGGGCGGATCTCCACGCCCGGGGCGTCCATCGGGACCAGGAAGGCGGTGATGCCGGCCTGTTTGACGACGTCCGGGTCGGTGCGGGCGAGCAGCAGGCCGTAGTCGGCGAACTGGGCGCCCGAGGTCCACACCTTCTGGCCGTCGATCACCCACTCGCCCCCGTCTGCCTGCCGGGCGCGGGTGCGCAGGGCGGCGAGGTCGGACCCGGCACCCGGCTCGCTGAAGAGCTGGCAGGCCAGCAGGTCGGTGCGCAGGAACGCGCGTGCGTGGTCTTGGAGTTGCTCGGCGGTCCCGAAGAGGGAGACGGCCATCGCGACGAGGCGCACGGTGACGCTGATCAGCTCCGTGGAGGGCGGCACCTCGAAGGCGGACTCCTCCTCGGCGAAGGCGGCCACGTGGGCGGATGTCAGGCCCGCGCCGCCCTTGTCCGCGGGGAGGGTCAGCGCCTGGTAGCCGGCGTCGAAGCGGGCCCGCTGGTAGGCGCGGCAGCGCTCCAGCAGCAGGCGTTCCTCGTCCTCGGGGAGGTTGTGGAACACGGCCAGGTCGGCGTCTTCTCCGGCGGACTCCGGCGCCCGCGCCGGTTCGAGCACGCCGGCCAGCCACTGCCGTACCTGCGTGCGCCACGCGTCCGGATCGGGCTGGGGCATGACTCCTCCTCGGACAGTTACCAGACGAAAGATTCAGTAACGGCGGCGGCAAAGTGTGCTTGCCAGACCCCTTGAGCATGCGGGAACGCCTCCGCTCGGGATCAGAGTGTTCCGTACTTTCTTGATAAACGCTACAGTCTCCGCATCACCTCTCCCCTCGAATCGGGAGAGGGCCGATGAGCCGCCGGAGGAGCCATGTCGCTGCTGCCACTCGACCGTCGCGCCCAGGAGACACCCGAGGACCCCGCCCTGGTGGACGACCTGGGCGTGCTGTCCTGGTCCGGCCTCGCCGACCAGGTGGCGCGGGCGGCGGTACGGCTGCTGGAGTTCGCGCCCGGCCCCGACGACCGGATCGCCGTCCTCGGGGACAACGCCATCCCGACGCTGGTGGCCCACCTGGCCGGCCTGCGCGCCGGGGTCGGGACCGTGGCCACGTCCCGGAACCTCACCTCGGGCGAACTCGTCGACCAGATCATCGACGCGGGCGTGACCGCGATCGTCACCGGTCCCGCCGGGGCGGGTGCGGCCCTGGACGCGGCCAGGGAACTGGGCCTGCCGCTGGTGACGCACGGAACGCCGGCCGCCGGGCACGCCTTCGACTGGGACCTGTGGCTGGCGGCCGCGCCGGCCGGACGCGCCGTCCCGACGGACCGGCCCGCCCGGCCACCGCTCGTCTACACCTCGGGCACCACCGGTCGGGCGCGCGGCACCGAGGTGCGCTGGGTGAGCGGCCCGGTCGCCGACAGCGCCGCCTACCTGACCGCGATGTCCGCCCGGCCCGGATTCCCGCCGGGACCTCACCTGGTGTGCGGCCCGCTCCAGCACAACGCGCCGCTGACCTCGCTGCGGCACCTGGCGGCCGGTCAGCCGGTGGTCGTCCTCGGCAGATACGACGGGGAGACCTTCCTCAGCCGGGTGCAGAGGTGGCGGGTCTCCTCGACGGTGATGGTGCCCACCCACTTCCAGCGGCTGCTCGCCCTCCCGGAGGAGGTCCGCGCCCGGTACGACGTCTCCAGCCTGCGGCAGGTCTCCCACACCGGCTCCGCGTGTCCGCCGGAGGTGAAGCGAGCCATGATCGAGTGGTTCGGTCCGGTGCTGACCGAGTCGTACGGCGCCAGCGAGGCGGGGACCGTGGCCCGCATCAGCAGCGCCGAGTGGCTGGCGCACCCGGGCTCCGTCGGGCGCGTCCGGGCCCCGTTCGAGGTGCTGGTCACCGATGACGACGGCCGGCGGCTGCCGCCCGGCGAACGCGGACTGCTGGCCTTCCGGGCCCCCGACGACCAGGGCGTCCGCTACCACGCGGACCCGGACAAGACCAGGTCCGCCTACCTCTCCCCCGGCGTCTTCACCCTCGGCGACATCGGCTACGTCGACGCGGACGGCTACATCTTCATCACCGACCGAGCCGCGGACGTGGTGGTCTCCGGCGGCGTGAACCTGTACCCGGCCGAGAGCGAGGCGGTCCTGCGGCGGCACCCGGCGGTCGCCGAGGTCGCGGTCGTCGGCGTGCCCGACCCGGACTTCGGCGAGTCCCTGCGGGCGCTGGTCGTGGTGGCGGCGGACGAGCCGCCGGCCGATGAGCTGGACCGGTTCTGCCGCGAGCACCTCGCCGCCCACAAGTGCCCGAAGTCGTACGAGTTCGTCCCCGAGCTGCTGCGCAACGCCATGGGCAAGCTCGACAAACGCGCGATGCGCCGCCCCTACTGGCACTCCGAACGCACCATCGCCGGCTGAGCCGGGCTCCCCCAGTAAGGACCACCCATGACCGAACTCCTCCTCATCCGGCACGGCCTCCCCCTGGCGGGCGTGTTCGACCCCCGGCTGTCACCGGAGGGCACCGCCCAGTCCGAGCGCCTCGCCGCCTGGCTCGTGCACGAGGACGTCGACGCCCTGTACTCCAGCCCGTACCGGCGTGCCCGCGAGACCGTGGCACCCCTGGAACGCCTCACCGGCATGACCGCCACCGTCCTCGACGACCTGCGCGAGTGGGACACCGACGTGACGCAGCCCTACATGCCGCCCGAGCAGATCGGCGCGGACGATCCCCGCGCGGCGGCACTCGCCGAGGGGCGCTACGAGGACTTCGTGCCCGAGCTGGACTGGGACGCCTTCCGCGCCCGTGCCGGACGAGCCATGGACACCATCCTCGACGCCCATCCCGGAGGCCGGGTCGCCGTCGTGTGCCACGGCGGCATCACCAACACCTATCTGGCGACGGTGCTCGGCCTGCCCACGATGTTCTGGTTCCACCCCGACTACACGTCCGTCAGCCGGGTGCGGCGCATGCCCGGCGGCCGGATCGTCCTGCACTCGGTGAACGAGACGGCCCACATGGTCGCCGAACGCGCCGTCGACGCGGTCGCCTGACCCGCCCCACACCCCAGGAGGTCCCGGCATGCCCGGATCCGTCATCGTCGCCGGAGCAAGGACGCCCATCGGCAGGCTGGCGGGTGCCCTGAGCACCGTGTCCGCGGTCGACCTCGGCGCCCACGCCATCGGCGCGGCACTGGCCGCCGCCCGTCTGGACCCGGCGGCGGTGGAAGCCGTCGTCATGGGTCATGTCGTGCAGGCCGGGGCCGGCCCCAACTCGGCACGGCAGGCGGCGGTCCGCGCCGGCATTCCGTTCTCCGTCCCCGCGAGCACCGTCAACAAGCTCTGCCTCTCCGGTCTGCACGCCATCGCCCTGGCCGACCTCATGATCGCCTCCGGCCGCCACGAGGTGGTCGTCGCCGGCGGCATGGAGTCCATGTCGGACGCCCCGCACCTGCTGCGCGGCGCTCGCACCGGCTGGAAGTACGGCTCCGCCGCGGCGGAGGACGCCCTCGACCGCGACGCGCTGGTCTGTGCCTTCGACGGCGTCTCCATGGGCGCGGCCACCGAGCGCTACCAGCGGCCGTACGCCCTGACCCGGGAGGAACAGGACGAGTACAGCGCGCTGTCCCATCAACGGGCCGCCCACGCCCAGGAGTCGGGCGCGCTGTCCGGGGAGATCGCCCCCGTCACCGTGGCGGGACGCCGGGGGGAAACAGTGGTGGACACCGACGAGGGCGTACGGCCGGGAAGCACCGCCGAGAGCCTGGGGCGACTGAGGCCGGCCTTCTCCGGCGCGGGCACCATCACCGCGGGCAACTCCTCACAGCTCTCCGACGGCGCCGCGGCCGTCGTCGTCATGAGCGCGGAGCGCGCCCGGTTCGAGGGCCTGACCCCGCTCGCCGAGATCGGCGCCTACGGAACGGTCGCCGGCCCCGACCCCTCGCTGCTCGTCCAGCCGGCCGGCGCGGTCCGCGACGCCCTGTCCCGGGACGGCCGGCTGAAGGCCGCCGACCTGGACCTGTTCGAGATCAACGAGGCGTTCGCCGGAGTGGCCCTGGCTTCCGTACGGGAGTTGGACCTTCCTCTCGACAAGGTGAACGTCAACGGAGGAGCGATCGCGCTGGGGCACCCGGTCGGCATGACCGGAGCCCGGCTGGTGCTGACTCTCGCGGCCGAACTGCGGCGGCGCGGAGGCGGCAGCGGAGCGGCGGCCCTGTGCGGGGGCGGCGGCCAGGGCGACGCGCTGTTGCTGCATGTGCCGACCCAGGACTGAACCCGGAGCCGAACCATCATGAACGTCCAGCTGACCTCGGTCGACACGACCCTTGTCGTGGCGGCCCGTACCCTCGCCGCCGACGACGTCGTCTCCCTCACCCTGCGCCGCCCCGACGGCGGGATGCTCCCCGCCTGGACACCGGGCGCCCACATCGACGTACTCCTGAACGGTGACGACGGGGGTCTGGTCCGTCAGTACTCCCTGTGCGGAGACCCGGCCGCGCGCGACTCCTGGCAGATCGCCGTGCTGCGCGAGCCGCAGGGCCGCGGCGGCTCCGCGTACGTCCACGACCACCTGCGCGAAGGCGCCGCCGTGCGGGTCCGCGGGCCGCGGAACAACTTCCCGCTGCGGCCCGCCGCACGCCACCTGTTCATCGCCGGCGGCGTCGGTATCACGCCCATCCTCCCGATGGTGGAGGCCGCCGAGGCCGCGGGGGCCGACTGGCGCCTGCTGTACGGCGGGCGCACCCGTACCTCCATGGCGTTCCTGGACCGCCTCGCACCGCACGGGGACCGGGTCCTTGTCCGTCCGCAGGACGAGTACGGCCTGCTGGACCTCGCGGCGCTCCTCGGCGTCCCCGAGGAGGGCACCCTGGTGCACGCCTGCGGTCCCGAGCCCCTGTTGCGGGCGGTGCAGGAACACTGCGGGCACTGGCCTCCCGGCACGCTGGGCGTCGAGCGGTTCACTCCGGTACGCACGGACGCGACCGGCCAGGCCGAGGCCTTCGAGGTGGAGCTCGCACGATCCGGGCTCACCCTCACCGTGCCGGCGGACCGCTCGGTGCTCGAAACCGTGGAGCAGGCCGGTGTCGCGGTGGACTTCTCCTGCCGGGAAGGCACGTGCGGCACCTGCGAGACCGACGTACTCGACGGCAAGCCCGATCACCGCGACTCGCTGCTGACCGAGGACGAGCGGGCCGCCGGCGACACCATGCTCATCTGCGTCTCCCGCTCGTGCGGAACTCGCCTCGTCCTGGATCTGTGACGGCGATCACTCCCTGCAATTTACTAGGACGTCCTAGTATCTCTTCTGTCGGCAGTACCCCCCGCCCCGTCCGGGAAGGCCCCCATGAGTGATCTGCACCGGCCCGTGCACCCTGTCCGTCTGGTCACGGCTTCGGCTCTGTTCGACGGGCATGACGCGTCGATCAACATCATGCGGCGCATCTTCCAGTCCCAGGGCGCCGAGGTGATCCACCTCGGCCACAACCGGTCGGTGCGGGAGGTCGTGGACGCCGCTCTGGAGGAGGACGCCCACGGTGTCGCCGTCTCGTCCTACCAGGGCGGGCACGTGGAGTACTTCGAGTACCTGGTCGAGTCGCTGCGCGCGGCGGGAGCCGACCACATCCGTGTGGTGGGCGGCGGAGGCGGCGTCATCGTCCCCGAGGAGATCGCCCGGCTGCGCGGCAGCGGGGTGACCATCTTCTCGCCCGAGGACGGGCAGCGGATGGGCCTGGCCGGCATGGTCAACTCGGTCGTGAAGGACTGCGACTTCGACCTCTGGGACGGCAAGCCGACCGACGCGTCCGCCGTGCTGGCCGGTGACCGCTTCGCCATCGCCCGCGCCATCACCGGCGCCGAACTGGGCAAGCTGCCCACGGATCTCCTGGACCGGCTGCGGGCCGCCGCCGCGGCACGGGTCACGCCGGTGCTCGGCATCACCGGCACGGGCGGCTCGGGCAAGTCCTCACTGACGGACGAGCTCGTGCGCCGCTTCCGCCTCGACCAGCAGGACAAGCTGCGCATCGCCGTGATCGCGGTCGACCCGACCCGCCGCCGCGGCGGCGGAGCACTGCTCGGTGACCGGATCCGCATGAACTCCCTGGACGGCAGCCGAATCTTCTTCCGCAGCCTGGCCACCCGTGGCAGCCGCGAGCTGCCCGAGCACCTGACCGACGTCATCGACGTGGCCAAGGCCGCCGGGTTCGACCTGGTGATCGTGGAGACGCCGGGCATCGGCCAGGGCGACGCGGCGATCGTGCCGTTCGTCGACACCTCGCTGTACGTGATGACACCGGAGTTCGGTGCCGCCTCGCAGCTGGAGAAGATCGACATGCTCGACTTCGCCGACGTCGTGGCGATCAACAAGTTCGAGCGGCGCGGCGCGCAGGACGCGCTGCGCGACGTGGGCCGCCAACTGGTCCGCAACCGCGAGGCGTTCGGCAAGCGGCCCGAGGACATGCCGGTGTACGGCACGTCGGCTGCGACGTTCAACGACGACGGTGTCACCGCGCTCTACCAGCACCTGAAGACGGGCCTGGCCGAGAAGGGCCTGCCGCTGTCCGAGGGCGCGCTGGCACCGGTCGGGGTACGCCACTCCTCCGGCATCCGGCAGGTCGTCCCCGCGGGCCGGGTGCGCTACCTCGCCGAGATCACCGACACGGTCCGCGCGTACCACGCCGAGACCACGCGACTGGCCGAGGCGGCCAGGCGGGTGCAGTACCTGGAGGCGGTCAGGGCGGAACTCGCCGAGACCGGCTCCGACGCGGCGAACGTGCAGTCGCTCCTCGACGACGCCCGCAAGCAGCTCCCGCACCAGATCGCGGAGCAGCTCGGGAACTGGCCCGCCGTCATCGCCTCCTACTCCGGCGACGAGCAGGTGGTGAAGGTCCGGGACAGGGAGATCCGCACCAAGCTGACCCGCGAGTCCCTGTCCGGCAACAAGGTCCCGCGCGTCGCCCTGCCCCGCTTCACCGACCACGGGGAGCTGGTGCGGTTCTGGCGCGCAGAGAACCTGCCCGGCTACTTCCCCTTCACGGCAGGGGTGTTCCCCTTCAAGCGCGACGGCGAGGACCCGGCGCGGATGTTCGCCGGTGAGGGCGATCCGTTCCGTACGAACCGGCGCTTCAAGCTGCTCTCCGAGGGCCAGCCGGCCACCCGCCTGTCCACCGCCTTCGACTCGGTCACCCTCTACGGCCGCGACCCGGACGAACGCCCCGACATCTACGGCAAGGTCGGCACGTCCGGGGTGTCGGTGGCCACGCTCGCGGACATGAAGGCCCTCTACGACGGCTTCGACCTGACCTCACCCACGACCTCGGTCTCCATGACCATCAACGGACCCGCGCCGACGATCCTGGCGTTCTTCCTCAACACCGCGATAGACCAGCAGACGGAGAAGTTCCGAGCCGCCGAGGGCCGTGACCCGTCGCCCGAGGAGGCGGAGGAGCTGCGGGCCCACGCGCTCGCGAACGTACGCGGCACGGTGCAGGCCGACATCCTCAAGGAGGACCAGGGCCAGAACACCTGCCTGTTCTCCACCGAGTTCTCGCTGCGGATGATGGCCGACATCCAGGAGTGGTTCATCGACCACAAGGTCCGCAACTTCTACTCCGTGTCCATATCCGGCTACCACATCGCCGAAGCCGGCGCGAACCCCATCAGCCAGCTCGCCTTCACCCTCGCCAACGGCTTCACCTACGTCGAGGCCTACCTCGCCCGGGGCATGCACATCGACGACTTCGCCCCGAACCTGTCGTTCTTCTTCTCCAACGGCATGGACCCCGAGTACTCCGTCCTCGGCCGCGTCGCCCGCCGCGTCTGGGCCGTCGCGATGAAGGAGAAGTACGGGGCCAACGAACGCAGTCAGAAGCTGAAGTACCACGTCCAGACCTCCGGACGCTCCCTGCACGCCCAGGAGATGGACTTCAACGACATCCGCACCACCCTCCAGGCCCTCACGGCCATCTACGACAACGCGAACTCGCTGCACACCAACGCCTACGACGAGGCCGTCACCACCCCGTCCGAGGAGTCGGTGCGGCGGGCGCTGGCGATCCAGCTCGTCATCAACCGCGAGTGGGGCCTGGCGATGAACGAGAACCCCCTCCAGGGATCGTTCATCATCGACGAACTCACGGACCTGGTGGAGGAGGCCGTCCTCCAGGAGTTCGAGCGGATCAGCGAGCGCGGGGGCGTACTGGGCGCCATGGAGACCGGCTACCAGCGCGGCCGCATCCAGGACGAGTCGATGCTGTACGAGCAGCGCAAGCACGACGGCACCCTGCCCATCATCGGCGTCAACACCTTCCTCCGCCCCGGGGGCGACAGCCGGCCTCAGGAGCTGGAACTGGCCCGGGCCACCGAGGAGGAGAAGCAGTCCCAGCTGGAGCGCGTGCGCGACTTCCACACCGGCCACCGCGACCGGGCCCACGACGCCCTGGCCGCGCTGAAGAACGCGGCGACCAACGGCGACAACGTCTTCGCCGTCCTCATGGACGCCACCCGGGTCTGCTCGCTCCAGCAGATCACCGAGGCCTTCTTCGAGGTGGGCGGCCAGTACCGCCGCAACGTCTGACCCAGCCCCGTAGCCCGGACCCCCCGCAGCGCCTCACCAGATAGGACCTCAGATGGATCCCGTTACTCGTCTCGGCGTGGTCGGATGCGGCCTCATGGGCTCCGGCATCGCCGAAGTCGCGGCCCGCAGCGGCATCGACGTCCGCGTCGCCGAGGCCACGCCGGACGCGCTCGACGCAGGCCGCCGCCGGCTCACCGCCTCGCTCGACCGGGGCCTGCGGCGCGGCAAGCTCAGCGAGGAGCAGCGGGACCAGACCCTCGCCAGGCTCTCCTTCACCCACGACCTCAGCGACCTGGCCGACCGCCAGTTCGTCGTCGAGGCGGTCGCCGAGAACCGCGACATCAAGACGGAAGTCCTGCGCACCCTGGACAAGGTGGTCGAAGACCCCGCGGCGGTCCTGGCCACCAACACCTCCTCCATCCCCATCGTCGATCTCGCCGTCGTCACCGAGCGGCCCGCGCAGGTCATCGGCATGCACTTCTTCAACCCCGTGCCCGTGCAGCAGCTGGTGGAGCTCATTCCCGCCCTCACCACCAGCGCGGACACCGTGCGGCGCACCCGCGGCTTCGCCGAGCAGCTGGGCAAACAGGCCATCCAGGCGCCCGACCGCTCCGGCTTCGTCGTCAACGCCCTCCTCGTGCCCTACCTGCTCAGCGCGGTACGGATGGTGGAGTCGGGCGCCGCGCAGCCGGAGGACATCGACCGGGGCATGGAACTCGGATGCGCCCACCCCATGGGGCCGTTGCGGCTGCTCGATCTCATCGGCCTCGACACCGCCCAGGCCGTGGCCGAGTCGATGTACGAGGAGTTCAAGGAGCCGCTGTACGCACCGCCGGCCCTCCTGCGCCGCATGGTCGCCGCGGGCCATCTCGGCCGCAAGAGCGGCCGGGGCTTCCACACCTACGACGCCTGAACGACGCGCGTGGGGCCACGCGTGCGGCCGGCGAGAACGTCCTGAACGGGCGTGCAAATGCCTCATGCTCGTCAGCCGGGCCCGTCAGGCGCTCGACCGGACGACCAGCCGGGTGGGCAGGATCAACGGGGTGGGGTCGTGTCCGTTGACGACCGTGACGAGCATGCGCGCCATCTCCCGCCCGAGAGCGGCTATGGGCTGATGGACGGTGGTGAGGGGCGGATCGGCGACCTGGGCGACGGTCAGGTCGTCGAAGCCGACCACAGCGACGTCGGCGGGGGCCGCCCGGCCGGCCGAGCGCAAGGTGCGCAGCGCGCCCGCCGCCATGTTGTCGTTGGCGGCGAACACCCCGTCCAGGTCGGGATGGTGCACCAAAAGGGCGGCCATGGCGGCGGCTCCGCTGGGCTCGGTGAAGTCCCCCTCCTGCGGCGGCAACGGATCGAGGCCGGCCGCCAGCAAGGCGTCCCGGTAGCCGCGGTACCGGGCACGCCCGGCCTCGGTGTCCAGACGCCCGCAGATCGCGGCCACGCGCCTCCGGCCGCGTGACACGAGGTACTCGGTCGCCTCGCGCGCTCCGCCGACATTGTCGACGTCCACGTACCACCGGGGAGTCGAACCGACCGGGCGCCCTCCGAACACGACGGGCATCTCCGCCTCCTCGGCGATGCCGGCCAGCGGATCGTCCTCGCGCAGCGCCATCAGCATGACACCGTCGGCACCCTTGGTCCGGAAGAGCTCCTCCACCCGCTTGCGGCCCCGGTCGGAAGCGGCCAGGCACAGCATCAGATGCAGATCGGCCTCCTCCAGAGCCGTCGACGCCCCCACGATCACCTGGGCGTAGAACGGATCCGCGAAGATCGACGGATCCTCCCCCGAGACGACCAGCGCGGCCGCTCCGGTCTGACGCGTGGCCAGGGCGCGGGCGGCCGGGTTGGGCACATAACCGAGTTGCCGGACAGCCCGTTCGACCGCATCCCGTTTGGCACGGCTGACATGCGGAGCATTGTTGAGGGCGCGGGAGGCCACGGAGCGGGAGACACCGGCGCGTTCGGCCACCTCCTCGAGCGTCGGCTGCCGGCGCGGCGCGTCTTGTGCCATGACCACGAGCCTTTCCCTCAGGGAGAGTTCTCGACCCCCACAGGCTGGGACCGCTTCCAGTCCGAGGCTTGATCGAGGCGTGTTCCCGCCATACGCATCGCATTGAGCATCGGCTCTTGACACCTCAACTACCCCGCAACACCATACCGAACACACCCCGACGATTTTCCAGTGCTGTTGGGACCGCTTCCAATGGGAGCGCTCCCAAGATCCGGTCGTAACACCGCTCCTGCTCAGGTCGCACGCTCGGACCAGAGCGCGCGACGTCCCCCTGCCAGGAAATCGAGGTTCAGTCATGCGCAGACTCCGCGCCTTGGCCGCAGCGCTGCTCGCTCTGCCGCTGGCGTTCGCCGCCGCACCGTCCGCCCACGCCGCCGACCCGACCAGCATGACCAGCGGGTTCTACGTGGACCCCGACTCCAGCGCGAAGAGGTGGACCGCCGCCAACCCCGGTGACGGCCGAGCCGCCGCCATCAACGCCTCCATCGCCAACACCCCGATGGCCCGCTGGTTCGGCTCCTGGAGCGGCACCATCGGCGCCGCCACGGGCGGGTACGTGGGAGCGGCGGACCGCGTCGACAAGCTCCCCCTCCTCGTCGCCTACAACATCTACAACCGCGACTACTGCGGCGGCCACTCCGCGGGCGGCGCCGCCTCGCCGTCCGCCTACCGGAGCTGGATCGCCCAGTTCGCCGGCGGTATCGCCAACCGCCCGGCCGTCGTCATCCTGGAACCGGACTCCCTCGGGGACTACGGCTGCATGACCCAGGCCCAGATCGACGAACGCGAAAGCATGCTGACCGGCGCCCTCGCCGAGTTCAACCGCCAGGCCCCCAACACCTGGGTCTACATGGACGCCGGCAATCCGCGCTGGGCCGACGCGGCGACCATGGCCCGGCGCCTCCACGAAGCCGGACTCCGACAGGCCCACGGCTTCTCGCTCAACATCTCCAACTACATCACCACCGCCGAGAACACCGCCTACGGCAACGCGGTCAACCGTGAACTGAGCGCCCGCTACGGCTACACCAAGCCGTTCGTCGTGGACACCAGCCGCAACGGCAACGGCTCCAACGGGCAGTGGTGCAACCCCTCGGGCCGCCGCATCGGGACCCCCACCCAGCTGGGCGGAGGCGCCGAGATGCTCTTGTGGATCAAGGTTCCGGGCGAGTCCGACGGCAACTGCGGCGTCGGAGGCGGCTCCTCGGCCGGTCAGTTCCTCCCCGAGGTCGCCTACAAGATGATCTACGGCTATTGATCCCTGACTCCCGTGGCCCGGTTTCAGGGCGCTGAAAGCACCCTGAAACCGGGCTGAATGCGCCCTGCCGCAACCTCTGCGGCATGACGACGACATCCCGCTCACTTGCCATCGCGGCCAAGGGGCTGCGCAAGGCGTACGGGGACAAGACGGTCCTCGACGGCATCGACCTGGCGGTGCCGACGGGCACCGTCTTCTCCCTGCTCGGTCCGAACGGCGCCGGCAAGACCACGGCCGTGAAGATCCTCTCCACCCTCATCACCGCCGACGCCGGCGAGCTGCACGTCGGCGGTCACGACCTGGCCACCGCGCCGCAGGCGGTGCGGGCCGCGATCGGTGTCACCGGGCAGTTCTCCGCCGTGGACGGGCTGATCACCGGCGAGGAGAACATGCTCCTCATGGCGGACCTGCACCACCTCTCCCGCAGCGAGGGCCGCCGTACCGCGGCCGAACTCCTCGAGCGCTTCGACCTGGTGGAGGCGGCGAAGAAGCCCGTCTCCACGTACTCGGGCGGCATGAAGCGCCGCCTCGACATCGCCATGACGCTGGTCGGCGACCCGCGGATCATCTTCCTCGACGAGCCGACCACCGGCCTCGACCCGCGCTCCCGGCACAACATGTGGCAGATCATCCGCGAGCTGGTCTCCGGTGGCGTCACCGTCTTCCTCACCACCCAGTACCTGGAGGAGGCCGACGAACTCGCCGACCGTATCGCGGTGTTGAGCGATGGCAAGCTCGCCGCCGAGGGAAGCGCCGACGAGCTGAAGCGGCTCGTCCCGGGCGGGCACGTGCGGCTGCGGTTCACCGACCCGGCCGCGTACCGGTCCGCCGCCGTCGCCCTGCGCGAGACCACCAGGGACGACGAGGCGCTGTCGCTGCAGATCCCCAGCGGCGGCAGCCAGCGCGAGCTGCGCGCCATCCTCGACTGGCTGGACTCGGCCGGCATCGAGGCGGACGAGCTGACCGTGCACACCCCCGACCTGGACGACGTGTTCTTCGCCCTGACCGGCGGCACCAGCGTCCCCGAGCAGCCCACCCAGCCCAAGGAGACCGTCCGATGAGCGCCCCCCTGGCTCCCGCCCGCCCGACCCGGATCTCCCTCGCGGTCCGCGACTCGTCCACGATGCTGCGCCGCACCCTGCTGCACGCACGCCGCTACCCGTCCATGACCCTGAACCTGCTGCTCACGCCGATCATGCTGCTGTTGCTCTTCGTCTACGTCTTCGGCGGCGTGATGAGCGAGGGCATCGGTGGCGGCGGCGCCGACCGCTCGGACTACATCGCCTATCTCGTCCCGGGCCTGCTGATGATGACCATCGGCTCCACCGTGATCGGGGCAGCGATCTCCGTCTCCATGGACATGACCGAGGGCCTCATCGCCCGCTTCCGTACGATGGCGGTCTATCGCGGGTCCGTGCTCGTCGGGCACGTCGTCGGCAGCGTGCTGCAGGTGCTCGCCAGCCTGGTCCTCGTCGGTGCCATCGCCGTGGCCATCGGCTTCAGGTCCCGGGACGCCACGGCCCTGGAGTGGCTGGCGGCGTTCGGACTGATCGCGCTGTTCACCCTGGCGCTCACCTGGATCGCGGTCGGGATGGGCATGGCCAGCCCGAACCCCGAGGCGGCGAGCAACATGGCGACGCCGCTGATCCTCCTCCCGCTGATCTCCAGCGCCTTCGTCCCCATCGACGCGATCCCGGGCTGGTTCCAGCCGATCGCCGAGTACCAGCCGTTCACGCCGGCCATCGAGACCCTGCGCGGTCTGCTGCTCGGCACCGAGATCGGCGACAACTGGTGGATCGCGCTCGTCTGGTGCGTCGGCCTGACCGCGCTCGGCTACCGCTGGTCGACCTCGCTGTTCAACCGCGACCCGAAGTAACCGGCATGACCGCGCGGGCCGCCTCCCGCAACTCGTCCCGCCCCAGGGCGGCGTACTCCGACACCGCGTCGGCGTACGCCGCCCTGTCGGCCTCCTCGGCCGCCTTCCGGGCGCGGTCCGCCGACATCGTCGGCTGGAAGTCGCGCATCACCCGCAGCCGTTCGGCCAGTGCGATCATCCGTACCGCACCGGCGTCACCGGAGGCGAGTCCCGCCATACCGAGGGCGTGCAACACCGTCCCGATCACCGGGAGTTCCATCGGGGAGCCGGGCGGACCCGAGAGCAGGGTCCGCAGCCCCTGCCGCAGCCGGTCGACCGGCTCCGAGACCAGTTCGAGACGGCCGGCGTGGGCGTGCGCCGTCACCGCGACCGCCAGGGTCTGCAGCACCCACCGGTCGAAGAAGGGGTCGCCGCCGGGCATCGAGTCGGTTGCCCCCAGCGGCTGCACGGCGCTGCGCCACAGGCCGAGCCCGACCTCCGTCAGTCCGCGGGCGAGCGCGATCTCGGCGCGCCCGAGGAGGTCCATGCTGTAGTCCTCCTGCTGCGTGGTGTTGGCGCCCTCCGCCTGCCGCAGCCAGTACTCGGCCTCGTCGGGGTCGCCGCGCTGCAGGCAGGCGAGGACGAGCCCCCAGCGGACGCCGATGAGGTCGTGCTCGTCGCCGAGCCGCGGCAGCGCCCGGAGTGCCGCCCTGAGGTGTTCGTACGCGGCCTCGCCCTGCTCCGTCTGCAGGCACAGCTCGCTCAGCCGGGCGTAACCCATCACCTGCAGGAACGGGTTGTCGACCGGCGCCGGTACGGCGACGATCCGCCGAGCCGAGGCGAGCGCCCGGTCGATGTCGTGCTCCGACTCCCAGACGTAGGTGGCGACGCACTCCGCGATGCAGGCGAGCAGCGGCTCCTCGCTCTCGCAGAGCCCACGCAGCACCTCGTAGTCGGGCGGCAGCATCTCCGGGACCGCGCTCAGCACCACCGCGATGGCCCGCAGCAGCGTGTCCGGCGGGGCCGGGGGCAGCCGCCGGAGGGTGACGAGCTGGCGTACGACGTGCGGGCCGTAGCCCATGAACAGGCTCGTGGTGCACAACACCGCGGCGGCGCGGGCGACTTCGACGTGTTCGGGCTCGGGGTGGTAGTGCGACAACGGCGGGCCGGTGTCCGCGGCGAGGGCGACGAGGCGGGGGTAGTTGGAGCCGGTGGACCACAGGGCGGCGAGGACGGCCGTGAGAGCGGCGGTGGTGGGACCGTCCGTACGGGCCAGGGCGTGCCGCAGGGCCAGCACGAGGTTGTCCTGCTCGGCCCTGACACGCTCCCAGGCGGTCAGCGGTTCGGAGCGCAAGAGCCAGTCGTGGTACGCGATCCCGAAGTCCCGCGCCCAGGCGAGGAACCGGCCGACGGCCTCCTCTTCCTCGCCTGCCTCCGCGCGCCGGGCCGCGCTGAACTCCCGTACGGTCTCCAGCATCCTGAACCGCACGCCGACCGGAGTCTCGGCGACGGTGAGCAGCGACTGATCGGCCAACTGCTCCAGCAGGAACAGCGCGTCCTCGCCGAGCACCTGTTCCGCCGCCTCACCGGAGAAGCCGCCGGGGAAGACGGACAGCGTGCGCATCGCCGCCCTGGCCTCGTCGTCGAGGAGGTTCCAGCTCCACTCCACGACCGCGTGCAGGGTGCGGTGGCGTTCCGGTGCGTCCCGTGCCCCGCCGCGCAGCAGGGCGAACCGGTCGCCGAGGCGACGGGAGATCTCCGGTACCGACAGCACCCGCACCCGGGCCGCGGCCAGCTCCACGGCGAGCGGCAGCCCGTCGAGGTGGCGGCACAGCTCGGCCACCGCGTCCGTCGGCAGCTCCACACCGGTCCTGGCGGCCCGGGCCCGCTGTGCGAACAGCTCGACCGAGGTGTCGAGACCGAGCTCCGGCAGCGCGTACACCGCCTCCGACGTGAGGCCGAGCGGGGCCCGGCTGGTGGCGAGCACCCGCAGGTTCTTCGAGGACGAGACCAGGGCCTGTACGAGGCGGGCGGCGCCGCGAACGACCTGCTCGCAGTTGTCCAGCGTCAGCAGGGCGGGCCCGGAGCCGAGCACGCCGAGGATGCCGGACACCGGGTCGGCCGGGGCGTGGCCGCCCACGGCGCCGGGCCGCCTCTCGCCCGCGCCGAGCGCGGAGGCCACCTCCGTGGCCACGTCCTCGTCCGCGGTGACGCCGGCGAGCGGCACGAAATACACCACCTGCTGCTCGGCCCGGCGGCTGACGGCGTGCGCGAGCCGGGTCTTGCCGAGGCCGCCGGGGCCGACGACCGTGACGGCGCGGGAAGCCCGCAGCAGCCGCTCCACTTCCGCGATGTCCTCGTCCCGGCCGAGCAGCGGGTTCGGCTCGTGCGGTACGCCGTGCCTGACCACCGGCGCCTCGCCGCGCAGCAGCTCCCGCTGTACGGCCTTGAGCCCGGGGCCCGGGTCCGTGCCGAGCGTCTCGCGCAGCTCACGGCGGTACGCCTCGTACCGCGCCAGCGCGGCGGACGGGCCCGCCGTCGCCGCCTCGACGCGCAGCAGCTCGACGAGTACCTCCTCGTCGCGCGGATGCTCCGCGGCTGCCACGGCCAGCGGCCCGGCCGCCTCCGCGTGCCGTCCGAGGCGGGCGAGCGCGAGCGCCCGCGCGCGGACGAGCGTGCCGCGGACGGGGGCACGCTCGGCGCGCAACACGGCCACGGGGTCCTCGGTGTCGCCGGCCTCGTCAGGGGTCCCCTCCCACAGCGCGAGTCCGGCCTCGGCCGCGGCCAGCGATCCGGCGTGGTCCCCGGCCCTGGCCCGGTCCGCGCTCGCGGCGGCGTGCAGCAGCAGGGCGGAGCTGTCGACCTGGTCCTCGGCGAGGGTGAGCCGGTATCCGGTCGGCGTGCTCGCGATGACGTCGGCGCCCAGCTGCGCCCGCGCCCTGGACACGAGGACCTGCAGCGCCTTCGCCGGCCGCTCGGGCAACTGGTCCGGCCACAGCCCCGCCACCAGGCGCTCGGTGCTGCAGCCCGTGCGCAGGTCACCGGCGAGCAGCGCGAGCAGGCCGCGGAGCCGGGGCGCGGTGATCTCCTGTCCGCGATGGGCGACACGCGGCAGGAGGGTGAGGTCGGTGGTCACGCGTGCACATTAGCCAAGGCACCCGCCACCGCCTTCTCCTCCCAGCACTCGCCGACCGCCTGCCCTCGTCCCTTCTAGGACGCCGAGCCGTCGCTCAACTCCCCAGGGACTCCCACGAGCAGGCCACGCGCAGGGCCTGGTGTCACCCGGTCAGCGCAGGGCTCGGGGCACGGTCTTTCAGCGTGCCGACGGCGCTGGTACCTGGGCAGTGCCTGTCCCTGCCCCCTCGCGCTGCGCCGTTCAGCGCCCGGACCGACGGGAGATCGCGGGCCGGCCACTTTACGGTGGGCCGCGGACGAGGTTCCTCGCTTCCGCACTGTGGTCGAGGAGGAGCGCATGCCCCAGTGCCCCGGAGTCACCATGCCCGCTACGGATCCTCCGCGTGTCAGCGTGATCATCCCCGCCTACAACTCCATGCCGGAGCTGACCAGGTGCGTGACGTCCGCCATGGAGCAGACGATGGGACTCGACAAGATCGAGATCATCGCGGTCGACGACGGCTCGACGGACGGCACCGGTCCCGAGCTGGACAGGCTCGGGCGCACCTGCCCTGCCCTGCGCGTCGTGCACCAGGCCAACAGCGGAGGAGCCGGAGGCCCCCGCAACACCGGTCTGGACATCGCCCGCGGGGACTACGTGTTCTTCCTCGACTCGGACGACTACCTGGGTCCGGACGCGCTGCGCCGCATGGTCGCGATGGCGGACGAGAACGGCACCGACGTCGTGCTCGGCAAGATGGTGTCGGTGGGTGGCCGGGCGGTTCCCACGGCTGTCTTCCAGCACAACCAGCCCAGAACCGATGTCTTCTCGTCCCACGCCTATCGCACTCTGGGCTGTTGGAAGCTTTTCCGCCGCTCGCTCATCGAGCGCCTCCACTTGAGGTTCCCGCCGTACCGCAACTGCGAGGACAAGCCCTTCACGGCCGCCGCCTACCTCAATGCCGACGGTATTTCCGTAGTGGCCGACTACGACTGCTACTACGTCCGCAACCGGGAGAACGGCAACAACCTCACCCGCACCGCCGCCGGCCTCATCCACCGCTTGGACGGTACCCGGCTGTGTTTCGAGACCGTCACCCGCTATGTCGAACCCGGCCCACGGCGGGACCGCGTCATGCGCCGCCATGTGGAATGGGAGTTCTGCGGCCCCGTCCGCGCCCTGCTGCCGCAGGAAAGCGAAGAGGAGGCCCGCGAGCGTTTCTACCCGGAGTTCCGGCGCTGGGCACTGTCCTACGTGACGGACGGCGTCTTCCAGCAGATCTCCCCGCCCGACCGCCTGCTGATCCACCTTCTGCGCACCGACCGGTACGACGACCTGATGGCCGTGGTCCGTTGTGCGAAGGAGGACGCCGGGCGCGGATATCTGGTCGACAAGGGCCGCGTCTACTGGTGCCACCCCTTTTTCCGGGACCCGGCCAGGGCAGTCCCGGACGTCTGCTTCGACGCCACGGACCGGCTCCCGGTCCACACCGAGCTGGCCGAAGCGGCCTGGCAGGGGGGCGGCGGTGTTCTCCGTCTCGCCGGCCACGCCTACATCGAGCACGTCGCCACCGTCGACCCCGACACTCGGCTCATCCTGCGCCCTCGCGACGTCCCGCACCCCGGCATCACCCTGCCCGTGACCGTTCGCACCGTCAGGAACCTGCCCGGCGAGGGCAGTTACGACAACGCCGGCTTCTCCGTCGACGTCGACCTGGGCACGGTGGCTGAAGGCGACCCGCTGGATCCGGGTGCCTGGGAGTTCTTCCTGGACGTACGCGCGCAGGGAGTCAGCCGGACGGTGAAACTCCGGCAGTCACCCGGGGATGCGCGCGGCGCGAGGACGGGCCCGGCTCAGCGAACGGTGGCCGGCAGGTCCCGGCACCGGCACACCGTCGTACGGCCCTTCTTCAGCCCGGACGGCACCTTGTCCGTGGACGCCCGGCCGGACGAGAACCAGTTCACTCGGGCCTGCCATGTCACCGGGACCGTCTGGGACAGGTCCGCGCGCGGCAACCTGATCGTCAGCGGGTGCCTCACCGGCGGAGCCACGCGTCAGCCAGGAGCCATCACCCTCCGCGCGGAGGACGCAGCCGGCTCGGTGTACGAGGTGCCCGTGGACTGCTCAACTGCCGGGGACAGCACCGGCTTCACCGCCCGGCTCCCGGTCCGTACGCTGCCGCCAGGGCTGTGGACGATCACCCTCCACGCGAACGAGACGGAGGAGACGGCCGTCGTCCCCCACCTGGGCGGACTGACCGGCACCTACTGGTTCCGCCTGTCCCGGCTCGGCCGCCCCTACTACGCCAAGCCCCTCCCGTTCGGACGCCGTCAGACTCTGGCCCTGCGGGTGGCTCCGGTGAGACTGGCGACGGCCCTTCGCCGACGGCTCGCCCCGCGCACATTCGCCCGCAATCGGTCTTGACGATGCCGGTCCGGACACCGGCCCGGCGGTGATCACCCGCTACACCACACACAACCGGATAGCCTTATCCAGTTCCGTGGTGCGGTGGCGACACGGAACCGGAAGCACCTATCCGAATCAGCAATTCGGATAGGCCTATCCGAATCTTTGGCCTCCCTGCCGATACAGCGACTTCAAGGGACCTCTGGCCGTCACCCCCGTCTTCGTGCAGGACAACGAACGCGTCGGCATCTATCCCGGCAACAGGAAAGTACGACCCACCGGCAGGATGATCCTCTACCACCTGTCCGACCTGCGACTACGGGTCGGCAGCGCCACAGACCCACCCGTCATCGCCATCACCTGCGGCATCCAGCTCCACCTGCTCGACATCCTCGGTCCGGCATTGGGCCCAGTGCCGAGCGGGGTGGTGGGGCGTCGTCTCAGGTGGGAAGTGGGCGCGCCTCGACGATCTTTTTCATGACGATGGTGGAGGTCAGTTTCTGTACACCTGGCAGCCTGGTCAGTTGCCCTTCGTAGAGCTTCCGGTAGTCGGCGAGGTCGACGGCCACGACGTGCAGGAGGCAATCGGGATCGCCGAAAAGGCGTTGTGCCTGCAGAACGTTGGGAATTGCGGCGACGGCCTCGTCGAAGGCCGCCAGCGTCGACTGATCCTCCCGCTGCAGCGTCACGAAGACCAGCGCTTCGAAGCCGAGTCCCATCGCCTCCGGATCCAGCACTGCCTTGTATCCGCGAATCACGCCTGCGCGCTCGAGCTCGCGCAGCCGCCGCTGGCAACGCGAGATGCTCAGCCGGACCTTCTCCGACAGTTCCGTGATCGTCTGGCGACCGTCCTTCTGTAGCTCCGCAAGAATTTCGCGATCCACCCGGTCAATGGGCAACTCTCTCCCCAATCCGTCTGGCTGCTAGCAAAGATGGCAAAAATATAGCGGTCGATCCCGCCTAGCCTCGTCTTTGAGAGTTGGCGCGGTCGACTGCTTCTTCAGGGGCGAAGTGTGCGCCGCGCCGCAACACATTTCTCAGCCCTGAGGGGCGGTCCGATGGCCGCGGCCATCGCTCACCCCTGACGTGCCCCACGCCAATCGGAGGAACCAGTACTGATGTCCGTAGTCAACGAGATCGACGTAAAGGCTCTGCGGGAGACCATCGACGCCGTTCGGGCCACTCCCAAGCTCGGCCAGGTCACCTTCGCTGTCGACGGTACGTGGCAGGGCGGTTTCCGGATCAAGGCGCAGACCGGCGCCCTGACGCAGGGCGGTGAGCGCGACGAGCAGCGTGTGGCGAAGTACACGATGACCAGCGACGAGCCGACCGCGCTGCTGGGCACCGACACCTCGGTCTCGCCCGCGGAGTACGTTCTGCAGGCGCTGGCAGGCTGCTACACCGTCACACTCACCGCCAACGCCGCCTCGCGCGGCATCGAGCTCAAGAGCTTCCGGCTGGAGCTCGAAGGCGACATCGACCTGCGCGGGTTCCTCGGTATCGACACCGCAATCCGTCCGGGCGTGCAGCAGCTGCGCGTTCGCGTCCACATCGAGGCCCCTGATGCCACCCGCGAGCAGCTCGAAGAGCTGATCTCCCTCGTCGAGAGCCGTTCGCCCATCCGCGACACCCTCGTCAACCCGGTCGACGTCGTCACCACGCTTGTCTGAGCACGCGACAGCCCGGACGCCCGAACTGTAAAGGACAGTCGCGGCGCACGACCCGCTGCCCGCATCCGCCCGAAAGCGGCATCGGACGGCGGGTCAGCCACGTGCGCCGGTGTCATCCAGGGTGGGCATCCGCAGGCCCGCTTCTCGCCCCGCCTGGATGGCCTCCTGGGGTATCGGGAGCTCGTCAATGAGACCAAGAGTGGCCGAAGTCGGATCGCATGGGCCGGCCTCTGAGACGCGGCACGGCTCTGCGGCGGCGCACAGGACGGGCGGCTACCTACGCAGTCCTGCCGAGCGGACCGCAGAGGGTACCCATCACGTCCCTTTCGAGTCGACGAACTCACAGTACGGAGGCCATCCTGCGGACCCCTTCGGCGAGGATTTCCGGGGAGGTGGCCAGGTTCATACGGACAAACCCCGCTCCACCCGGCCCGAAGGCCACCCCGGAGTTGAGGGCGATCCGGCCTCGCTCCAGGAAGACGGCCGCCGGGTCGTTGCCGAGGGCCAGTTTCCGGCAGTCCAGCCAGGCCAAGTAGGTGGCCTGGCCTGGGCGGCAGCGCACGGCGGGCAGGTGAGTGGACAGTAGATCGCCGAGCAGATGACGGTTTTCGTCCAGTCCGGCCAGCAGGCTGTCGAGCCAGGCACCGCCCTCCCGTAGGGCCGCGGTGTGGGCGATGACGCCGAGGTGGCTGGGGCCGTGACTGACTTCCTCGGGGAGGCGGGCCAGGTCGTCGGCGGCCTCGGGGCCGGCGATGGCGAGGGCGGCTTTGAGACCGGCCAGGTTCCATGCCTTGGAGGCGGACATCACCGACAGGCTGTTCTCCGCGCCCGGCACGCTCAGGTAAGGAACGAAGGAGGTTCCGGCAGCCACGATGGGAGCGTGGATCTCGTCCGCCACGACGCGCACGGCGTACCTGCGCGCAAGCTCGGCAACATCGGTCAGTTCAGTGGCGGTGTGTACGGTGCCGGTCGGATTGTGCGGACTGCACAGCAGATACACCGGCCGGCCGCCGCGACCGGTGGCTTTCTGGAATGCGACCTCCAGGGTGGTCAGGTCGATCCGTCCTTCCTCGGTCAGCGGCGCCTCGACAACCGGCCGGCCGTCGTTGCGGATGAACTGATAGAAGGGCGGATACACAGGGCAGTTGACCACGACGGGGTCCCCGTGACCGGAGACCAACTTGAGCATCTCGACGATGCCCAGCATCACGTCAGGGACGATCGCCGTCCGCTCAACAGCCAGGTCGTCCCAGTCCCAACGTCGCGCGGCGAAGTCCGCGAATGCCTCGGCATAGGCGGTTCCGGCCGGATACCCGGTATCTCCGCGCTCCACCGCACTGTGGATGGCTCGTGCTACGGGCTCGGCGACCGGCACGTCCATCTCCGCCACCCACAGTGGCAATACGTCGTCCTGGTAGGTCGTCCACTTCATACTCGTGCGCTGCCGTAGCTGCTCCAGAGACAGCTGCCGCAGTGGGTTCACGCCAAGAGTTCCAGTGAGGTCCTTCAATGCGTCATCCATGAAGCGAAAATAGACCGCATGTCGCGCGCATTGTTTGCCTTTCTTGTGCTATCCGCCTTCGGAGCGGCAAAGAGTCACCCAGTATGGATCGCGATTCAGCAAGGAAGTTGCGCCTGCCGGTTGCGACTCTTGCTCTGTGTCTCTCGCTCAACGCAGTGATCCTGTCGAGCATGGGCTGTCTCGATGTCGCCGTCCTCCTGCACACCGGTCAATGTGGTGATTCCACAGAAGGCGGCTGGGCAGGCGCACGACCCGGTGCACCCGCCCGCTGCGCCACGACCGCCGCGTGATGTCGAGGCCGCTACTTCCGCACGCCGGTCGCGCTGAACTCCTGTACGCCGACCTTTCCGTTCTGGTTACTGTTGCGCACGTAGAGCCGGATGTTGGTGGTGGCGACGTTGGCCGACGGTCGGTAGACGACCGGCGCCGCCGTGTTGATCGCCTGGTAGGGCATGATGTCGATCCAGGCGTTCTGGCCGGCGCTCCACCGCTGCACCTTCCAGTGGGTGGTCATCCAGGTGCAGCAGTTGTCCTGCTGGATGGTGAAGGCGAACCGCTCGTAGTCGGCACCGAGATCGAACTGCACCCAGGACTCGTTCACGTTGGAGCTGGCCTCGCCGGTCTCGGTGACGCCGTCCCAAAGCTTGCCGAGGCCGCTGTCCCAGGCACTGCGCTGCGACACGGTGGAGTGGTCTGCCAGGTTCTCCCTGGGCACCTTCCGCCGCAGCGCGGCGTACTCCGGTTCCAGGCCCGCCTGGTTCATGATGGTCCGCGCCTCGGCCGGCCACGCACCATCTGTCACCACGTGCGGTCGCCCGTCGCCGTCGTAGATGGCCCCGCTGAGCCAGTTGTCGGCGAAGTCGGTGTAGTTGTGCGACGCGTACACCGACAGGGGCCGGCGGTAACGCGGGGAGAAGTCGAACCGCCCGCCCTTTCCGACGTTGTAGTCCCAGCGGGTCTGGTGACTTTGGTTGTCGCTGTAGTAGTTCGCGGTCGACGTCGAGTGGTGCACGTAGTTGTGGCTGACCACGCTGCCCGGCCACGACCCGAACGAGTAGACAGCCCCCGAGTCGTGCACCCCCCAGGACACCTTGGACGTGGCGTTGTACACCTCGTTGTGGCTGAACGTCGTCTTGCCGATCCCGTCCACCCCGTCGAGGAGGCTGTACTCCTCCGCCTTGCGCTGATGAAAGCCCATGTATGCGGTGTCGTAGACGAGGTTGTGGGTGACCGCCACGTTGTAGGTGTTCATCAGGCTGATCCCGGTCGCCGGGAAGAAGTCGTCACCGATGTCGGTCACGACGTTGTTGCTGATCGTCACGTTCCTGGTGCGCTGGGCGCCGTCGACGTGCACGTCCATCCACCGGCCGGCGATGACCCCGGCGGCGGTCAGGTTGTGGAAGAGGTTGCCGGTGACGGTGACGTCTTCGGCTCCGGTCAGCAACTGCAGTCCGCCGCTGCCCGTCTTGCGCACGGTGTTGTTGGTGAAGGTGATGCCGCGGGCGTTGGTCAGCTTGATCTGACCGGGCACCTCGCCGCCGTAGCCGTCGTAGTTCGGATCCTTGAAGGGGTCGTCCGCGTACTGTGCCTCCGCTTGCGAGCCGCCGATGAACCGGTCGCGAGGCAGCAGCCAGTTGCCGTGCTCGAACGTGATGCCGTCGAACGCGATCGCGCTCGCCTTCGCGGACGGGCTGGACCCGGCCACGTTCACCAGCGTCTCCACCACCGGCACGTACGCCCCGGCCTGGTTGACGTCCTCTCCGGCCCGCGGGTAGTAGTACACCTTGTTCGTCGCCCGGTTCAGGTACCACTCGCCGGGGGAGTCCAGCTCCTCGAACGCGTTGAGCACGTAGAACGTGTCGTCGTAGTCCAGCGAGAAGCCGTCGTCGCGGTTCAGCCGCGCCTGGAAGTGCGGCTGTGCCAGGCGCACCCGCTTGTTGGCGCCGCTCGCGCTGATGTCCACGACGGGGAAGTAGTCGATCTTGAAGCCGATCGCGATGTGCAGCAGCCGAATGTCACGGACGTTGGTGTACGCCGGAACGCCGGCCGCCGGGAACTGCACGCCGTCGTAGGAGCGGGTCGGCCGCTCCGGGTTGGCCGGCGGGTTGGGGATCGATGCTTCATCGAAGAAGCTGCTGCCCACGATGCCCTTGCCCATCGCCAGCTGAGCCCGCCGACCGCCGACGTAGAGCTGCCGGAAGTAGTCGGCGTAGCCCGCAGACTCCGGCACGTCGGCCACGAAGTAAGGCTGGTCGGTTACCCGCTTCCAGCCCGTGACGGCCTTACCACCGTCAACGATGGGCGTCTCACCCGGATACGCCTGGTAGACGACCTTGAACCCGTTGGAACCCGAGTCCGCCTCGGCCAGGTTGAAGGTGGCCGTCCGGGTATGCCGGCCCCCGCGCAAGCAGACGCGGAGGTCGGCCCGCATGTCCTTGTTGAGCCCGTGCTGTCGGATGTGGTCCCGCGCCCGTTCTAAGGTCGCCCAGGGGCGATCCGGTGAGGTTCCGGCGTTACCGTCGCTGCCCGACGCGGAGACGTAGAAGGTGCACGCTGCTGCCGCCTCCGCCGTACCACTGACCATCAGCCCGGCAGCCAGCGTGATCGCCGCCATGGCGCCCGCGGCCAGTCTGTGTTTACTCATCAACTTCACCTTCGACTTGTGTATGGGACAGGGTGTACGCAGATGGTGGTCGCGCGGTGCAGCCCGGCTCACCGCCCGTATCCCGGACACGCCCGAGAAACGGGACTACGAGCAGTCGGGCGGCCTCCTGCGCGGCCGCGAGCTGGTGGTGCCGGACGACGAGGTCGTACACGAGCCCTGCCTCGGCCACTGCGGCGAGCCCACGCAGCACGTCCGGCCGCACCAGCCAGCGAGGATCGGTTTCGCCCTGCACCTGGTGACGGGCGAGCAGGAAGTCGCGGCGCAGCGGGGCGAGTTCCGGTCCGGTGATCCAATCCTGGTCGCGGGCGGAGAGGTCCCGCGCCGTGGTGGTGCGCGTCGATGACTCCCTCAGCGGTGTTCCCCTCCATCGCGGTCACCCCCGCGGCTCGTCGACTCCTTCTTCCGCCGATTGGCTTCGTCGACCGGCATCGCAGCAGGGACGGGGACGTGCGGGGGCAGCAGCCCCTCGGCGCGCAGTCCGTCCCAGACCGCGGTCGGTACCGTTCGCCCCAGCTGGTCCACCGTGTCGCGGACCTCCTCGGCGGAACGCGCGCCGGACAGTACGCTCGCGACCGCCGGATGGCCGAACGGGAAGCGCAGAGCGGCCGCGCGCAGCGGTACGCCGTGGCGTTCGGTGACCGCTTTCATGCGCACGGCCCGGTCGAGCACATCGGGTGGGGTGGGCGCGTAGTCGTACATGGCCCCGGGCGTCGGGTCGGTGAGCAGACCCGAGTTGAACACCCCGCCGACGATGACACTCCTGCCGCGGGCGGCGGCCTCCGGCAGTACCTCCGCAAGCCCCTCCTGTTCCAGCAGGGTGTAGCGGCCGGCGAGCAGCACCACGTCGATGTCGGTCTCGCGAAGGAAGCGGGCGGGGAGCGCGCACTGGTTCACTCCGATGCCGACCGCCTTGACGACGCCTTCGCCGCGCAGCCGTTCCAGCGCCGGGTACGCCTCGGTGAGGGCCTGCTCGGCGTGGTGGTCCGGGTCGTGCAGCAGGGCGATGTCCACACGGTCCAGGCCGAGGCGTTCCAGGCTCGCTTCCAGGGAGCGCAGGACGCCGTCGGAGCTGAAGTCCCAGACGCGGCGGTGGGTGTCGGGCACGGCGAAGCCGTGGGCGAGATCGTCGCCGCGGCCGCCTCCAGGGTGGGGTTCGAGCAGTCGCCCGACCTTGGTGGAGACGGTGTACGCGCCTCGATCGCGTCCGCGCAGCGCGGCGCCCAGGCGTCGCTCGGACAGCCCGAGTCCGTAGTGCGGGGCGGTGTCGAAGGTGCGTACGCCCGCGTCCCAGGCCGCCTCCACCGCGGCGGACGCGGCCTCGTCGGTGACCGGGCGGAAGAGATTGCCGATGCCGGCGGCCCCGAACGACAGCTCGGTGACCTCGACACCGGTGCCCTCCAGTGTCGTCGCTCTCATGCGCCGACCGCCGGGCGCAGCCGGAGCCCCTGCATGCCACCGTCGACGGCGAGGGCGATGCCGGTGACCGAGGCCGCGGCCGGGCTCGCCAGGTAGATCACGGCCGCCGCCACCTCGTCCGCGGTGACCAGGCGCCCCAGGGGCTGGCGTGCGTCGAGGGCGGCGCGTTCCGCCTCCGGGTCGTCCGCGGCGCCCAGGAGCCGGGTCACCCAGGGTGTGTCGGCGGTGCCGGGGTTGACGCAGTTGACGCGGATGCCCTCACGGACATGGTCCGCGGCCATCGCCAGGGTCAGCGCCAGCACCGCACCCTTGCCGGCGGAGTACAGGGCGCGTTGCGGGAGGCCCGCGGTGGCCGCGACGGAGCAGGTGTTGACGACCGCCGCGTGCGACGAGCGCCGTAGATACGGCAGGGCGGCCCGGGTGGTGCGCACCGTCCCCAGGACGTTGACATCGAGGACGCGGTGCCACTCCTCGTCCGGGTTGTCCTCGACGGTACCGACGGCGCCGATGCCCGCGTTGTTGACCAGGATGTCCAGGCCGCCGAGTTGCCCGGCGGCGGTCTCCACGGCGACGCGTACCGAGGCGTCGTCGCCGAGGTCGGCCTTGATGGCGATCAGCGGCTCGTGGGCGCCGGAGGGGTCGAGGTCGAGGACGGCCACCGTGGCGCCGTGCTCGGCCAGCATCCGGGACGTGGCCAGTCCGATACCGGACGCGCCGCCGGTGACGAGGGCCTTCAGCCCTGACAGGCCGTTCACGCTGCTCAAAGGGGTGCCTTTCACGCTTGGGCGAAGGTCTGGCGCTGGGCGCCGAGGCCGTCGACGGCGAGCTCGACGGTGTCGCCGGGGCGGAGGTAGGGGCTGCCGGGAGGGCCGAGGGCCACGCCCGCGGGAGTACCGGTGTTGATCACGTTGCCCGGTTCAAGGGCCATGCCAGATCTCGGTCAGGTCCGACCAGTTGCCCCCGGCGCCCGTATCGGCCCAGGGCTCCTGGCAGGTGTCGGTGAGCTTCCACCAGGCCTGCGTGGCCGCGTCGGCGCAGATCGCGGCCATGTCGGCCTCGAAGTCGTCGCCGTGGTACTCGAAGTAGCCGAACAGCGTGTCCTCGCGCAGAAAAATGCTGTAGTTGCGGATGTTCGCGGCCCGCAGCGCGGCCTCGACGCCCGGCCAGACCGCGGAGTGCAGGCGCAGATACTGCTCACGGTGCTCGGGCCGCAGGCGGATCGTCTGGGCAACCCGTTTCACAGGGGTCCTTTCCGGTGAGTGTGGGGCGACGTTGCCGGAAGACGCCGACGTCACGGAACGCCGGTGGAATACGGCGGCGGCGCCAAGGGGGCGGCTGCCGGGCGGCTGCCGCCTCACTCCTTTGTCGCGCCGGCGAGCATGCCGGACACGAGAGCGCGTTGGGAGAAGAGGAAAACGATCAGAACAGGGACGACGGTCACCAGGGTGGCCAGGGCCAGTTCGGGCCGCATGATCTGGTTGCCCGCGCCGCCGGCGGTGTTGAACAGCGGCGAGGCGGCGAGCAGGTTGTTCAACCCCACCTGCGCCGGATACTGCGAGCTGTCGGGCAGCATCACGAACGGCAGGAAGAAGTTGTTCCAGTTGCCGACGAAGTTGAAGAAGCCGACCAGTGCGATCACGGGCTTGGCCAGCGGCATCGCGATGAGACGGAAGACCTGCCACTCCGAGCACCCGTCGATCCGTGCGGCGGACAGCAGGTCGGAGGGGACGTTGGAGGAGAAGTAGATGTAGGTGAGGTAGACCCCGAACGGAAAGAAGGAGAAGGGCAGGATGACCGACCAGATCGTGCCGTCCAGGTGCACGGCGTTCATCCCCAGGTACAGGGGCAGCACCATCGCGGCCGTCGGCATGAGCATCACGAGCATGGTGATGGTCAGCAGCATCCGTCGCCCGATGAACTGGGTGAGAGCCAGCGCGTACCCGGCGGGGATCGACGTCACCAGGGTCAGGGCCAGCGCGCCGAACGTGTAGAGCGCCGAGTTCAGCAGCCAGGTGAGGATGGCGCCGTCCTGGAACGCGTAGAGGTGGTGCCAGGCGTCGGTGACCGCACCGAGGGAGCCGAAGGAGAACGGGTTGTCCCGCACGATCTGGCTGTCGGTCTTGGTCGGGGCCAGCAGGAGCCACGCCACCGGCACACAGAAGAACAGCGCGGACAGGCCCATGACGATGAGCCAGGTCAGCCGGGCTGCCAGTGAGCTTGGGCGGCGCTTCCGGCGCATGGGCTTCCTCGGGCGGGTGCGGGCGCCGGCGGTACGGGGCGGCCGGGTTCGGCGGGCTGTGGTCGTGGGCGCTGTGGTCATCCTTCCTCCCTGTCGAACAGGCCGGTACGGAAGACGACGAGCGCCGCGCAGGCGAGGCCCAAGATGAGGAGGTCGACGGAGAGCGCCGCCGCGCCGTTGAAGTCGCCTGCCTGGAAGGCGTACTGGTAGGAGAGCTGGTTCGGTGACCAGCTGTCGGGGATCATGCCCCAGCTGGCGAGGGAGACCAGTTGCGGCTCGACGAAGAGCTGGGTGCCGGCCGCGAAGGCCAGGATCAGCATGTACGCGATCCACTTGGTGATCATCGGGATCTGGATGCGCAGCGCGATCTGGAGCGTGCTGGCGCCGTCGATGCGGGCGGCCTCCAGGATTTCGTCGGGGATGCTGTTGAGCGCGCCGTACATGACCACGATCCAGCCGCCGGCCCCCGTCCAGAAGGCGATGACGGTGAAGAGCACCGGCAGGTGGCCGGGGGCGTTGACCTGGGCGAGGGTGTTCCAGCCGAAGCTCTTCAGCAGCCAGCCGACGGGACTGGCGGCCGGGTCGAGGAGGATCAGGAAGAGCAGCACGCTCGCCACTCCGGCCAGGGCTCCCGGCAGGTAGAACAGGAACCGCAAGGTGGTGGAGGCCCTGCGCATGCGGCCGTGCAGCATCAGGGAGAGCAGCACCACCAGGATCATCAGGCTGGCCAGCCACACCACCAGGTACAGGCCGATGTGGAGGAAGGCCGGTCCGAAGCGGTAGTCGGCGAACGTCCGGGTGAAGTTGCCGAGTCCGACGAGCTGGTTGCGGGAGTTGGACAGCGACAGCCACACCGCGTAGCCGGTGGGCAGGACGCCGAAGGCGAGCAGGAGGAGGACATAGCCGGAGACGAAGACGTAACCGGCGCGTCCGACCGGGTTGCGGGCCGAGCGGCCGCCGCGGCGGCCGCTCCGCTCCCTTGCGAGGTGGGTGGTCATCGGTCCGCTTCGCTAGTTGACGGTGTATCCGAGGGACTTGGCCTTGTCGGTGATGGCCGTCTCCCAGGTGCCCAAGGTGCCGGTGAGGGTCTTGCCGGAGTTCAGGGCCGGGATCACGGTGGAGGAATAGATCGCTTCCTGGCTGTACTGGGTGGCGGCCCAGCCGGGCCAGATCAGTTCCGCGGATTCCTTGAAGACGGGACCGACGTCCTCGGCGAAGTAGCCGGTCTTCTTCTGGTTGGCGAGCCAGGTGACCGCGGCCTTCTTGTACGCGGGGTAGGTGCCCGCGGTGCCCTGGTAGGCGTCTGAGGTCGTCATCCAGGTGACCAGGTCGGCGGACGCCTTGAGGTTCTTGCTGTGGGAGGAGACGAACCACAGTCCGCCGCCGACGTTGCCGGTGTAGTTCTTGGCGTCGCCCTCGAACTTCAGCGGGGATGCGGCGGCGATCTGTCCCTTGGGGGTCTTGAAGGTGGAGTTGAAGAGCACCTGGCCGAACCAGGAGGGGCCGGGGAGCATCAGGACCTTGCTCGCCTGGTTCTTGATGAAGCCGGCGCTGAAGACGGTGTCCTTGGAGACCGAGCCCTTGGCGATCAGGGTGTCGAGCAGCTTGGCCATCCGGGTGCACTTGGCGTCCTGCAGGTCCACCTTCACCTTCTTGGCACCGGTCGCCGTGCTGGCAGGGCACTGGCTCGCCCAGAAGTACACCTCGGGGCTCCAGGCGTCCCCGGCGGTGCCGACCAGGTAGCCGGGGTGCTCCTTGGCGACCTTCTCGCCGAGTGCCTGGTACTCCTCCCAGGTGGTCGGGACGGAGTACCCGAACTTCTCCATGAGGGACTTGTTGTACCAGAGCACGTTCTGGGCCAGGTCGTTCCGGAGGCAGTAGGTGTTGCCGTTGAAGGTGCAGGGATTCAGCGCGCCGTCCGCGAAGCCTTTCAACGTGGACTGGGAGACCACGCCCTGGTTGACGGGCGCGGCATAGGGGCTCTTGCCCTGAGATGCCCAGCTGGCGTCGTTGACATTGGCGCTGAAGGCGACGTCGGGCCACCCGCTGCCGGCCCGGTCGAACAGCTGGACCTTGGTCTGCAGGTCGTTGGCGCCGTTGGCGTCCCCGCTGTACGTGACGATCTTGATCTTCACGTCCGGGTGCGCCTTCTGGTATGCCTGCACGCCGGGAACGCGGGTGGCGTCCGCCCAGACCGTGATCTCGCTGCCTTCCTTCTGAGCGACAGGCTTGAAGGCGTCGGGGGAGGAAGCCGTCGTCGGTGTGGGGTCCGCGCTGCCGCAGGCAGCGAGCACGAGCAGGGAGACGGTGCCCAGGACAGCGACGGCCGTGCGCCTGAGCTGGCGGCGGGAGGAAACCGGAACGTCGTCGTTCATGACTGACCTCAGATCTTGGGAAATGACGCACAGCGGTGAGAGGCACCGCGCTCGGGGTGTTCGAGACAGGCCGTCGGGCCTGGGGCTCCCGTCATCAGGCCCGAGGCGGGGTAACGGTCTCCTTGTCGACAAATGCCTGAAGCGCAGGAGGGTAATCCAGGCCCGCCGGAAGGGCGACGCCCGGACCGGTGGGGGCATGAACGAGGCCGTGGGCGTCGATGCCACTCTCACGGCTGATGGGATTGCCCATGACCAGTGACTCGTAGTAGGTGGTGTTCGAGATGGCCATGCACAGGTGCCGGTTGGGGATCTCCGGCCCGTGCACCTCGGCGCGCAGCCGGTAGGCGTCGGCGAGGTGGGCGGTGCGCATCGCGCCGGTGAAGCCGCCGCGCAGTTGGGTGGAGGCGCGGACTCCGAAGGTGGCGGCGCCCGCCTGGATGAAATCGGCCGAGTTCATGTGCGCCCCGTCGGAGGTCTCGGCCACGAGGAGCGGAACGGCCACCGCGTCGGCGAGGCGCTTGTACGCGGTGACACTGAACTCCCTCATCGGCTCCTCGTACCAGAGGTAGCCGGCGTCCGAGAGGGCGTGCCCGAGATGGATCGCGTCGGGGAGGTCGAAGCCCGCCGACCCGTCGAACATCAGTGGGACGTCATCCCCCACGTGCTCGCGCAATGCCACCGACAGACGGGCGTCGCGGCGGGCGTCACCCCAGGCGTGGAGCTTGATGGCGGGGTAGCCGAGCTCCAGGGCCTGGTCGGCGATGTCCAGGTACTCCTCGACCGAGGAGTAGGTGACGGTGGAGGCGTAGGCGGGTATCGAGGTGCGGTAACCACCGAGCATCTGCCAGGTGGGCCGGTCGGCGAGTCGTCCGGCCAGGTCCCACAGCGCGGTGTCGACCAGACCCAGCAGGTAGAGCGGCAGTTCCTCCGTGCGGTCCAGCTCCCACATGCGGTGCCAGAGCCATTCCCGCTGCAGGGGGTCCTGCCCCACCAACTCCCTGCGCAGTACGCGGTCCAGCAGGTCCGCCAGGATGACACCGCTGCCCCGCCGGGGGGACATCGCCACCCCCTCGACCCCTTCGTCCGTGCAGATGCGCAGGACCGCGGCCTCGCCCTCGGACGGACTGCCCAGGAGTCCGTCCCGCCAGACGAAGGGCGGACTGACTCCCGGCACCCGCACGGGATGGCACTCGACCTCGGCAATGCGCACGGCTTGCACCCCTCGCACGGGAAAGTAATGCGGCGAAATTTTCGTGTAACGTAAGTCGTCATACGAATGCTGTCAAGAAGTCCCGCGCAGTAGACTCGCCGCCATCCGCATCAGCAAAGGGGACCCGCATGGCCAAGGACAGCACCGGCAGGACAGGAGAGCCTCCCGTTCTCAAGCCCTGGCCCAAGCGTCCGGCCCGACTGGCGCAAGCCGTCACGGAGAGCCTCACCGACTCGATCGTGTCGGGTGCCATCCCTCCCGGATCGACCCTGCCGGTCGAACCCGAGCTCTGCGAGACGTTCGGCGTCAGCCGCATCACCGTCCGCGAGGCGGTCAAGTCCCTGGAGGCCAAGGGGCTTGTCCTCGCCCGGCAGGGCTACGGCACCACCGTCACCCCGCCCGAGGAATGGAACCTCCTCGACCCCGTCGTGCTCGCCGCCACTGTCCAGCATGACGACCAGCTCGTCGTCCTCGACCAGTTGGTCGACATCCGGTCGACGCTGGAAGCCCAGATGACAGCCCAGGCCGCGAAGCTGGCCACCGACGACGACCTGCGGGCCATCGAGCGGCTGCTCGCCCGGCTCGACGAGGAGACCGCCGTCCCGGCGCAATTCATCGAGACCGATGTGGCCTTCCACGACCGGATCATGCAGGCATCCCACAACAGGCTCGGGCGTTCCATCATCCGGATCCTCCACGCCCAGGCGCGCACGACGTTCCTGTACAACGGCACTCCGGACGCGACCGCGTGCGAGCGGGCCAACGTGGAGCACCGCGCAGTCGCCGAGCGGCTGCTCGCCCGGGACTCCGAGGGGGCCGCGCAAGCCATGGCGGCACACATCACGACCGCTTGGAGCCGCCGCCGCGTGCCGAACGTCGGCTCCCCCGCCTCCTGAGAGCAAGCACTCCCACCGACTCGCCCCCGAGCCAAGCAGGTTGGGGGCGTTCGCATGTCCAGGTCCGGCCGAGCCGGCAGCGCGCGACATCCGCCGAGCCGCAGCGCGCGACCTATTGACGAAATTCATATGACGTCTAATGTTACATCGCTCTTACCCCTTCCCCCTCTTGCCGCTGGGCTCTCCCCTGCCCCCCCGAAGCACACCACGGGCCCCCTGAACCTCCCGGAAGGTGTCACATGCGAACAACCCGCATACGTCCCACGGTTCCTGGCCGTCTCAGGTCATGGCTGGCCACGGCCGCCGTCCTCACTGCCTCGACCGCGGCAGTCCTCACCCAGGCCGGCCCCGCCTTCGCGGCCGGAACGACGCTCTACGCCGCACCCAACGGCTCCGGCACCGCCTGCTCGTTGAGCCGGCCGTGCTCCGTCACCCAGGCCAAGACCAAGGTGCGGGCGATCAACAACTCCATGACACGCGATATCACCGTCGAGCTCGCCGACGGCACCTACCGGCTCTCCGCGCCGCTCGTCTTCACCTCGGCGGACTCCGGCACAGGCGGCCACACGGTGAACTGGAAGGCCGCGCTGGGCGCCCATCCCGTCATCACCGGAGCGCGGAAGGCCACCGGCTGGACCGTGCAGGACTCGGCCAAGAACATCTGGAAGAGCGACGTCGGCACCGGCTTCGACACGCGCCATCTGTCCGTCGACGGCGTCATGGCCACCAGGGCCCGCACCGAGGTCAACCGCTCGCACCTGACCGCGACGACCAACGGCTACACGTTCACCAACAGCTCGCTGAGCTACCTCAACAGCCTCGCGCAGCCCGGACGGACCGAGATCCACGGCGTCGGGTCCTTCACCGACCGCTACGCCCAGGTGACCGGCATCAGCAACGGCACCATCACCATGACCCAGCCCTCGTGGGACAACAACACGTTCGGCTACGACACCCTGACGAGCCCCTTCCGGGCCGGTCCCCTCTACATCGAGAACGCCTACGAGTTCCTCGACACGGCCGGCGAGTGGTACCTCGACACCGCTGCCGGCACCCTGTACTACAAGCCGCTCACCGGGCAGGACATGAGTGAGGCCGACGTCGAGGTGCCGAAGCTGGAGTCGCTCATCAGCGTCGGGGGGACGTACTCCTCCCCCGCCACCCACATCGCCTTCTCAGGGCTGCAGTTCTCGGGCACCAGTTGGCTGGACCCCACCGACCACGGCTACGCCAGCCAGCAGACCGGCGCGTACCTCTCCGGCACGTGGGACCGCCCGTCGGACGCGCTGACCTCGTGTCAGAGCGGCTGCCGGCTCTTCGAGGCGGCACGCCCTCACTGGAAGCAGATGCCCTCCGCCGTCCAGGTCTCGGCCGCCGACCACATCACGTTCACCGGCAACCGGTTCACCCAGCTCGGACAGAACGGCCTCGGCATCGGCAACGACGCCAACGCCCACACCACCGGCGTCGGACTCGGCGCCCGCAGCATCACGGCGGCCGGCAACGTCTTCACCCAGAACGCGGGCGGCGGCATCGCCGTCGGCGGCGTCCGGGCGGACGCGCACCACCCCCGTGACAGGCGGATGACCAACCGGGACATCACGCTGACCAACAATCTCATCCATGACGTGGCGCTGGAATACCGTGACATGTCGGCCATCCTCGTCACTTACGTGAACGGCGCGACCATCTCGCACAACGAGGTGTACAACCTGCCCTACTCCGGCCTCACGATCGGCTACGGCTGGGGCGCCAACGACATCGGCGGCAGCCAGGACTACACCAACCGGGGCCTGTACAACTACCAGCCCGTCTACACGACCGCGACCACCGCTGCGAACAACCACGTCACCGACAACTACATCCACGACCTCATGCAGCAGATGACCGACGGCGGCTGCCTGTACACCCTGTCGGCGTCACCGGGCAGCACCTTCGAACGCAACTACTGCCACAGCAACAGCGGTTGGTTCGGCTTCTACCACGATGAGGGCTCCCGGGACTTCACGGACACCAACAACGTCTTCCGGAACACCGGCGAATGGGGCCATGAGAACAGCAGTGCCACCAACAACACCGGCGCCCTGACCCTGACGGACAACTGGACGACCAACAGTCACGCGAACATCACCAACACCAACGGCCGCGGTGACGTGGTCAGCGGCACCGTCGTCGTCAGCGACGGCAACTGGCCGTCAGCCGCCAAGACGGTCATGGACAACGCCGGTATCCAGCCCCTCTACCGTCCGCTGACCACCGACCCCGTCAGCTCCCCCTACAGCGCCTACTCCTCCACCCCCGCCGACACCGGCCAGAGCGGCGGCCACTTCACGATCACTGACGCGGGCAAGGACATCTGGGGTGCCGGCGGACAGCACGACGACGAGTACGGCACCGTCTTCCGAAACGGGGCGGCTGTCGACGGCACGTCGGTGACCGCCCGGGTCGACAGCCTGGACGACACCAACGCCTGGGCCAAGGCCGGCGTCGTCCTGCGCAACGACCTCACGGACGACGGCTCCTCCGCCGGATACGCGGCTGTGGTGGTGACCCCGGACAACGGCGTCAGCTTCCAGCGGGACTCCGACGCCGACGGCTACCTCGACAAGCTCACGTCCAGCGCTGCCACCGTCAAGGCACCGGTCTGGCTGCGGCTCACCCGCACTGCCACCCAGGTGTCCGCCTCCTACTCCACCGACGGATCCACCTTCACTCAGGTCGGCTCGACAGTGACCCTGCCGTCCATGGCGACCACCCAGGATGCCGGTGTCATCCACACCGCCCACAGCACCACCGCCGGCGGCGCGACATTCAGCAACCTGCGCATCGTCACCTCTCCCTTCAAGGCATACAGTTCGATTCCGGCCGCCGTCAGCCAAAGCGGCGGAGTGACCTCCCTGACCGGCGCGGGCATCGACGTATGGCGCTCCGGCACGGCATACGACGACGAGTATTCCGCCGCCTACCGGACGGGGGCCGCCGGAACGTCCTCGACCGTCACCGTCCGCGTCGCCAGTCAGGACAAGACCAACAGCTGGGCCAAAGCCGGCCTGATGCTGCGAAACAACATCGCCTCCGCCGGCTCGTCCACCGGGTACCTCGTCCTCGCCACCACCCCCGGCAACGGAATCGCCCTGTCCTCGGACTCCAACGGTGACGGCTACCTCGACACCAACACCATCAAGACCGGAAGCGCCACCGTCGCCCCGGTCTGGCTCCGCCTGGTCAGGAACGGCACGTCGGTCACCGGCTCCTACTCCGCCGACGGCACCACCTGGACCACTGTCGGCACCGCGACACTGACCGGGGCGAACAGCACCCTGGACGCGGGCATGTTCTCCACGGCCCACGCCGGAAGCATCGGCACCGCGAGCTTCAGTCAGTTCTCCGTCAGCTGACGCAGCGGTTCGGGGCACGATCACGGTCGCCCAGGGCGGTGTCGAGGACGGACAGCGGCGCGGGAGCAGATCCGCGGGTCTTGCCCTTGACCGGGTCGTTCACGGGGGGCCTTGTGCGGTGCGCCGACCCGGTGCGGGTGGCGGTGGCCGGGCCGGGGAATGGGCCGCCGGCGGTGCTCTGGTGGCGCACCGCAGCGGCCGGGGCGTACGGAGTCAGGCGAGTTCCACGCGGTCGATCAGTCCGGCGGCGGTGAAGGCGTCCACGAGTTGCTCGCGGCCCTCGGTTTGACTGACATCCATGACCATAGGCGTTTGTCACGGATGAAAGAAAGCTGTAACGTGAGAACCGAGAGTGAGACCGATACCGCCGCGAACGACGGCACCGTCGATCCCGGGCTGCCGCCGGCACCGGGCGCCGAGCACTACTAACGGCTGACGGCCTGCCCCTCCACCCCCTGCAACCGCTACCTACTGCGCGCCGGGCGCCGCCACTGGTGCTCGGTGCGCTGTGGCGGCCGCGCCCGCGCTGCCCGCGCCTACGCCCGCCGCACCCAGTCCACCGCCGACTGAACTCGGCCGCCCCGCCCCGCCGACGGTTCACGAGGCCCGCGCCGGGGCGCGGCTTCGCACACCCCCAAGTCCCCGGCATGGATGGCCCACCACGCCTTCCATCCGGCCATTTCCCCACAGTCAACGAAGGACCATCACCCCTCATGACGGCCACATTCACCCTGCTGACCACCGGCTACGACAGCCTCGACACACGCAACGCCCACCGCGACGGCCGTGAGAAGCCGTGGTACGTCGCCTCAACCGTCTCCCTCCTGCGCGAGGGCGACACGATCGTCGTCGTCGACCCCGGCATGGTCGAGGACCGCAAACTCATCCTCGACCCGCTCGCCGCCGCCGGAATCCGCCCCGAGCAGGTGACCGACATGGTCTTCAGCCACCACCACCCCGACCACACCCTCAACGCGGCCCTCTTCCCCCACGCACGCGCCCACGACATCTGGGCCGCCTACCACAACGACCTCTGGTACGACCGGCCCGCCGACGGGTACCGGCTCTCCCCCTCGATCCGCCTGCTCGAAACACCCGGCCACACGCCCCAGGACATCTCCACCGTCGCGGAAACCGCCGAAGGGACCGTCGTCCTCACCCACGCCTGGTGGAGCGTCCACGGCCCGGCCGAAGACCCCACCTCCGACGACCATGAGGGCCTGCGCGCCTCCCGCCGCAAGATCCTCGCTCTCAAGCCCGCCCTGGTCGTCCCCGGCCACGGAGACCCCTTCATACCCGACGAGAACACCCCCGTCTGACCTGCAGAGGCCCCCGGGACCGGCTTCGGTACGCCGTCGGGCAATGGCAATGCGGCCGGCACCTGGGTTTTCCGGCCCGGTTGAAGGGAATGGACCCCGGCCGGCGCCAGACAACACCCTTGGCACGCCCATTGCCCGCCGACCCCTTATGCTTACCACCGGTAACAGCCGCCTCGACACAACCGATGAGGGCGTGTGACGTGCCACAGTTTCCGGCCTTCGATGTCATGACGGCGACCTGCCCGTCCCGTACCTCGCTCGCCCGCATCGCCAACAAGTGGACGGCCATGGTGGTCATCGCGCTCAGCGTCGGCCCCATGCGCTTCCGCGACCTGCGCACCAGCGTCGACGGCATCAGCGCCAAGGTCCTCACCGAGACGCTCCGGGACCTGGAACGCGACGGACTCGTCACCCGGCACGTGTACGGCGAGGTCCCGCCCCGGGTCGAGTACGAGTTGACCGCACTGGGACGCACTCTGCATGCCCCGCTTCAGGCACTGGCCCTGTGGGCCCAGGAACACTTCACCGAGGTCCTCGCGGCACGCGAGAGCTACGACGCCCGCGAACGACCGTGACCACGGCTTTTGCCTGGGCGGGATACGGGCGGCCTACCGCCCCCAGAAGGCGTCCTCGGCCACGTCACCGTTGCCCATGAGGGCGTGGATCGTGTCGATGGCGAAGGATCCCGGCGGCGGTCCTGGTGCCGGTCGCACACAAGCGTCCAAAGGCGCGTTCATAAAGGCCCAGCACCCCGATTCACCCGATCTATCGGACCTTTCGCATGCTGCGCTTCGACAGCTGATCCTGCGCCTTGAGCACGTCATCAGCTGTGATCGCGGAGTTTCCGTCGATCCTCTGGACAGACTCCACGCTGAAGCTCCTTAATAGATCCGATGTCCCTGCGGCGAAGCGCACACCGTGCGGGCGGTCGCTCTCCCGCTCGCTGGTTCGCCGGCCAGGGACAGCGGACCCACGACGGCCGCACGGCCACTTTGACGATCCGCGCATGTCCCGGCCCCCAGGCCGACGTCGACTGCACCTGGGACGTCGTCACCGTGATCAATGCCATCGATCCACAGGAGTGAGCCATGTCCTCATCAGGAATGAATCGCCGCACGTTTCTCGGCGCCGCGGGTGCCGCGACCGCCGCGACCGCCCTACCGATCGTCCCCGGCTTCTCCGGCCTTCTGCCGCAGGCGGCCGCCGCGGACGCACAGAGCACCCTGAGCAAGATGGTCGACATGCGGTTCGGCATGTTCAACCACTTCAGCCTGGGCACCTTCACCAACCAGGAGTGGGCCGAACCCAACCAGAGCCCCACCCTCTTCGCTCCCCCGAGCGTCAACTGCGCACAGTGGGCCGACGCGGCGGTCGCCGCGAAGATGAGCTACGGCATCCTGACCACCAAGCACCACGACGGCTTCGCCCTGTGGCCGAGCGCCCATGGCACCCAGAACGTCGCGAACAGCCCCTACAAGCACGACGTCGTGAAGGCGTACTGCGATGCCTTCCGGGCGAAGGGGCTGAAGGTCGGGTTCTACTACTCGATCTGGGACCGCACCTTCGGTGTCGAAGCATGGGAGAGCCGGCACAAGGTGACCGGGCTCGAAGTCACCGATGCCATCAAGCCCGACCACATGACCTTCATCCTCGGTCAGATTCGCGAGCTGCTCACCAACTACGGCACCATCGACATGTTTATGACCGACGGTTACGCATGGCAGATGGGGCAGCAGGCCGTCTCCTACCAGAGGATCCGTTCGCTGGTGAAGCAGCTGCAGCCGGACTGCGTCATGATCGACATCGGCGGACTCTCGGAGCCCTTCCTCAGCGACGCGATCTTCTTCGAGGAGCCGTTGGGAGTCACGGCGCCGGCGGGCAACATCTATGCCGGAATGCAGGGGCAGACGATCAGCAACGGCTGGTTCTGGCACCCCTCCACTCCGACCGAGGGCCTCATGAGCAAAGCCGCGATCCTGTCGCACCTGGCCGACCTGGAGCCGAAGTACACCTCGTTCATCCTCAACTGCCCGCCCAACCGCAACGGCCTGCTGGACGCCAACATCGTCAACCGGCTCGCCGAAGTGGGTGCCGCCTGGAGCCCGAACACCTCCCGGCCGCCGCTCCCCGCCCAGCTGCTGCGCGCCGAGCACCCCGTCACACCGGTCAGCGCGTACGCCACCGGTTTCCACACCGGCGAGGGACCGCTCCACGCCATCGACGGACTCAGCGATGTCCGCTACGAAACCTGCTGGTCGACCTGGAGTCTGCCGCTGCCACACTCCATCACCATCGACCTGGGCGGCGTGTGGAGCAACGTCTCCACCCTGGAGTACCTGCCCAAGCAATGGAACCGCACCGACTCCACCGACGGCGACATCACCTCGTACACCATCCTCACCAGCACCGACGGCGTCACCTTCACTCAGGTCGCCACCGGCACCTGGGCCGGCAACCGCAAAACCAAGCTGGTCGAGTGGCCCAACCGGAACGTGGGCTTCGTACGGATCCAGGTCGACGCGGCCACCGGCGACTACGCCAACATCAGCGGCATCAGGATCGGCGGCCGCTCGGTCAAGCCCACGCTGGTGTCCACCACACTCCCCGGCGACGGCACCGTCTACCGGCTGATCGCCCGGCACAGCGGCAAGATCGCCGACGTGGAGGGTGCGCGCACCGCCAACGGCACCAACGTCCATCAGTGGCCATGGCTCAACCGGGCGAACCAGAAGTGGACCTTCACCAACACCGGCGACGGCTACTACACGGTCAAGGGTGTGGGCAGCGGCAAGCTCCTGGAGGTCGCGGGCCTGTCTCGCACCGACGGCGGCAACGTCGGCATCTGGGCAGACGCCCGGGCCCCCCAACAGCACTGGGCCGTCACGCCCACCGGTGACGGGCACTACTTCCTCATCAACCGCTACAGCGGGCTCTGCCTCGGCGTCGACGAGGGCAGCACCGCCGATGGAGCCAACATCGAGCAGCAGCCATACACGTCACAGACGCGGCAGCAATGGCGGATCATCCCGTCCTGACGCTCGGGAAGCGGCCCCGGCGGCCGGTGTCACGGACCGCCGGGGCTCTGCTGTCGCCCGGGCACTCGGGGGGATCGGACTCCGGGCGACAGTTCAGGGGGCGCCGCCCATAATCACGATCCGTAATCAGTTACCTCAAGGTAACCAATGGGAGTGCGTGCCATAACCGGGAGGGATCCCCCTGTTCACGGCAGATCCCACAAGGCATGCACATTTTCCACTCACCTTCCATCAGTCCAGCACCGAGCCGCCCATCGGCCTTTTACATCGCGATGCCTATCCCCTGATATAACGAGGTGTCTCAATGCGCTCGGGGGGAATCCGGCGTGAGAGTGAAAGAAAGAACGACCAATGTCTATAGCTGGACATCCACTCCGCAGAACCATCCTCACCGGGGGGTTGGCAGCCACCGCTGCCGTCCTCTCCGGCTGTTCCTCGAAGACGGAGGCAAAGGAAACAGACAAGGCGGCAAACGCAGCGGCAACGGCCACCCCGCCGGCCGCGGGTGCCCGCCCGTCCTCCCCGTGGGGGGCGTTCTCACGGCTGATGGACGGCAACAAGCGCTGGCAGGAGGGCGACCTCAAGCATCCCGACCGGGATCCCAAGCGCCGGGAATTCGTGGCCGCGGAGCAGGATCCTTTCGGGGTGATCCTCTCGTGCATCGATTCCCGGGTGCCGCCGGAGCTGCTCTTCGACACCGGACTCGGCGATCTGTTCGTCATGCGCACCGGCGGCCAGGTCGTCGACTCGGTGGTCACCGGTTCCGTCGAGTACGGGCCCATGACCTCCGGAACTCCCCTGATCGTCGTCCTCGGCCACCAGCGCTGTGGCGCCGTCAAGGCGTCGTACGAGGCCATGCGCGACGGAAAGAAGCTCCCCGGCAACCTCCAGTCGATCGCCGACGCGCTGCGCCCGGCGTACGAGGAGACCGTCAAGGAAAAGCATGACGACCCGGTGGATGCCATGACCCGCATCCACGTCAAGCAGACCTCTGCCGCCCTGCGGTCCAACAGGGATCTCGGCCCGCTCGTGAAGAAGGGCTCCCTGGCGGTGGTCAGCGCCTATTACTCACTCGACTCCGGCCGGGTGGAAGTACTCACCGGAGCACCTTCCGCGTGATCTGATGTCCGTTCGACCGACTCCGCCGAGGCATTCGCACCACGCCGAAATTTTGGCGGAGTCGGTTGGTCCGGATTTCTTCACCACCGCGCTCCCGGATATGCAAACATCCACCAGTGAGACGTCGAACTCACGGATCAAAACCACCCCTTTTGAAGTTCCCCGACCCGGTCCCGGACCGTCCTCTCCGTCAGGCGGGGCCCTACCGCCGCCGCTTGCGGTCGCGGTGCGCGGACACGTGGACCCGGGTGGCGCACTGGCGTGAGCAGTACGCGCGGCGGCCGTTGCGGGAGGTGTCGACGAAGACGGCGCGGCAGTCCGGTGCCGAGCACCTCCCGAGACGGCAAGGATCCGTCTCGGTGAGGACCAGGGCGAGTCCGGCCGCGGTGGCGGCCCGCACGCGCGTGACGACGTCGGCGTTCTCGTCGGCGTAGTGCAGGTGCGGCGGCTGACCGTCGTGTGTGGACACGTACGGGCGGGCCGCCGCTTCGGTCAGCAGCCTGTTGACGGCATCGACCTGCTCCGGCCTGGTGGGGGCCGCGAACGCCTCCCACAGGCGCAGGCGCCAGGCCAGCAGCAGTTGCAACTGCTGGGCGGTCAGATCGGGGCGTGCCACCCAGTGCTCGGCCAGCAGTGTCTCGACCGTGCGGGCATCGCACCCGTCGTCGAGGTTGGCCAGGGCCGCCGCCAGCAGGGCCGCATTGCCGCCGTAAGCGTTGAAATGCATTTACTCATTGCATCACGCTCACGGCATGACTCCATGCCTCTTCCTCACACTGTCGAAGCACTCGACCTCCCTGGGCTGGGTGCGCTACCAGCGGTGCGCGTGCGGCCGCCTCCGCGTGCTGCTGGCCGGGGACCTCCTCAAGGACGGGCCTGCGCCGCCACGCGAACCGTCACCCGAAGAGCCGGTGCGGGTGGTCGGGCGGGCAGCCGACTGCGGTGAACCGGCGTGCTAGGCCCCAGTTGGGCCCAACTGGGCTCCTTCGTTTTGCTCTGCCTTGTCCTTGCGGCAACTCCGGGCGCCAATCTCACGGTCGTGCTCGGCTGCGCGCGACAGGGCGGTCAGCGTGCCGCGGTCGCCGCCACGGTCGGCTTGACGCTCGGCAAGGTCTTCTGGGCAGCGGCCTCCGTCCTCGGGCTCGCCACGCTGCTGGCGACCTCGCGCGTGGCATACGACGTGCTCCGGCTCGCGGGCGCGGCGTACCTGATCTGGCTGGGCGTGCAGGCCCTGCGCTCGGCCCGGCGCCGGCCGGCGGTCCAGCGGCCCGACAGGCTCGCGCCCGAGCTGTCCACGCTCGGCGGATTCCGCCGCGGTCTCATCGGCGACGTGCTCAACCCCAAGGTGGGGATCTTCTACACCACCGTGTTCCCCCAGTTCATCGGGCCGGACGATGCGGTCGTCCCGGCGGCCACTGCACTGCTCGCCGCGCACACCGCGGTGCTCATGACGTGGTATCCGGGAATGAGTTATCTGCTGACCCGAGTGGGCCGCCGACTCGCGAGCCCCGGACTCGCGGCAGTGTTGGACAGGGTCATGGGCTCCGCACTCATCGGGCTCGGCATCCGATTGGGGATCGTTCCACTCTGAATCGAAGGCGATTCCGGGGACGCCGCAGCGCCGGGCACCTCATGGAGCCCAGCGCCTGGCTTGGATGCGGGGTTATCCACCCCGCGCGAAGGTGGTCAGGTGATCACAGCCCGACGTCGGCCAGCCACTGGCTCGTGGTCCGAGGAGTGACGTCCAGCAGCTTCTGGGCCGAGGTCTCCGGCGCGATCGAGCGGCCCGGCATGGCACTCATCGCCTCGTAGGCCCCCGCGACGTCGGCAGCCGCGCCCTCGCCGATCAGGGGCGCGACCGAAGTACGGAACTCCTCAGGGGTGATCGGCTCGAAGACCACGTCCCGCCCCAGCCTGGCGCCGAACGCCTCGGCCAGATCCGGCCCCGTGATCGCCGGGTACTGCCCGACAGAGACCACACCGGTGACGTCCGGGCGCTCGAACAGGGCGACGGCGGTGTCGGCGATGTCCAGGTGGGACGCCCAGGAGACGGGGAAGTCGGCCCGGATGGGGTAAGGCAGAACACCGCGCTCCCGGACCGAGTCGATGACGTAGGGCATGAGCAGGTTCTCCAGGTACAGCTCGGGCGCGATCACCGCATGGGACACGCCGCTGTCGGCCAGGCCGGAAGCCAGCGTCGCGGCGGCACCGCCGGTGGCCGGATCGATCGAGAAGCCGCTGGTGGAGAACACCACGCGGGCCGGCCGGGCCGCGCGGACGGCGGTGAGGATGTTGCCCGCGAAGACCTGGCGGTCCTCTTCCGCGGCCACCGGCAGGTGGACGAACACTCCGTCGGCGCCACGGTAGGCGTCGGTCAGGTCGGCGGAGGAGGAGTAGGCGGCGGCCACGACACGCGCGCCGTCCACCGCGGCGTCGGCGTTGCGGGTCACAGCGGTCACGGGCCTTCCCGCGGCGGCGAGAGCGGAGACGACAGGGGCACCCTGGGCGCCGGTGGCGCCATGGATCACGTAGGTCATGGAGTCATTAGTGCACACACTGCACCAGTTACATCAACTGCACTAATGGGCTACTCTCGAAAAGTGACCAATCCCTGCCTTCCTGAGTGCGGTGTCGCCCGGTTCCTCACCCTCCTCAACGGCCCCTGGGCCACCCTCATCGTGCGCGAACTCCTGCACGGCCCCCACCGCTTCACCGAACTGCGCGATGCCCTGCCCGGTATCAGTCCGCACACCCTGACCAGCCGGCTGCGCCAGTTCGAGACCCACGGCATCGTCACCCGTACCACCTACGCGGAGGTCCCCCCGCGCGTGGAGTACCGCCTCACCCCTCTCGGTGAGGAGCTGCGCGACGTCCTCGAGGCCATGGCCACCTGGGCTCAGGCGGTCCCCGACCCCGAGCCGGATGCCACGGTGTGACCGCACGAGCCCCGCTCAGATTCGTTCGCCGTCGTGCGGGACGCCGATGAGCACGAAGGCCACCGTGGCCGGTCGGTCGCCGTGGTTGCGCCAGGCGTGGCGGGTCCCGTTCTGGATCACGATGTCCCCTGCCGAGAGCCGGGTGCGGTGGCCGTCGTCGAGTTCGAGGACGATCTCGCCCTGCAGCACGATGCCGTAGTCGACAGTCGGCGTGGTGTGCATGCCGTCGGGCCCGATGAGTTCCGCGATACCGGGCGAGTCGGCCCGCTGCTCCCGGTCGAAGGCGACGGGGTCGAAGGCCGGGTCGGCCATCGCGGTGTCCGGTGGGAAGGTCAGCACGATGAACCGTGTGCCTCCTGGGGCCGGGAGCAGGCTGGTCACCTTCGGCGTGGGGTCCTCCCCCGCCCGGCCGACCGGTTCGCCGGGGTCGGTGGCCCAGGGCAGGCGGGACACCCAGCCCGGCAGGCTGCTGAATTCGCGGCTGCGCGGGACGGGGCCGTCGCTGACGACGACCGACCTTCCGTCCTCGTCGTGGCCGGTGACGACTCTGCGCATGTGTCTCTCCTCGGTCGGGTCCGCCGGACGCGTCGAACCCGTCGGTCAGTCGGGCCGGTCGGCGCCGGGCTCGGTCAGGGTCGTCAGCGCGGTGGTCCAGGCGTCCAGCACGTCGTCCACCGTCGAGGCCGGTGCCCGGAGCAGGGCGGATGCCGCCGTGCGGACGAACAGCCGGTGCCGGTCCTCCGTCAGGTACTCCACCGGGGACTTGCCGTCCACGCGGGCGAGCAGCAGCGCGGGCAACAGGGCGGCGGCTCGTGCCTCGACGGCAGGCCGGGGCTCCCAGTCGACGCACCGCACGTATGCCTCGGCCAATGTGCGCGCGGACCGCAGGAGGCCGGTCCGGTGCCCGGGCAGTACCAGGCTCTTGAGGAGCAGGTGGTTGACGCAGAAGGCGAGGTCGAAGGCCGGGTCTCCGTACCAGGCGCACTCGGCGTCCAGCAGCACGGGCCCCGACGGGCCGACGAGGATGTTCTTCGGGCTGACGTCACCGTGGACCAGGGCCAGGTGGGTGGCGGTCGTGCGCTCGGCGAGACCGTGCAGGATGTCGCTCAGGGCCGGGTGGGCTGCCGCGGTGGCGAGCAGGTACGGCTCGATGCGCAGTGCGTGGAAGTTGTCGTCGGTGGCGAACTCGGCGGCCAGGGACGCGTCGCCCGCGCTCGCCGCGTGCAGCATGCCGAGCGCCTCTCCGACGGCCGCCGCGGTCGTCACGTCCACCTCTCCGTGGAGCAGTTGCGCCTTCCACATCGGGTACCGCTCGGGGGGCAGATACGCCATGGCGAAGAGGCCGGCTCCGGGGTCGTGGGCCAGGAGCTCCGGCACGGTCTCCGGTCGGTGCCGGGACGCGAACCGCATCCACGCCCACTCGTAGGCGTTGCGCGACACCGGTGCCTGCCAGTCGGCGGCCACCTTGAGCCGGGCCAGGGCGCGCTTGACGCAGAGGGAGCGTCCCGGCAGGTCCACCCGCCACAGGTCGGACGAGACACCGCCGGCGAGCGGGGTCCAGCGTGCGCTCTCACCAGGGCGGGCGAGTCCATGGGCGGTCAGGAAGCCGGACAGCACGGAGTCCGGACATGCCTGCGCGGAGGCGGGACTCATCGCCGCTCACCCGCGCCGGTGGTCAGGCCACGGGGGCTGTTGCAGGCGTGGGCCGGCGGCTCGCCCGCCAGGATTCGTACGACTTCTTCGGCAGCGCGGCGGCGCAGCTCCGTCACCGAGGCGTCGGAGGAGAAGGCGACGTGGGGGGTGATCAGCGCGCCCGGCTGGTCCAGCAGCGCGGCGGGCACGTGCGGTTCGGACTCCAGTACGTCGAACGCGGCCGAGTCGAGGTGCCCGCTGTCGAGCGCCTTGACGACCGCGTCGGTGTCCACCAGAGGGCCCCTGCTGACGTTGACCAGCAGGCCGCCCGGTTTCATGAGCGCCAGCTGCTCGGCGCCGATGATGTGGTGCGTGCCGGGGGTGAGCGGCACGTGGAGGATCACCACGTCACTGCGGCGCAGCAGTTCCTCCAGGCCCGCCTGCTCCACGCCGGGGGCGTCCTTCGGCGGGTGGGGGTCGTGGGCCAGGATCCGGCAGCCGAACGCGCCGAGCTTGGCCGCGGTGGCCCGTCCGATGCGTCCGTAGCCGACGATGCCGCAGGTCAGCGTGGACAACCGGCGCAGCCGGGCGCTCGCGGGGTTCCATCGTCCGGCTCTGACCTCGCGGTCGAACACCGCCAGGCCCCGCGTCCAGGCGAGCACCATGCCGACGGCGTGGTCGGAGACCTCCTCGACGCAGTAGTCCGGGACGTTGGTGACCCACGCCCCCCGCTCGGTGGCGGCTTCCACTGCGATGTTGTCCAGGCCGACGCCGAGTCTGGCCACGATGCGCAGGTCGGGTGCGGCCCCGATCGCGGTGGCGGAGACGGGGGCCCAGCAGGTGAGGATTCCGGCGGGCCGGTGCTCGGCGACCAGTTCCTCGATCGCCTCGGCGGAGGCGGGTTCGGCGGGGCCGGTCACCAGGGTGTGGCCCGCCTTCTCGATGACGGATCGCTCGACGGAGTCGTCGGGCCAGGCGTAGTCGGTGAGCAGCACGGTGCCCAGACGGCTCGGTGAAGTCATGGCAGGTCGTCCTCGCAGAACTCGTACGGCCGCGGCAGGCGGCGAGCGTCAGGCCCGGTCGCGACCGGTGATCGGTGTGATCGCCACCCGCGAGTGGCCGGCAGCCTGTCCGACGGGACTGCCGGCCACCCCGGGTGGAGCGGAGAGGGAATTGAGTCGCTGGACTCGGTTCGATGCCGGCGCTCGCCGACTTGTGGTCGGTCCGGGCGTCGCGGTACGTCCCTGGAACGGGTCACGAGAAGCCGGGGCACGTCGCATCACTCTGTCATAGCCACGCGGTGCTAACGATAGCACCGAGGACTTGCGGGACGTCAAGGTTTCGGCATGTGCTCCTGGGACGACATCCTCCGGCGGGCCTCTGCCGCAGCCCGAATGCCGATACTCCTGGTGAAAGCGAATACCGGCGAAGAAATCCTCCCCTCACGTCTTGACTCGCCGGGTACTTGCCTCCATGGTTTCTGCCAGCGCCGACCGTGTGACCGCCAAGTGTCCGCACGATGTCCGGCCGTCGAAGACGCCATAGCCACGGACGTCCCCGACGGGCGAAGTCGGGCTGTATTCCGCTGACGGTGTCCGACCGCGCGGCAGCCCACCGCCCCCCGATCCGCCGGTTGTCGGCAGCATTTCGCCCTCGCCGGCACGAGTCCGTGTTCAGCTCACCGCTTCTCGTCACCGCCCGTACGCGCCCCGTACCGGTGGTAGCTCCGCCGCGGCACGCCGCGGCCCATTTCCTCTCAGGAGCCGCTATGACTCACGCAGCGCAAGTCGACACCAGTGCAGTGCCCGTCGGCGACGCACAGGAAAGCAGCCGTCCCCCCATTTCACGCGTCATGATCGGGGTCGGCTTCCTTCTGGTGGTCCTCTCCTACATGGTCAACGCGATGGACCGCCAGGTCTTTCCCCCGCTGCTGCCCGCCATCCGCGCGGAGTACGGGTTCTCCCTCGAGCAAGGCGGGCTGCTGGCGACGAACTTCACTCTCGGCATGGCCCTGGCGGGCCTGCCCGCCGGCTACCTGCTGGACCGCTTCCGCCGCAAGACCGTGCTGCTGGCCAGCATCGTGATCTACTCCCTGGGCACGATGGCCACCCCGCTGGCGACCGGATTCGCCGACATGACCCTGTACCGGGTCGTCTCCGGCTTCGGCGAGGGCATGCAGTCCGCCGCCATCTTCGCGGCGATCGGCGCCTTCTTCGCCCACCGCCGCGGCCTCGCCTTCGGCATCATCGGGGTGGGCTACTCCCTCGGCGTGTTCATCGCCCCGCTCATCGGCGTCCGCCTGATGAACGCGCACGGCACCTGGCACTCGCCCTTCTATCTCTTCGGCGCGGCCGGGCTGCTGATCGCCGCCGCCTCCCTGTTCCTCGTGAAGGCCGGCCTGACCGAGCACTCCGTGGAGAAGACCGTCTCGACCAGGACCTACGAGTACATGCCGGCCTCCCCCTACAACCGCAACACCATCGCGCTGGTCGTCCACTCGATCGTCAGCGGTGTGGCCATCTACGGGTTCCTCGGCCTCTACCCGACGTACCTCATCACCTCGCTGCACTACTCCCCCGAACAGGCCGCACTGGCCATGAGCCTCCTCGGCTTCGGGGGCATGACGGCCCTCTTCGGCGGCTGGCTCGGTGACCGCGTCAACCAGCGCACTCTGCTGATCGTGAGCCTGCTGGCCGTATCCGCCGTCAGCGTGTGCATCTACACGACACAAGCCGGAGTCGGCCTGCAGTGCGTGTTCGCCTTCCTCATGGGCGCCTTCGGTCTCGGCTTCATCTATCCGAACACCAACAACGCGATGCAGCGGGCCGTCCGTCCCGCGCAGATCGGACGCGCCTCCGGCCTCTTCGTCACCAGCTATTACGGAACGGCAGCCTTCTCGGGCCTGTTCTTCGCCGCCCTGGTGGACTCCTTCGGCTGGAGCCGGGCCGGGTTGCTGCAGGTCACGGCCCTGCCGTTGGTGGGCGTCGCCGCCCTGGCCTTCGTCCGCACCTCGCTGTTCAACAACGCGGTCCGCTGACGGGCCGGCTTCCCTGTCACCGGAGAACCCGTGTCGCACCAGCCGATCTGCTGGTGCGACACGGGTTCTCCGGTGACAGGGCGAGGTCCCTGCGCCGACACACCGCAGGGCCTGTTCCACCACCGAGCGGTGGAACAGGCCCTGGCGAGCGGTCACTTGGCGGGCATCCGCGGTTCAGCGGCTCTCGGCCACGACCGGGTTGCGCAGGACGCCGATGCCCTCGATCTCCACCTCGACCTCGTCCCCGGGACGGATCGGCCCGACACCGGACGGCGTTCCGGTCATGATCGCGTCTCCGGGCAGCAGCGTCAGGTAGCGGCTCAGATAGGCGACGAGGTCGGGCACGGCGAGCAGCAGGTCGGCCGTGCTCGCCGACTGTGCCACGGCGCCGTTCACCCGGGTCGTCAGTGCCAGGTCCGAGGGGTCGAGTCCGGTGGCGATGAGCGGTCCGAGAGGAGCGAACGTGTCCTGGCCCTTCCCGATCAGCAGTGTTCCGAAGGCGCTTTCCCTGCGCTGGACGATACGGTCGCTGACATCATTGCCGCATGTGTAGCCGAGGATGTACTCATGGGCCTCGGAAGCGTTCACATGGCGGGCTTCCTTTCCGATGACGGCCACCAACTCGCCTTCGAAATGAATGAGTTCACCGTCCGCCGGATAGACGATGGCATCGCCGGGTCCAACGACAGCGGTGCTCGGCTTCATGAAACACACGGGAACTTCCGGGACGTCCCGGTCGGTTTCGTCGACGTGTGCGGCGTAGTTGTAGGCGAACCCGAAGATCCGCGGCCTTTCGAGAGGCGGGAGAACGACCACGTCACCGACTTCGTCGACCTGCCCCGTGGGGAACATCCCGGTAAAGGGATCGCCTTCGCATCGCACGATCCTGGCGTCACCCTCTTCGAATTCCCCGTAATGGCGCGCCCCGTCGACGGCATACCTGACGATCCTCACGGAAACCTCCGCAACTAGGCAGCCGCAGACGGCTGCAAGGGCCCCTCCAGGAGTGCTAACGTTAGCATAAAGCAGTGATCGACTCCGACGTCCCCGCATTCCGACCGCGGAGCGCGAGGGGATTGCTATCGTTGGCACGCGGGAAGCAGTGGCACCGGACCAGTCGCCCGAGGGAGTCGCTTACGTGATCACGACCAGGGACATCGCCGAACGCCTCGGGGTTTCCGTCTCGACGGTCGGCCGGGCGCTCTCCGACGATCCCCGCATCAGCGAGGAGACCAAGTTCCGGGTCCGCCAGGCCGCGTCCGAGATGGGTTACGTGGGGAACCGTGCGGCGCGGATGATGCGGGGAGCGTCGAGCAACGTGGTCGCGTTGGTGATCCCGGACATCCGCAACAGCTTCTACTCGACCATCGCGCATCAACTGTCGAAGAACATGCAGGCCGAGGGCTTCCAGCTGATGCTCTCGGAGACCGACGACGACCGGCTGGTGGAGCTGCGCCACCTGCGGGAACTGTCCGCCAACCGCGTCGCGGGCGTCATCATCGTGCCCACCGCGCGCCCGCACGGCGACTCCGTCAAGCTCCTGCGCACCCTGCCGCACCTGCAACTACTGCGCCGTCACCCCGCCCTCGGCTCCCAGTGGTTCGGCGTGGACGATCACGAGGCCCTGCGTCAGGCCACCGCCCACCTGGTGGAGCTGGGCCACACTCGCATCGCCTATATGGGTGGTCCCGAGGAGCTTCCCACGGGCGCCGAGCGGCTGCGCGGATTCCGCAGCGCCCTGCGCGAAGGCGGCCTGCCGGACGACGCCGGGCGCACAGAGCTGTGGCCCCCCTCGTCCGTGGACCACGGCCGCCGGGCGACGCGCCGGCTGCTGGACGGCCCGGACCGGCCCACGGCACTCGTCCTGGGATCGACTCAGCTCACCCTGGGCGTGCTGGAGGAGTTGTCCGAACAGGGCGTGAAAGTACCCGGGGAGCTGTCCGTGGTCGGGTTCGGGGACGAACCGGGTTTCTCCTGGTGGGGGCCGGGCCTCACCACGACCGGCCTGCCGATCCAGGAGATGGCCACCGGCTGCGCACTGTGGCTGATGCGCCGCCTCAAGACCAAGCCGGACAACGACGGGCCGTACACGTCGGTCTCCCTCGGGTCGCTTGTCCTGCGGGGCAGCACGGCACCCCCTGGCGCGGTGACGACGGCCTCCGGGCGGGGCTGAGGCGCTGCCGGGCCCTCGGTTCGGGGCGGGGCCCCCACCCGACTTGCCCGGTCACTTCGGTCAAGCCGGTTCACGTCGGTACGTCTTCAGTGCGTTCCGCCACGCAACCCGCGCATGACGCCGGCGGTACGGGCGAGTTCATCGAGCACCTGCTCGGCGGCGGTCTCGTGCATCTTGCCGGGCCGGAAGACGCCCTCCGCGACGACTTCGTTGACGAACGGAATGCTCACGGTAGGACCGATCGGCAGCATCCTGAGGTTCGCCACCACCTGCTTGGCCATCTGCACCGCCCGGGTGCCCGCCGACACCCCTCCATAGCTGACGAACGCGGCCGGCTTGTGCTGCCACTCCACGACGAGGTAGTCCCAAGCGTTTTTCAGCGGGGCCGGGAAGCCGCCGTTGTACTCCGGGGTGACGAAGACGAACGCGTCCGACGCGTCCACGATCCGGCTCCACTCCACGGTGTGGCTCTTGGTGTACTGCCGCAGCGCCGGCGGGTGCGGCTCGTCGTAGAAGGGCAGAGCGAGTTCGCGCAGATCGACGAGGTGCGACTCGAACCCGTCGTGTTCCGCGGCCCTGGCGGTGAACCAGTCCGCGACGGATCTGCCGACGCGTCCGGGGCGCGTGCTGGCGACAACCGTGGTGAGGGTCATCGGCGTCGCCAAGGGTTCGGATGCCATAGGGGGCTCACTTTCGACGTCGGCAACGACCGGAGCCGGCGGACCCTGCCGGGGGTGCGACCAGATTGTGCGAACGATAGCACTCACGCCCAGGCGCGCCAACGCCGCGAGACGATCAACGGCCGCACCGATCCTGGGGTTGCCTGCCCCTTGACAGGACCGCCAGCTCTTCGCAGGATTGCGCTATCGTTAGCATTCTTCGGGCGCGATGGTCGGGCAACCCCGTGATCTCCCTGTGCCCCGGATTCCATCGCCGGCCGCGCCGGGACCACGAAGAGAGCTGTACGGCCCTTCTCCCGCGCCCGGCGTCGCGGTACTGGTCCGGGGTGTCGCACCGTCGGGTCCGCCCTCTCCCGCGATCCGTCCCGCCACGCCAGGCACGGACGCCGGCAACGGCGGCACCGGCCCGCGCTCATCGCTCCCCACTCCGAAAGGTCGCACTGTCATGACAGACACGCGGATCGCCAAGCTCCACGGTCGCAGGGTGTGGGACTCACGCGGCCGGCCGACCGTCGAGGTCGAGGTCCACCTCGCGGACGGCGCGATCGGGCGTGCCATCGCACCCGCGGGGGCCTCGACGGGGCAGGGCGAGGCGCTCGACCTGCGCGACGGCGGCAACCGATTCGGCGGGCTCGACGTCCGGCGCGCGGTGGCGTCGGTCAACCGTGAGATCGCGCCCGCTCTGCTGGACCTCGACGCGGCGGACCAGGAGGCCGTCGACCGCCTTCTGGTGGACCTGGACGGAACCCCCGACCGCGGCCGTCTCGGCGGCAACGCGATCGTGGCCACGTCCATGGCGGTCCTGCACGCCGGCGCCGCTTCGGCGGACGTACCACTGTGGCAGCACCTGGCGGGCGGGCGGCCGGTCCACATCCCGCTGCCGGAGATCCAGATCTTCGGCGGCGGCGCCCACGCGGACCGCCGCGTCGACGTCCAGGACTTCATGGTGGTCTGTCCCGCGGCACGGAGCTTCTCCGAGGCACTGGACTGGACGGCGGAGATCTACCGGGCGGCCGGGAGCCTGATGCGCGCCGCCGGCAAGGCCCAGGGCGTCGCCGACGAGGGCGGCTTCTGGCCCGCCTTCGACACCAACGAGGAAGCGCTGGAGACGCTGAGCCTCGCCATCGAAAGCGCGGGGTTCGCCCCCGCCACCCAGGTCGGCATCTCCCTGGACGTCGCGGCCTCGCAGTTCGGCAGTGCCGGCAAGTACACCCTGGCCCTGGACGACCGCACACTGGACACCGAGGCGCTGATCGACATGCTGGGCGGCTGGATCCGGCAGTACCCGATCCTGTCCGTCGAGGATCCGGTGGGTGAGGACGACCACGACGGAATGCTGGAGTTCACCCGGCGCCACGGCCGCCACTGCCAGGTGATCGGCGACGACTACCTCGTCACGAACGCCAAGCGGGTGGAGGCCGCGGCCACCGGCGGAGCGGTGAACGCCGTCCTCATCAAGCCGAACCAGGCCGGCACGGTCACGGAGGCGTTCCAGGCCCTGCGGGCCGGAAAGGAGGCCGGCTTCGGCACGATCGTCTCGGCCCGTTCCGGGGAGACCGAGGACATCACCATCGCCCATCTGAGCGTCGGCTGGGACGCCGGCCAGCTGAAGGTCGGATCCTTCACCCGCTCCGAGCGCATGGCGAAGTGGAACGAGGTTCTGCGCATCGAGGAGTCCCTCGGTGATTCCGCAGAATTCAGCGGCTGGTCCGCTTTCCCGTTCGCCGACCCCACGTCCTTTGCCCCCAGGCCATGAATCGGCTTCGGAGCATTAAGGTCATTCGAATTCCAAAGCCGATCCGAGCACGGAGACCAGCATGCTGCCACCCGTCAATCTGCGCCCGAGTTTCAACATCACCCGCTCCAGTCACGTCCGTCTCACGGTCGCCGATCTCGCCGAGAGCCGGAACTTCTACGTGAACGCGCTGGGTCTCGTCGTCAGCGACGAGGACGAACGCACCTGCTACCTCCGCGGCCTGGCCGAGGCGTGCCACCACAGCCTCGTGCTGGAGCTGGACGAGGAGGGGGCCGGATCGTGCAGGCGGGTCGGCTACCGGGTCTTCTTCGACGAGGATCTGGATCTCGCGTACGCCTGGTTCCGTGAGCGGGGGCTGCCAGCCGAGTGGGTCGACGCCCCCTACCAGGGCCGCACCCTGCACGTCAGCGATCCCATCGGCACCCCGCTCGAACTGTGCGCGCACATGGAGACCCGGCCTCGGCTGCACATCGACTTCGCCTCCTACAAGGGCGCCCACGCGCAGCGGCTGGACCACTACCAGATCTTCGCGCCCGACACCTACGAGCTGTGCGCGTTCTACAGCGAGCTCGGCTTCCGCAACTCGGAGTACCTGGAGCACGGCGACAAACTGCTGGGCGCCTTCATGTACCGCAAGGGCACCTGTCTGGACCTGGCGATCGTCGAGAACACCGGGCCGGCCCTGCATCACTTCGCCTACACCGTCTCCGAGAGCCGCGACATCTTCACCGCCTGCGACTGGGCGGGCATCCTCGGCTATGGCGACGGTGTGGAGCGCGGCCCCGGCCGGCACGGGCCGGGCGGGATGCTCTTCGTCTACCTCCGCGACCCCGACGGGCACCGGGTGGAGGTCTTCAACAGCCACTACCAGACGATCGACACCGAGATCGAGCCCGTCCGCTGGGACGCAGCGTCACTGAGCACCAACGCCCGCTGGGGTCTGCCGGCCCTGGAGAAGTGGTACTTCGAGGCGTCGCCCTTCCTCGGCGCGCCGCTGATCCCGCCGGCCGAGCTGCCGAAGCCGATGTCACTCGAACGCTTCCTGCTGGAGCAGTCCGCCCCGTGACCCGGTCCGGCCTTTTCACCCCTGCCCGGTCCGGCCCTTTCACCCCTGCGTCACCCGAGGAGACACCATGGCACGCGTGCCCTACCTGAACCGCGAGGACGCGGACCCGGCACAGAAACCCCTGTACGACCGGCTGGAAGCCGAACGCAAGGTACCGACGGCGAACATCTTCCTCGCCCTGGCCAACGCGCCGGCCCAGCTCGACGCCTTCCTGACCTACGCCAACTCGCTGCGCGCCGCCGATCTCAGCGCCCGCTTGCGGGAACTGGCGATCCTGACCGTCGGATACGCGACCCGGTCCGCGTACGAGGTCGCGCACCACCAGTCGCACGGGCTCAAGGCCGGACTCACCGAGGAACAGCTCGCGGCGGTGGCCGACTTCGAGTCTTCGGACCTGTTCGACGACACGGAGAAGGCGGTGATGCGCCTCGCCAAGGAGTCCACGCTCCAGGTCGACGTCTCCGAGCAGACCTGGCGTGCCGCCGCCGACCTGCTGACGGACCGGCAGATGGTCGAACTGTCCTTGTCCATCGCCTGGTACAACTCCGGCGTCCGCATCATGGGGCTGCTGGACATCGACCTCGAGGTAAATTACCCGAATCCCTTCCCGAAATCGTAGAACTCGGCGCCGTAAAGGCCCCTCAGAACGTGAGAAGTGACTGCCGAGCCGCCGGGACGCCGCCTCGGTCGCCGAAAAGTTTCCTCCGCCCCCCGACCGTCGGGACGGAGTATTTCCAAGGAGTATTTCGATGGCGAAAATGCTCGCTGCACGACTGCACGCGCTCGGTGAGCCGATGTCGATCGACAGCATCGACGTGCCCACCCCGCGGGCGACCGACGTGCTGGTACGGGTCAAGGCGTGCGGGATCGTGCCGAACATGGCCAACGTGATCAACAACTGGCCCACCTGGTTCCCGCACCAGCCACTGCCCGAGTTCCCCGCGATCTTCGGTCTGGACGCCGCGGGTGTGGTCGAGGCGGTCGGCGAGGCGGTGCTGCACACCAAGCCCGGCGACCGGGTGTACGTCAACCCGCTGCGCGGGTGCGGCAGTTGCCAGGTGTGCCGGGGCGGTGAACTGAGCCGCTGCCGCTACTTCACGCTGAACGGCTACTTCAGCACCTCCCGCGACGGCCAGCGGATCTTCGACCTGTATCCGTACGGCGGGTTCTCGCAGTACATGACCGCCCCCCAGTCCTCGATCGTCAACCTTCCCGACAACATGACGTTCGAGCAGGCCGGCAAGCTCGGCTACATCGGCACGTCCTACGGCGCCCTCAGGAACGCCGCCGCCGGCCCCGGCCAGGTCGCCCTCATCGACGGGATCACGGGCACCCTCGGTGTCGCGTCGACCCTGCTCGCGCTCGCCTCCGGCGCCTCCCGGGTCCTCGGGACCGGCCGCAACGAGGAACTCCTCAAGCGCGTCGAGGAACTGGCCCCGGGGCGGATCGAGGTCATGCGGCTCGGCGACGGCTCCACCGGTGAATGGGCCAAGTCCCGCACCGGCGGCGAGGGCGCCGACTACGTGATCAGCGCGCTGGGCGCCAAGGCCCCGGTGGAGACGATGCTCGACTCCATGCAGGGCGTCCGCCGCGGCGGCAGGGTCGTCAACGTCGGCGGCGTCGCCGACCGGCTGCCCGTGGACGTGAAGTGGCTCATGGACGAACAGGTGCAGTTGATCGGCTCCAACTGGTTCTCCACCGCACAGGGGCAGGAACTCGCCGACATGGTGGCCACCGGTGCCCTGGACCTGTCGTACCTGCAGACCAAGCCCTTCCCACTGGCCAGGGTCAACGAGGCGATCTCGGGACTCGAGGACCGCGACGGCGGATTCAGCAACTACGTCGTCATCCCCTGAACCGCCACCGGCCATGCTGCCGACGGCCCCTGCCCCATACTCACCCCGCGGCGATCCTGTTCTGCCCTGACGAGCGCCGCGGGGTGTTCTCACCACAGGCCGTACGCCCAGCCCGTTCCCTCCTCGGAACGGGCCCGGCGGGATGGAGGAGCCGATGGAACTGCGCTGGCTCGAATCGTTCGTCGTCGTCGCGGAGGAACTGCATTTCGCACGGGCGGCCGACCGTCTGCACCTGGCCCCCTCGGCTCTCAGCGCCCAGGTCAGGGCACTGGAGTCACACCTCGGTGTGCGGCTCATCGACCGCGGACGGCGTACCCGCCCCGCGCTCACCAGCGCCGGGCTGCTCTTCCTCGAGGAGGCTCGGCTGACCCTCGCCCAGGCCGCCCGGGCCGAGGCCATAGGCCGGCGCGCCGGTCGCGGAGAACTGGGTCACGCACAGATCGCCTACGTCGCCTCGGCCGCGTTCTCCGGGGTGCTCACCGACGTCCTCACCCGCTGCGCCGCTCCCGGCACCGAACTGACCGTCCAGGTCCGCGAGCTGGAGACACCCGCCCAACTGGAGGCGCTGGTCTGCGGGGACGTCGACGTCGGGTTCCTGCGCTTCAGGCCGGAGTACCCGCCCGAGGTCACGGCGACCCGCCTGCTCACCGAGGACGTCGTCCTGGCCCTGCCGGCCGGCGCCCCGCTGGCGGCCTACGAGGCGGTACCGGCTGCACAGTTGCGCGACGAGTGCTTCGTCGCCCCGCACTTCGACGAGGAGTACGGCTGCCGCGACCAGATCCTCGAAGTGGCGGAGCGAGGGGACTTCAGCCCACGGTGTGCTCCCCCGGTACGGGACTTCATCGCCGCTCTGACCATGGTCGGCGGAGGTCTCGCGGTCGCCCTGGTCCCCGATTCGCTGCGCCGCGTCCAGATCCCGGGAGTGGCCTACCGTCCGCTGGCCGACGTGGCGCTGACGACCAGTCTGGTCGGCGCCTTCCGCAGGGGCGAGACCTCGCCCGCGGTGCGCGGTGTGATCCGCCGTCTGCGGGAGGCGGCTGCCGCCACGGTCACCACCGGCTGAAGCCGCCGCTTTCCGGCACCGGCTCCTCTCGACGCGCCTGACCGACACCGTGCCGGCGCATGTTTGTGCGCGGAAAACGCATCATCGCAGCAGGTCAGAGGGGTTGTTCCCGGCCTAGTCTCGACACCGCGGCACAGGCCGTCACGGCGTCGGCAAACCGCCGTCGGACACGGGAACAGGCGGAGGAGCACATGACATCGATCAAGCACGTGGGCGTCGTCGGCGCCGGGCAGATGGGCCGGGGCATCACCGAGGTCTGCGCCCGGGCCGGGCTGCACGTCACCTTGTGCGACGTCACCGAGGACAGGGCCCGCGCCGGGCTGACGGGCGTCGCCGACTCACTGCTCAAGGCGGAGAAGCACGGCGCCATCGGCCCGGAAGACCGCGCCCACGCCCTCGCAGGAATCTCGGTCACCGCCGACCTCTCCCGGCTGTCCGGCGCCGATCTGGTGATCGAAGCCGCCGTCGAGGACGAGCGGGCCAAGACAGAGCTGTTCCAGCAGTTGGACAAGGTGCTCACCAACCCGTCCGCCGTGCTGGCCAGCAACACCTCCTCGATCCCCATCGCCCGGCTCGCGGCCGTGACCGGACGTCCTCAGGCGGTGGTGGGCCTGCACTTCTTCAACCCGGTCCCTGCCATGCCGCTGGTCGAGGTGATCCCCTCGATGCACACCTCCAAGGCCACGGAACAGCGCGTACGCGCCTTCGCCGCCGAGACCCTGGGCAAGAAGACGATCGTCACCGAGGACCGCGCAGGATTCGTGGTCAACTCCCTGCTGATTCCCTACCTGTTGGCAGCGGTGCGCATGGTCGGTTCCGGCGCCGCGACGGCCCAGGACATCGACACGGCCATGACCGCCGGCTGCGCCCATCCCATGGGCCCGCTGCGCCTCGCCGACCTCATCGGCCTGGACACGGTGGCGGCGATAGGCGAGGCCCTGTACGAGGAGTACCGCGAACCGCTGTACGCCCCGCCGCCGCTGCTGCGCCGCATGGTCGAATCGGGCCTGCTGGGCCGCAAGTCGGGGCAGGGGTTCTTCGACTACCAGGCGGCCTGAGGGCGCCGGCCGCCCCGAACCACTACGGCCGCTGACGCCGTCGACCAGCCGCCCGCGCAGCCCGTGGGCTCATGCCGTAGGCCGCTTTGAAGGCGTGGCTGAAGTGGGCCGGGTCGGAAAAGCCCCAGCGTCCGCCGATGGCGCCGACCGGAAGGTGGTCCATGGCCGGATCGGCGAGGTCGCGGCGGCACCGTTCCAGACGCTGTTCCCGGATCCAGCCCGAGACGGTGTGTCCCTGTGCGGCCAGCAACTTGTACAGGTAGCGGCGGGAGATGCGGTGGGCGGTCGCGATGCCTTCGGGGCTCAGCCCGGGGTCGGTGAGCCGCTCCTCCATGTAGTCGAGGACGCGCTGGGTGAGCACGTCCGGGCCGTCCTCCCCGGTTGTCCGGTCCGCCCCTGCCTGCTCCGCGAGCAGGGCTCCGATCAGGCCGACCACGTGGTCGGCGAGCCGGGGCGTGCCGGAGGACTCCAGGTGTCCCATCTGCCGCGCCAGCCCGTACAGGAGGGGCTGTACGACTTTGCCGAGCCCGTCGCGGCACGGCACCGGTCTCGCCGTCACCCGCGCCAGATCACGCTCCGTGATGCGCAGCATGGCGCGGGGGAACATCAGGACGAGGCCGGTGTGGGACTGCCGCAGGTCGTAGGTGAAGGGCGAGCGGGTGTCGTAGACGACCATTTCCCCCGGGCGCACCTGGGCCTGACGATCTTTCTGGGTGAGCACTCCCTGCCCGCTGAGCTGCAGCGTGAGCTGGAGGAGGTCGGGCGCGTCGGAGGCGATGTGGCGTCGGGTGCGCGCGACGCTGTGCGGTTCGGCCGTGATGACCGACATCTGTACTTGGCCCACCTGCGCGGCGTGCAGCGATGCGCGGAAGTCGGAGCACTCGCGTGGCAGGACCGCCATGGGGACGAGACTCCGGCTGACGGCGTCCCGCCAGGATTCCAGTCGCTCGCCGGCCGTGGCATCGCTCGGCGTCGTCATCCGGGGCATATGGCCCTCCTCCTGGCCGGAGTGTAGGACGCTCCGGGCGATATTCGACCCGCTCTGCGACCGGCCATTTGTGCGGGACGTTCCGCCGCTGTGGCCGGCCGGGAGCTGTTCTCACCCAAGCAAAAACCTGTGCCCCCGCATACAAGCAGCGCCTGTGCTCCGCCCCACATCATTCGGGCAGCGAACGGGACGCGTCGGCGGCTCTCGGACCGCCCTGCGCCTCACGCGGGAGCGGCAGTGCCGACCTCCCGGACCGCCCCGCACGGCCCGGAAGGTGCTTCGCCACAACGTTCCGCAGCCAGCGACACCCGGGATTCCCCCTTCAGCCATCGGCGGTCGTCTCCGACCGCGGCCACGTACAAGGACACATCATGACGACATTGCTCCAGCCCCCCGCACCCTCCGATCGGGCAACCGACGACAGCCTGCTCGGCCGTGTCCGCGCGCACCTGTCCGAGATCGCGGCACGGTCGGCCGAGGCCGAGGCGGCCCGGTCGGTTCCCGCGGAGATCATCACGGCCCTGCGCCATGCCGGCGTGTTCCGCATGAGCCTGCCCACGGCATGGGGCGGCTCGCAGCTCGACCTGGTGGAGAGCGCACGGGTGATCCGGGAGATCTCCCGGGCCGACGGCTCGACCGGCTGGACCGTTCAGGCCGCCTCGATGGCCTGGTTCTTCGTGCGGTCGCTGCCGCGGGAGACGCTCGAGACAGAGGTCTTCGGCGACGGCGCCGACCTGATGCTCCGTGGGGCGATCGCCCCGAAGGGGACGGCGACGCCGGTGGCGGGCGGCTACCGGATCAGTGGCCGCTGGCCGCTGGCCAGCGGCTCGTTCAGCCCGGACTGGATGCTCGCGGGCTTCGTGGTCGAGGGCGCGCCCCCGCTGCCCGACGGGCGCCCCGACATGCGCGTCGCGCTGATCCGCCCAGAGCACGTGACCTTCCTCGACACGTGGGACGCGGTGGGCCTGCGTGCCACGCAGAGCACCGACTTCACCATGGACGACGTCTTCGTGCCGGAGCGCTTCACGGGCCCTCTGATGGGCGGCAACAACATCCCCGCCCCCTTCTACGACCTGCCGTACACGGCCACGGGCGCCTCGCACGACGCCGTCATCGTCGGCTGTCTGGAGGGTGCGCTGGGCGACTTGGCCGAACTGGCCGCCACCAAGCGGCCGGCGTTCGACCCGAGGGTCGTCATCGGTGAGGATCCGGTGTTCCAGGAGGCGTTCGCGGAGCTGTACCTGCGTACGGCGGCGCTCAACGCCCTGCTGGAGCGGACCGGCCGTACGGTCATGGACCGGACCCTGGCGGGAGAGGAGCCCACCCCGGCCGAGTGGTTCGGCTACACCGGCAGCCATCAGCACATCCATCACGAGGGCATCCGGATACTCAACGAGGTCATGACGCTGTCGGGCAGCTCCGGGCTCTACAGCTCCAGCCCCCTGCAGCGTCGCTGGCGCGATGTCCGCTGTGTCTCCCAGCATGTGGCAGGGAACAACGGCTCGATGCGTCGCCTGGGCGCGGTCCTGTCGGGTCAGGAGGTCACCGGATGAGCCCGCTCGTCGCGACACCGATGGATCCCGCCGTGCTGCGCCAGGCGTTCGGCTGTTTCCCGTCCGGAGTGACAGCCCTGTGCGCGCTCGACTCCGGGACGCCGGTGGGCATGGCCGCGAGTACGTTCACCCCGGTCTCCCTCGACCCCCCGCTGGTGTCGGTCTGTGTCCAGGACACCTCCTCGACCTGGCCGAGGTTGCGCAGGCAGAGCCGTCTGGGCCTGAGCGTGCTGGCCGAGGGGCAGGACCTGGTCTGCCGCTCACTGGCCGGAAAGGGCGGGGACCGGTTCGCGGACGTCGACTGGGAGGCCGGCGAGGACGGCAGCGTGTACATCCGCCGTGCCAACCTCTGGTTGGACTGCTCGCTCCACGCGGAGTTCCCCGGAGGGGACCACACCATCGTCGTGCTGGAGATCCACGGCCTGAAGGCCGAACCCGAGCGTGCGCCATTGGTCTTCCACGGCAGCCGCTTCCGGCGCCTGGCCGCATGACGACCGGTTGACGGGCCCGCGGGGGCACCCCGGCCTGCTCAATGCACGCAACGCAGGCCGAGGGGCTCCCGCTGGCTATCCGCACGGGGCGGCGGGTCGGGGTGGAGACCGAACAGCGAACCGGTGGCCTCCGCCCACGCCGCGGCGCATCGCAGTGCCGCCTCCGGCGGGACAGCCATCCGCCGCAGGGCCCCGGCGCACGCGTCCTCCTTCAGCCGGGGCGGTCAGCGGAACGCCGGGAATCCGGTGATCGCCTGGCCGACGACCAGCGTGTGCATCTCGTTGGTGCCTTCGTAGGTCATCACCGACTCCAGGTTGTTGGCGTGGCGCAGCGGCGAGTAATCCAGGGAGATGCCGTTGGCCCCCAGCACGGTGCGGCATTCGCGCGCGATGGCGATCGCCTCCCGCACGTTGTTGAGCTTGCCGACGCTGATCTGCTCGGGCCGGATGCGGTGCTGGTCCTTGAGCCGGCCCAGATGGACGGCGAGCAGTGCGGCGTTGCCCAGGGACACGCTCATGTCGGCGAGCTTCTTCTGGGTGAGCTGGAAGGCGCTGATCGGCTTGTCGAACTGCACGCGGGAGTCGGCGTACTCGATGGCCGCCTGGAGGGAGTCACGGGCGGCGCCGACCGCGCCGAACAGGATGCCGAAGCGGGCCTCGTTCAGGCAGGACAGCGGTCCGCGCAGGCCCTCCGCCAGCGGCAGCCGCGCCGATTCCGGCAGCCGTACGTTGTCGAAGTACAGCTCGGAGGTGACCGAGGCGCGCAGCGACATCTTCTGCTTGATGTCCTGCGTGGTGAAGCCGGGGGTGCCACGCGGCACGAGGAAGCCACGGACGCCGTCCTCGGTCTGCGCCCAGACGGTGGCCACGTCGGCGATGCCGCCATTGGTGATCCACATCTTGGAGCCGTTCAGGATCCAGTCGCCGCCGTCGCGGACGGCGCGAGTGCGCATCCCGGCGGGGTTGCTGCCGAAGTCGGGCTCGGTCAGGCCGAAGCAGCCGATCGCCTCACCGGCGGCGAGCCGGGGCAGCCACTGAAGCTTCTGCTCCTCAGAACCCCACTTCCAGATGGAGAACATCGACAGCGATCCCTGCACGGAGACGAAGCTCCGGAAACCGGAGTCCGCCGCCTCCAGTTCCAGGCAGGCCAGGCCGTAGGAGACGGCGTTGGTGCCGGCGCAGCCGTAGCCCTCCAGATGCATGCCGAGTACGCCCAACTTGCCGAGTTCAGGGGCGAGTTCGCGGGCGAAGTGCGCGTTCTCGAACCATTCGCCGAGGTGCGGGCGCACCCGGTCGGCGAGGAACTTGGCGACGGTGGACTGGATCTCCCGTTCCTCGTCGGTGAGAGTGGAGGAGAAGTCGAGCAGGTCGAGCGGGTCCTTCAGCGGCTTGCGGCTCATCGTGGGCTCCTGGCGGTGATGGTGGTGGGTGAGACCCGGGGGGCTGGTGTCGGGGCGGGGATCGGTCATGTGACCGATCCCTCCGGTTCGGTGGCGGAGTCGGAAAGACGGTCGAGGACGTCCGCGGTGTGCTGACCAAGACGTGGCGGCGGCAGGCGGTACTGCGCGGGCGTGCCGCTCAGCGCGATGGGGCTCGCGACCTGACGGAAGGGCCTGCCCTCCGCCCCGTCGGCGGGTGCGGCGGGGATGTCGACGATGCCGGGAAGGCCGAGCTCCGCCGCGAAGGCGAATGCCTCGTCGAGGGTGTTGACCGGTCCGGCGGGCACGCCCGCGGCCAGCAGGACGGCCGACCAGTGGTCGGCGTCGGCGACGCCCAGCCGTTCGGTCAGCAGGTCCCTGAGTTCGGCGCGGTGGGCGACGCGGTCGGCGTTGGTGCGGAAGCGGTCGTCCAGCGCGAGGCCGGGATCACCGACGACCTCGGCGAGCGCCGCGAACTGCCGGTCGTTGCCCACCGCGATCGCGATCGGGCGATCGGCGGCCGGGAAGGTCTCGTACGGGGCGATGCTGGGGTGCGCGTTGCCCAGGCGGCCCGGCACCACGCCGGCGACGGCGAACGCCGACGCCTGGTTGACCATGGCCGACAGCAGCGAGCCGAGCAGGTTCACCTCGACCAACTGGCCCTCCCCGGTGGCGTCCCGGTGCCGGAGGGCCGCCAGGATGCCCAGCGAGGCGTGCAGGCCGGTGATCACATCGACGAGTGCCACGCCGGCCTTCACCGGCTCCCCGGCCGCGTCTCCGGTCACGCTCATCAGACCGCCGACGGCCTGCACGAGCAGGTCGTATCCGGGGATCGCCGCGCCCGCACCGCTGCCGAAGCCACTGATCGAGCAGTAGACCAACCCGGGATGCCGGGCGCGCAGTTCGCGAGGACCGAGCCCCAGCCGCTCCATCGTGCCGGGACGGAAGTTCTCCACCAGCACGTCGGACTCGGCGACCAGGGCACGGGCCTGTTCCAGACCGGCCTCGGTCGTGAGGTCCAGGGCGACGGACTTCTTGTTCCGGTTCACGCCCAGGAAGTACGTGGAGGTGCCGTCGTGGTCCGCCGGCGGGTGCCAGGCCCTGGTCTCGTCCCCGGCGCCCGGCCTCTCCACCTTCACCACCTCGGCGCCGAGATCGGCGAGGAGCATCGTGGCGTAGGGCCCTGCGAGAACCCGGGAGAAGTCGGCGATGCGCAGCCCTTCCAGCGCACCGCGCCCCGCACCTTCGCGGCCGGTGCCGGCTCGTTCGTCCGGCGCGTCGTCCTGGGTGCCCACGCACCCTCCTCTCTCGTCGTACCGGCCTGCGAACACCGCTCCGTCCGAGCGGTCAGCCCTCACCACCAGCGCTCCGAAGACGTCGCCGGGTGGGTGAGCTCGACGACGGGCAGGCCCTGACCGACAGGGGCGGCCGTCCGTAGGACCCTCACCCTGGCGCCGATCCCGACTACGACCGGCTCCGTCCCCGTGACCTGGCAGAGCAGGTTGAAGCCTTCGTCCATCGCGACGAACCACGTGTGATGCGGAGCGTGGCCGGTTCGGCGGACGACGGCTCCGGCGCCGGCGCTGCGCTCGCGTCGGAAGGCCGTGGATCCGCAGGCCCGGCAGAACGACCGGCGGTAGGCGGGGGTGCCGCACCAGAGGCACCGCTGGAAGAACAGCTCGTTGGTGGCGGCAGCCGCTTCGTGCTCCCCGCACTCGGTGGCTTCACGGGTGTCCGTGTGGAGCATCACGACCTCCTGCGCTCAGTTCGATGACCGGAAAAAGGACCGGAAAAGCGGGACCGGAAAAGGGGTGTCAGACATCCGGTCCGGCTCCCTCACCCTGACCCCGCCGAGGAGTGGCGGTCAACGACGAGCTGACGCATCTTTGTGCGCGGAAAACGTTCCATTCACGGAGGTCAGCGCGGGTTTCCTGGCGCTACTCTCACGGCGTGGCCCCGTCAGCGAACCCGTCGTCGCCCGGCTGCGGTCGGCCCGAGGACGAGGACGGCAAGGATCACGAAGGCGGCGACGGCGCTGAGCGTGCGGGCGTTGTTGAACAGCTCCCAGCGGCGCAGGATCTCCATGTGGTCGGCCGGTGGAGCGGTGGCGGCCCACTGCTTGATGCGGCCGTTGATCGGGACGTTCCCGAACCGGGTGATCAGGAAAGACGCGAGGGTCAGGGTGCACGCCACACCTGCGAGGGCGCGGGCCCGGGCGCGGGTCAGCACGGCAAGGGTGAAGGAACTGAGAGTCGAGACCGCCATCGCGCCCTGCACGGTGATCCCGTTCATCCTCATCAACTCGGTGTGGAAGTCGAGCCGCATGCCGATGGGCACGGAGTTGAACGTCGGGACGAGGTTGGCGGCGCCGTAGCCGAACGCGCCGGCGAGCAGACCGGTGGACAGCAGGGAGAGTCCTTGGATGAGCCGGACCCGCATGGTCTGTGGCGGACGGGTGCACGCAGGGGCGAGTTCGGGCCGGGCGGGCATCAGGCTCGCCCGCCCGCATCGGCCGGTGCCGGGGGGAGGGTTCTGGTGAGCTGGTGGGCCCGGCGCATGCGTCCGTCGTCGGTGAACTCCCCGAGGAGGTGCACTTCGGTCGCGGTGGCGCCGCCCTTGCGCGTCCGCGCGTGGATCGTGAGCCGGGCGGCGATCCGGTTACCGTCCGCGATGGCCTCGTGCACCTCGAACCGCCAGCCGACCACGTTCTTGCGCACCGGTCGCAGATGAGCGAGGAGCCGGTCGTGTTCGAGTCGGATCCCATCGCTGAACTGGACGATGTCCGGCGTGAAGTGGCGGGCCATCACCGATTCCGGGGTGTCCCCCCGGACCGTGGACTCGGTGAGAGAGGTGAAGAATTCCGAGACGAACCGCTCAGGGGTGGTGCCGGTGAAGGGTTCCATGGCGCTCCGATCTGGTGAGGCCGGCGAGGAAGGGCATGACGGAGAGGCCGCAGCCCGATCACGATCTTTGACAGGCTTGTAAGATATAAGCCCCTCGATACCTTAGACAAGGCTGTAAGAGATGACTTCCTCGGGAGAACCACGCCGCCGGCGCCGCGCCGATGCCGAGCGCAGCAGAGCCGCCATCCTCGACGCGGCGGTCCGCCTGCTGCGACAGCGCCCGGATGCGGGCATGGAGGCCATCGCGGCGGCGGCGGGGGTGACCCGGCAGACGGTCTACGCCCACTTCTCGTCGCGCGACGCGCTCCTCGTGGCCGCCGTCGACCGAATCACCGAGGACGCCGTCGCCGCGATGGACGCCGCCGCACTCGATGAAGGACCGGCCAGAGCCGCGCTTCTCAGGTTTCTCGACGCCTCCTGGCGGTCGTTCGAGGACAACGCGCCGCTGCTCCAGGCGGCTCCGGCCGGCACCCCGGGGGACGGGGAGCAGGCACGCCACGAACCTGTCGCCGAGCGGCTGACCCGTCTCGTCGAACGTGGCCAGCGCGCGGGTGAGTTCGCTCCGGGACTGCCTCCGCGCTGGCTGGTGACCATGACGGTCGCCCTCGGCCATGCGGCCGGTGACGAGGTCGGTTCCGGCCGCATGACGAGCACCGAGGCCGAGACCGCGCTCCGCACCACGGTCCTCCGGGTCCTCGGCGCCGCGGAAGGACCACCCGACTCACATGACCGGGCGGACAGGGCTTAGCGGATCAGATTTCCACCGCCCATGATCGTCTGCTTGCGGCGGCGACACGGCCTGCGCGGTCAGGGCGCGAGCGGACCGCCCAGTACGTCGAGGACGGTCCCTCCGAGCAGTCCCAGAACGACGGATCCGGCCGCCGCACCGTAGGCGATCACAGCGGCCGTCCGTGACGTCGTACGGGAGTCGCCCGCGGGTCCGCGCGCGAGGAACGCCGGGGCGATCCAGCGCAGGTAGTAGAAGAGGGACGCGACGGTGTTGACGGCTGCGACGACGGCCAGCCAGGCGTAGTCGCCGTCGAAGGCCGCGCTGAAGGCCTCCAGTTTGCCGAGGAAGACCGCGGTCGGAGGCGTGCCCACCAGGCCCAGCAGGCAGACGACGAGCGAGCCCAGCAGGGCCGGGTGCGCCCCTGCCAAGCCCCGGTAGTCGTCGATGGTGTGGGCTCCGGGGAGTGCGCAGACGACGGCGAAGGCCCCGAGGTTGGTCAGCGCGTACCCGGCCAGGTAGTACAGCAGCGCCTCCTGGTCGAGGTCGGTGCGTCCTGCGACGGCCACCGGGAGCAGGAGGTAGCCGACCTGGCTGACGGTGGAGTACGCGAGCAGCCGTTTGACGTCCTGCTGGAAGAAGGCCGCCAGGTTGCCCAGGGTCATGGAGGCGACCGAGAGGACCGCCACCAGGTCGGCCCAGGGCAGGTCGGCGTCCGCCAGCGGCACCGCGCCGAGCCGGTAGAGGGCCGCCAGGGCGCCGACCTTCGGGATGGTCGTGAGGAAGGCGGCGACCGGGGCCGAGCTGCCCTGGACGGCGTCCGGTACCCAGAAGTGTCCGGGCACGCCTCCGGCCTTGAACAGGACACCGGCGAGCAGGGCGAGCGTGCCGACCGCCACCAGTCCGGCCGGCGCCTCGGCGAGCTCGGAGCGCAGCACGGGGTAGGCGGTCGCCCGGCCGGCGGCGAGCAGGACGGTGATGCCGGTGAGCATCAGGACGCCGAGGAGCGCGCCGACGACGTAGTACTTCAAGGCCGCTTCGGTGCCGGGACCGTCCTTGCGGAATCCGGCGAGCGCGTAGGCGGGCACACTGGCCAGCAGGTAGCCGGCGGCGAGGAGGAGCAGGTCCTGGGCTCCGGCGAGTACGAGTGCGCCCACGGCGGCGAGCTGGAGCAGGACGTAGAACTCGGTTTCGCGTGGGTGGGCGTACAGGCGCGGCATGGCGAGCGCGAGGACGAGCAGGGTGCCGCACAGGATGACGATCCTGCTGGTGGCGGTGACCGGATCGATGGCGAAGGACGCACCGAAGGCCGTCTCCACCGGGCCGGCCGCGGCGATGGCGGCGGCCACGATCCCCCCGGTGCAGGCCGCGCCCGCCAGGGCACCGGTCAGCCACTGGCGGCGGCGCGGCAGCCAGGCCCCGAGCAGCAGCCCGAGCACGGCGGAGGCGGCGAGCAGCACCTCGGGCAGGAGATCGAGGGGGTTCTCGTTCATCCCGGTCATCTCGTTCATCGCGCGAGCAGCTCCAGCACGGCGCGGGAGGCGGGTTCGATGACGTCGAGGACGAACCGGGGTGCGAGACCGAGGACGACCCCCAGGGCCAGCAGGGGGACGATCGCGAGCCCTTCGTGGCGGCGGATGTCGGGGAACGGCCGGCCGGCACCGGGCGCGGCGGCGGGCAGCCGCAGCGGCCCGAGGAAGACCTGTTGCAGTGCGCGCAGGAACAGGCCCGCGGTGAGCAGGATCCCGAGGACGGCAAGGCCGGTGGCGACCGGCTCGGGCCCGAGGCTCCCGGTGAGGATCTGGAACTCGGCGATGAAGCCGGAGAAGCCGGGCAGCCCGAGCGAGGCGAAGGCGGCGACGCCGGTCAGCGCGGCGAAGACGGGCGCCCGCCCGGCCACACCCGAGTACGCGGACATCCCGTACGTGCGCCCGCGCTCGTACAGCACGCCGGACAGCAGGAACAGCGCCCCGGTCAGCAGGCCGTGGCTGACCATCTGGAAGACCGAGCCGGTGATGGCGAGGCGGCGGGCCTCCTCCTGGTCCGCGCCGACGGCCCCGGCCGCGCCGATCGCCAGGACGATGTAGCCCATGTGGTTCACGGAGGTGTAGGCGACCATCCGCTTGAAGTCGGTCTGGGCGAGAGCGACCAGTGCTCCGTAGAGCACGGAGACCACGCCGACGACCACGAACACCAGGGCGTAGTCGCGCCAGGCGCCGGGCAGGACGGGCATCGCGATGCGCAGGAAGCCGTACGTGCCCATCTTCAGCAGGACGCCGGCGAGGATCGCCGACCCGGCGGCCGGAGCGTCGGTGTGGGCGGGCGGCAGCCAGGTGTGGAAGGGCACCGTCGGGGTCTTCACCGCCAGCCCGACGGCGACGGCGAGGAGGACCAGTGCTCCGTAGGCGGAGCGTCCGGCGAGGGGGTTCGCGTCGGTCAGTTCGACGATGTCGAAGGTGTGCGGGTCGGCGGCCAGGTACAGGCCGATGAAGCCGAGCAGCAGGGCGAGGGAGCCGATGAAGGTGTAGAGGAAGAACTTCAGCGCGGCGCGGGCGGCGCCCTGGTGTCCCCACCCGGCGATGATGAAGTACATCGCCACGATGGACAGGTCGAAGAAGACGAAGAACAGGATCAGGTCCAGGGCCACGAACAGGCCGAGGCACGTCGTCTGCAGGAACAGGAACAGCGCCGCGAACTCCCGCACCTTTCGCGTCTCGCGCCACGCGTACGCCGCACAGGCGAGGAAGAGTACGCACGTGACGGCCACCAGCGGCAAGGACAGGCCGTCGACGCCGACGTGGTAGCTGATGCCGGCGCTGGGGATCCAGCGGGCACGCGTCTCGTACTGCATGCCGCCGTCGGCCCGGTGTCCCGCCCAGACGATCACCGTAAGTACCAGTTCGGCGGCGGTGGTCGTCGCCCAGGCCGACAGGAACAGGGTGCGGGGCGCCCTGCGCGGCAGGCACAGCAGGAGGGTCGCCATGGCGGTCGGGAGCAGGACGATGGCCGTGAGCACGGCGGTCACCTCACGAGGACGAGGACGACGGCGAGGACGGTGAAGGCGGCGACCGCCTGAGCGAGGTACTGGTGCACTTGCCCGGTCTGCGGTCGGCGCGCCCACCGGCCGAGCGCACGGGCGCCGCCGGCCACGCCCTCCACGGTGCCGTCGACCAGCCTCTCCGCCTGGGCATCGGTCCACTGCGCCAGCCGGACCGACCCGCGGGCGGTGCCTTCGACGGCGCGATCCAGCACCCGGTCGTCGAAGGCGGCGAGCGCGTCGGCGAGGCGCAGTACCGGGGTCACGAGGAGCGTGCGCGCGGCGGTCTCCAGGCGAAGCCACTCCGACGCCAGGACGGTGATCGCACTGGGCAGGGCGAGGAGCTGAGGACCGCGGATCCAGACCACGGCCGAGACGGCCACCGCCAGCGCGCCGGACAGGGCGAACTCCCATACGTACGGACTCGGTTGCGCCTCGCCGCCGAGCACCCGCTCCACCGCGTCCCGTACGGGCGGGAAGGACGTGACGGTCAGCGCGGCGCAGGCGACGGCCAGAGCGGCGAGCGGCAGCCGAGCCGCATACGGCAGCGGCTGCTCACGGGCGTCCGGTACGGCAACGGGCTGCCAGACGAACCACAGGGCCTTCACGCTGTAGACCGCGGAGATCACCGCACCGGCCGACCCGACGATGTACAGCGCCGCGTTGTCCTCCAGAGCACCGGCGAGGAGTACGTCCTTGGCCGCCCACAGGGACAGGGGCGGGACTCCTGCCAGAGTCAGGGCCGCGACGGTGAAGGTGATCCCGGCCGTACGGTGTCGCCGGGCCGCGCCGCGCAGGACGGGCAGCGCCTTGGCGCCGAGGGCCGTCAGCCAGGCGCCCGCGACGAGGAAGGCAAGGCTCTTCGCGGCGGCATGGGCGATGAGCTGCAGCGTTCCGCCGGTGATCGCACCGGCCCCGGCGGCGAGCACCATGAAGCCGATCTGGGCGCAGGTGGAGGCGGCGAGGAGTTGCTTGAGGTCGGTCTGCGCCACGGCGACCAGGCCGAGCACCACCGCCGTCACCGCGCCCGTCCACGCCACCACCTGTCCGCCCCAGCCGGACTGCGCGAGCAGCGGCTCCGACCGGAGCAGCAGATACGCCCCGGCCACGACCATGGTCGCCGAGTGCAGCAGGGCGGACACCGGGCTGGGACCCTGCATGGCCCTGGACAGCCAGAAGCTGAACGGCAGTTGGGCCGACTTGCCGAAGGCGGCCGCGATGACACCGGCGGTGATGGTGTCGGACCACGCGCCGGTCGTGGCCGTGAGGTCCTCGAGGGCGAGGGAACCGGCCTGCCCGCTCGCCAGTGCCGCTCCGGCGGCGAGGTAAAGACCGAGGTCGGCGGCGCGGGTGGTGAGGAAGGCCGTGGTGGCGGCATCGCCGCGCTCGGGGTCGCGCCACCAGTAGCCGATCAGCGCCCAGGAGGTAGCGCCCATGACCTCCCACGCCATCAGCAGGACCGGCAGCGTGGTCGCGGTGACCGTGGTCAGCATCGCGCCACCGAACAGCAGCATCAGCCCGAAGAAGCGGGCGCGTGCCTCGCCGGGTCCGATGTCCGCGACGCTGAACAGGAGGACGGCCGCGATCACCGCCGTGACGGTCACGACCATGAGACCCGACAACCCGTCGACCGCGAGCCCGGCGGGAAGCCCTTCGAGCAGCGGCGCCTCGACCCGCGGGTGCCCGAACGCCACGGCGACGGCGAGGCCGAGCGCGCCGACGGCCGTGCCGACCGCGACACCAGGGGCGTACCGGTCCACGGGGCGGCCTGCGAGCGCGAGCAGCGTCCCCACGGTCAGCGGCAGCGCGACGAGCGCCCACAGCAGCGCGCTCACTCCTTCAGCTCCGCCGCCATGTCGGTCATGTCGACCTCACGAGCCCGGAAGAGCGCCGTGACCACGGCGAAACCGATGGCCATCTCCACCGCCATCACCGTGACTGCGAGGACCACCAGTACCTGCCCGTCTGCGGCGGCCGGGGCGATGTAGTGCCAGATGGCCGCGGCGCCGACGATGACGCCGCCCAGCATCAGTTCGAGCCCCATCATGAGCATCACGATCGACTGCTGGGTGAGCGCGCCGAACAGACCGATGCAGAACAGCGCGGCGGCGAGCAGCAGGAACAGTTCCAGGCTCATCGGCCCGTCCCTCCCTGAACCGGGTCGTCGGCCCTCCGCGCTTTCAGGTCGTCACCGAAGCGGTCGTAGCGGCCCCGGCGGGTCGCCAGGACGACCGTGGCGACGATGGTGGCGAACAGGGCGAGCCCCAGGGTCATCATGGTGAGCATCTGAGGACCCATCAGCGACAGCCCCAGATCCATGGTGGGATCGTCCGACGGCCTGCCGCGCCGGGAGGGCCACGGGGTGAGCAGGATGCCGGCCGCGAGTGCGGTGAAGACCGCCGCGCAGATGACGGCCGCACCCTTCTTGTTGTGGACCATGGTCATCGGCATGAGCCCCGCCGGGTTCATCATGTACATCACCATGAACACGGCCATGATGGCCATCTCGATGGTCATCATCAGCACGATCACGACCCCGAGGTAGTCCAGCCCGAGCAGCAGCACTTCACCGCCCACGCACAGCAGCGAGGTCAGCAGCGCGTACGTCGCCCGGGCCATGGAGTCGAACCGGAACACCATGACGCCACTGGCCAACGCCGGCAGGGCCAGCGCCCAGAAGATCACGTCGTCGAGCAGGGCCCTCACCTCCTCATCGGTTCAGGACGACGACGGCCACGAACAGCACCTGAAGCAGCGTCAGCGGCACCAGCACCATCCACGCCGGCTCCATGTACCGCTCCATCCGCAGCATGGGCAGCAGCCGGCGCCCGGCCACCAGTAGCGCCAGCACCGCCGCGGTCTTCAGCAACGTCCACGCCCAGCCCGGCAGCAACGGTCCGTGCCCTCCGCCGAGGAACAGCGGCACGCTGAAACCGGCGGTCACCACCAGCAGCAGCCACCGCCCGCCCAGGAACACCAGCCGGTCCACACCCGCCAGCTCGGCGGCGGCCCCACCGGCCGCGTCCCTCGACAGCGGATGCCCGAACGGCCCCCAGAACGCCATCGCGAGCGCGCTCAGCAGATAGACGACGAACGCGGCCGGCATCCACACCGCGAACCACAGTCCGTCCTGGGCCGCGACCACGTCCCCGACCCGCAGGGACTCGGCGCCGAGAGCGGCGGTGGTGATCGCGAACATGTGCGGAAGTTCGTATGCCAGACCCTGCGCGAGGAACCGGTACCCGCCGATCAGTGACAGCGCCGAGTTCGCTCCCCAGCCCGCCAGCCATACCGCCGCCCAGGCCAGGGCCTCCATCGCGTTGAACCACACGATGCCGACGGACGGATCGCTCACGGCACGGAAGCCCCACGGCAGGACGGCACCCGCGAGCACAGCGGCCACCGGTACCAGCACCACGCCCAGCCTTCCGAGCAGCCGGTCGGCGGCCGTCGTACGGCGCGGCTGCTGAACGAGCAGGCGCAGGGCCTCGCGCAACGGAGCCGTCGCCCTCAGCCCGGCCTCCCGGACACTCCCGGCGGGACCGCGCTCGGCCGACCCGGACAGCATCGCGTCGAACCCGGCGGTGGCCACGGCGGCCACGGCCAGGGCGACAGGAAGGACGACGGTCGCCCACAGGGGCGCTGCGTCAGGCATGGGCCGCTCCGGGCACGGGCCCGAGGGCGAGTTCGTCGAGGTCGGGGTCCAGGCTGGCCACGATGATCCGTGCGCACGCGAACTCGGCGCCGGTCAGGAGTTCGGGGAGGACGTCGAGCAACGCTTGCGACGGCGGCCGCGGTCCGTCCAGCCGGCCACGTGGGCCGGTCCGGTCATCCCGCGCCAACGGCCGTGCGTCGTCGAGCTCTTCGAGGCCGCGCTCGACCTCGTTCAGCCACAGCAGCAGCCGGTCGTACGCGTCCCCGTCCGCGGCGAGCGCCGGTCCGGTCACTCCGGCCGCCCGCGCTCTGCCTTCCGGCAACTCCCCCAGTCCGGCGATCGACCAGCGCAGGGCCCTGGACCGCCCGACCCTGTGCACCGTCCTGCGCAGAGCGCCTCCGATCCCCTCGCGCGACGCCCCCGACAGCAGCTCGTCCCGCAGCCGACGGCACCGCACAGCGGCGTCCTCCCAGCCGGCGACGGCGAGGAGCCGTCCCGCACTGTCCAGATGCGCGGCACAGCGTCGGCGTGCCGCGTCTCCCCTGGTGACCTCCTCGCCCTGTGCGGCCCGCAGCCACGGCTCGTCCCAGAACGGCGGTCGATGGCCTGGCACCACGGGGAGGTGGTCCACCTCGACGCCCTGTACGACGTCTCCTTGCAGGGTGAGACGGAGAACGAGCCCCGCGGGCCAGTCACTCAGCGCGGGACCGAACGGTACGTGCAGCTGGTCGAGCCGCAACTCATCCCGGTCGTCCGCCCGTTCGGCCATCGGCAGGCCTGCCACCTCTCCCATGGCGTGCATGTCATGATCCATGTGATCCATAGGGCCGGCTGCGGGCGGCGAGCTGCCGTGGTGCGCGCCGTGCTCGTGGTCGCCGACCTCGCCCGCCTGGGCTTCCGGCCGGTCGTCCACATGTCCGCCGCGCGGAGTCACCGCCCTGTCCGTCAGGTCCCTGTGCGCCATGCCGAGGGCGTGTGCGACCTGCCCGCTCTCCCCCACCACGATGCGCACGGCGGGCTCCGGCATCGACCGCTCGATGCGGTCCAGCCACTCCGCGTCCTCCGGCGCCGGAACGCCGCAGACGACCAGCAGATCCGCGGCGGCTGGAGCGCCGGCTACGGGCCACCCCCGTCGGCGTACCTCCGCCTCGGCCTCCAGCCGGAGTTCCGTCGCTCCGGGCAGCGTGACCGCGAGCACCGCCGGGCGGCTGATCGCCGTACGCCGCACAAGACCCCTCAGGTCCACCTCAGAGCCCCCTCACGCCAGGCGTACGCCACCGCCGCGAACAGGATGCCGAGGAAGAGGAACATCTCCACGACGGCCGTGGTGCCCACCTCCGAGACGACCTTCACCCACGGGTACATGAAGAGCATCTCCATGTCGAAGGCCAGAAAGATCATGGTGACCGGGTACCAGCGCACATGGAACCGGGACACGGCGTGCTCGCCAGGCTCGAGGCCTCCGGCGAAAGGGCCGGTTTCCAGGGGAGCGCGCGCTGCCGCCAGCCACAGGCCCAGCCCGTACAGGGCGGCCAGACCGGCCCCGACCACACCGAGGAGGACCAGCATCGGCTGCCATGCGTCCATCCCGCCCGATCTCCCTTCTCGGCGCCCTACCGCTCATGGTGCGCGACCGGCTGGTTCGGGCTCGGGAGGCGGGGCCCGAACCGTCGGGAACAATCCTGCCCGACATTCGGTTACCCCCTGGGGGTATGATGATGCGTCACTTATTGCGTCACGTCCGACAGAGCCCCTTGCTATGGTGCGCCGATGTCATCGATCAAGCAGTTCCAAGTCACCTTCGACTGCGCGGAGCCTGCGCGGCTCGCCAGTTTCTGGTGCGAGGTGTTGGGGTACGTCTTACCGCCGATCCCGAAGGGATTCGCCACTTGGGAGGACTACCATCGCTCGCTGCCGCCTGAGGATCAGGTGACCTACTTCGCGTGCAGCGATCCCTCGGGTGCGGGCCCACGCCTGCTCTTCCAGCGCGTTCCCGAAGGGAAGGTCGTCAAGAATCGGGTGCATCTCGACGTGCGGGCCGGCACCGGACTCGTGGGTGAAGAACGCCTCGCCACACTGGAGGCCGAATGCGCACGACTGGTTGCGCTCGGTGCGGCACACGTGCGAACGATGCTTGCCGATGACGACAACGAGTCGTGCATCGTGATGCAGGACATCGAGGGCAACGAGTTCTGTCTCGACTGAGCAGGCTCCGAGCCGGCGCGGCGACCGGTCCCATCCTTGATCAGCTTCTTGGGCCGGATCTGCGCGCAGGCCGGGCTCAGAGACCGCAGCGTCGCTCCGACTCGCTCCAGCGTGCAACCACAGGGGACGTCACCGGTCATCACCGGGGCGCCGTCACGCCCGGGCTCCGTCACGGCGCGGCCGGGCGCCGCGGACGGCGCTCAGCAGGGTGTCCCAGGACTGCTGGAACTTGTGGATGCCCTCCGTCTCCAGCCCTTGGACGACGGCGGTGTAGGAGATGCCCAGCTTCTCGACCGCGTCGAGGTCGGCGCGGGCCTGCTCGTAGGTGCCCGTGATGGCGTTGCCGGTGATCTCACCGTGGTCGGCGACGGCTTTCAGGGTGGTCTCCGGCATGGTGTTCACGGTGTTCGGCGCCACCAGCTGGTCGACGTACATCGTGTCCTTGTACGCCGGATCCTTCACACCGGTTGACGCCCACAGCGGACGCTGCTTGTTGGCGTCGGCGCTTTCCAGCGCGCTCCAGCGGGGGGAGGGCGGCGTCGCCCCGTCGGCGGAGCCGAAGACCTCCTCGTACGCCTGATACGCGAGACGGGCGTTTGCGACGGCGGCCCTGCCGCGCAGCGCCTTGGCCTCCGGTGTGCCCAGGGCGTCCAGCCGCTTGTCCATCTCGGTGTCGACACGGGAGACGAAGAAGGACGCCACCGAGTGGATCCGGTCGAGGTCCAGGCCCTTGTCGCGCGCCTTCTCCAGGCCCGTCAGGTAGGCCTCCACGACCTCGCGGTAGCGTTCCAGCGAAAAGATCAGCGTGACGTTGACGCTGATCCCGAGACCGATGACCTCGGTGATGGCCCGGAGACCCGCCCTGGTGGCCGGAATCTTGATCAGGACGTTGGGACGGTCGATCAGCCAGGCGAGATGCCTGGCATCGGAGATCGTCGCGTCCGCGGCGTGTGCGAGCCGGGGGTCCACCTCGATGGAGACCCACCCGTCCCGGCCGCCGGTGCTGTCGAAGACCGGGCGCAGGACGTCGGCGGCCTCCCGCACGTCCGCCGCGGTGAGCAGGCGGACGGCCTCGGAGACCGTGACACCGCGCAGGGCCATGTCATGGAGCTGGTCGGCGTAGTCGCCGCCGTCACCGATCGCCTGCTGGAAGATCGTGGGATTGGTGGTGACGCCCACGACGTGCTGCCGGTCGATCAGCTCGGCGAGGTTGCCGGTCGTCAGCCGCTTGCGCGACAGGTCGTCCAGCCAGATCGATACGCCTTCCTCCGTGAGACGCTTGAGCGAGTCGTCATTCATGGGAAGCGCGTCTCCTGCGGTGCGGACGGTGAGGGATTCCCGGGCGGCGGCGGCCACGGCCTCAGCGGTGAAGCCGAGTTCGCGGAAGAGGACCTTGCCGTCGGCCGAAGCACCGAAGTGCTCCAGGGAAACGATGCGGCCGGCGTCCCCGACGTACTTGTGCCACGTCAGGCCGATACCGGCCTCCACCGCGACACGCGCTTCCACGCTCGGCGGCAGGACCTTGTCCCGGTAGCCCCGGTCCTGTTCCTCGAACCACTCGACCGATGGCATGGAAACGACTCGGGTCCGGATGCCTTCGGCCTGGAGTTGTTCCCGGGCGGCCACTGCCAGTTGTACTTCCGAGCCGGTGGCGATGAGGATGACCTCGGGCTCACCGCCGTCGGCCTCGAACAGGACGTAACCGCCCTTGGCGGCATCGTCGTTGGGCTCGTACGTCGGCACGCCCTGACGGGTCAGCGCCAGACCGTGCGGCTGGCCCTTGCCGAACTCCTTCGTCCAGCGCCGGAGGATCTCGCGCCAGGCGATGGCCGTCTCGTT
>NZ_JBVHEP010000015.1:0-222614 GCF_055562795.1 Streptomyces sp. NPDC016851
GCGGGTGTGGCGCGGGGGTATTTGAACCGGCCGGAGCTGACGGCGGAGCGGTTCCTTCCGGATCGGTTCCGTGGTGGGGCTGAGGCGCGGATGTACCGTACGGGTGATCTGGTGCGGTGGCTGGCGGACGGTTCGCTGGAGTATGTGGGCCGCAACGACGACCAGGTCAAGATCCGTGGATTCCGCATCGAACTCGGCGAGATCGAGACCACACTCAACCGCCATGCCGCCGTCCGAGCCTGCGCGGTGCTGGTCCGCGAGGACCAGCCGGGCGACAAGCAACTGGTGGCGTACGTGGTCCGGGAGGACGGGCCCGAGGCGGGGGACCTGCGTGCCGAACTCAGCCGGCACCTGGAGCGCTCGCTGCCGGAGTACATGGTCCCCAGCGCCTACATCGTCCTCGACAGCCTGCCCCTCACCGCCAACGGCAAGCTCGACCGCCGGGCCCTGCCGGCCCCCGGGATCGAGGCCTACGTCCAGCGCCAGTACGTCGCCCCGCGCACCGCGACCGAACGGGTCCTGGCGGCCGTATGGGCCGAGCTGCTGGGCTTCGACGAGGCGCGCATCAGCGCCGACGACAACTTCTTCGCGCTGGGCGGCCATTCGCTGCTCCTCACCGTCCTGGTGGCGCGGCTCAAGGAACGCGGGCTCGACGTCGCCGTCCGCAGCGTGTTCACCACGCCGACGCTGGCCGGGCTGGCGGCGGAGATCGACGACACCGCCCCCCGCCCCGACTACACCGTCCCGGCCAATCTCATCCCGGCGGGCAGTGAGCGGATCACCCCCGGCATGCTCCCGCTGGCCGACCTGACCGAGGACGAGATCGCGTCGGTCGTGGCGAGGACGCCCGGCGGCGCGGCGAACGTGCAGGACATCTACCCGCTCGTGCCCTCCCAGGAAGGGATCCTGTTCCACCACCTGGTGGACCCCGGCAACGACCCCTACGTCATACCGGTCCTGCTGGTCGCCGAGGACGAGGGCGCCTGCGACCGGTTCGTGGCCGCGATGCAGGCGCTCGTCGACCGCCACGACGTCCTGCGCACCGCCGTGATCACCGATGGGCTGCGCGAACCGGCCCAGGTCGTCTGCCGGCACATCACCCTCCAAGTGGAGCGGATCGAGCTCGATCCGGACGAGGACGCCGAGCAGCAGGCACGCGCCTTCATCCAGCGGCCGGGCGGCATACCGCTCGACCAGGCCCCGCTGCTGCGGCTGGCCGTCGCCGCCGACCCGCACTCGACCCGGCGGTTCCTGCTGCTGAGCATGCACCACCTGATCGAGGACGCGACCTCGCTGCGCCTGATCCTCGACGAACTGGCCGTCCACATGTCGGGCGGCACCGAGCGGCCGGCGCCCCCGGCGCCCTACCGGGACTTCGTCGCCCACACCCTGCGCCAGCTGGCGGAGAACGACGCCGAGGCCCACTTCCGCGGTGAGCTGAGCGACGTCACCGAGTCGACGACGCCGTTCCAGCTGACCGACGTCTACGGTGACGGCCGCGGGGTCCGTGACCTGCGCCGCTCGCTGCCCGCCGACCTGACCCGCGAGATCCGCGCCCAGGCCCAGCGCCTGCGCACCAGCCCCGCGACCCTCTTCCACGCCGCTTGGGCGCTCGTGGTGGCGGCGAGCAGCGGCCGCGACGACGTGGTCTTCGGTACCGTCCTGTCCGGGCGGCTGCAGGGGGTGCCGGGCGTCGAGCGGATGCTGGGCAACTTCATCAACACCCTTCCGCTGCGCGTACGGCTGCGCGGCAAGAGCGTCCAGGAGTTGGTGGCCGAGGTCGACACCGGACTCGCGCGGCTGCTCGACCACGAGCAGACCTCGCTGATCGTGGCGCAGCGGTGCAGCGGCCTGGACAGCGACGCGCCGCTGTTCAGCTCGATGATCAACTTCCGGTTCTTCGGGCCGAGCAAGGGGCAGGGCGGCCCGGCCTCTCTCGAGGAACTGGGCGTCCGCTGGCTGGGGTCGGTCGACCGCACCAACTACCCGGTCGGCGTCTCGATCGACGACGTCGGCGCGGAACTCTCCATGAACGCGCAGGTCGACGAGTCGGTGGCGCCCGAGGCACTGCTGGACTACGTGGAGACCGCGGTGGCCGGACTCGTCTGCGCGCTCGCGGACGACGACGGGACGACCACCCCGGCCCTCGACGTCGATGTCGTGCCCTCCGAGGAACACCACCGCCTCCTCGTCGAGTGGAACGACACCACCCGCCCCTATCCGGACGACAGCTGCCTGTTCGAGCTGTTCGAGGAGCAGGTGCGGCGGCGGCCGGAGGCGATCGCAGTCGAGCACGGCGGCCGGCGACTGACGTACGCACAGCTCAACGCCCGGGCCAACCGAGTGGCACACCACCTGAGGGACGAGGGAGTCGGCCCCGACACGCTCGTCGGTCTGTGCGTGGAGCGGTCGCCGGAGATGGTGATCGGCCTGCTGGGGATCCTCAAGGCGGGCGGCGCGTACGTACCGATCGACCCGACCTATCCGGAGGAGAGGATCCGCACCCTGGTCGCCAGTTCGGGCGTGGAACTCGTGCTCAGCCAGTCGCACGTGCCGGTCTCGCTGCTCGACGGCGTGCGCCAGGTCGTCCACCTCGACACCGGTGAGGCACACCGAGTGCCCGGCGGGGACCGGACCCAGGTGTTGGCCGACCGGCCGGAGAGCGACCTGTCCCGCGCCGAACTGGGGCTGACGCCCGATCACCTGGCCTACGTGATCTTCACCTCCGGATCCACCGGCCGCCCCAAGGGCGTGCTCGTGGAGCAGCGCGGCGTGGTCCGCATGCTGTGCGATCCGGGCTACGTCCCCCCGAGCGAGGACATGGCGGTGCTGCAACACCTGTCCATTTCCTTCGACGCCGGATCCCAGGAGGTGCTGGCGCCGCTGCTGTCGGGCGGGCGTCTGGTGCAGTACGACGGCACGCCCAAGGACGTCGTACAGCTGCTGGAGTGCGTCGAGCGGACCGGGGCCACGATGATGTGCCTGCCGGCCGCGCTCCTGCCCGCGTTCGCCGAGGCGTCCAAGGGCCGGCGGCTGCCGCTGGAGCTCGTGTGGGTCGGCAGCGAGGCCTTCTCCGCCAAGGACGTGCGCAGGCTCTACGCGGCCAACCCGCAGCTGACGATCCTCAACGCGTACGGGCCCACCGAGAACAGCATCACCTCCACCTGCCACGCGATCCCGCGCGACCTCGCCGAGGACGCGGTCGTGCCGATCGGCAGGCCCATCGCCCAGTCGACCGCCTACGTCACCGACCGGGACCTGCGACCGGTGCCGTGCGGTGTGGTCGGCGAACTCTGCGTCGGCGGCATCGGCGTGTCCCGTGGCTATCTCGACGATCCCGTACTGACCGCGGAGAAGTTCGTCCCCGACCCCTTCGCGGACGACCCGAAGGCACGGCTGTACCGGACCGGCGACCTGGCACGCTGGCTGCCGGACGGCACCCTGGAATTCATCGGCCGCATCGACGACCAGGTGAAGGTCCGCGGCTTCCGCGTGGAGCTCGGCGAGATCGAGAACGCCCTGCTCGCCCACCCCGGCGTACAGGGGTCCGTGGTGACCACGCAGTCCGTCGGCGAGACCAGGAAGCTCCTCGCCTACGTGCGACCGGCGGACCAGTGGCTCGACACCCTCGCCCGGGAGCAGAACGCGGAGCGCCTGGAACAGTGGCAGCACCTCTTCGAGGAGCAGTACGCCGGAGGCGAAGGCACCGGGGACGAACTGAACCTGGTCGGCTGGAACAGCAGCTACACCGGCGAACCCATCCCCGAGCCCGAGATGCAGGAGTGGATCGACGACACGGTCCGGCGGATCCGGGCCCTCGGGCCCCGGCGTCTGCTGGAGGTCGGCTGCGGCAGCGGCCTGCTGCTCCACCGGTACGCCGGGGCGTGCGAGTCCGTCCACGCCGTCGACATCTCCGCGGCGGCCCTCGACCAGGTCCGGCAGGGCGTGGCGCGGCGCGGCTGGTCGCACGTCACCCTGGACCGGGGCGACGCCCTGTCGGTCACGGTGCCGGACGGGGAGCGGTTCGACACGATCGTCGTCAACTCCGTCGTGCAGTACTTCCCGAACCGGGTGTACCTGGAGGAGACGATCGAGCGGCTGCTGTCGCTCCTCGACGAGGGGGGCCGGATCCTGATCGGCGACGTCCGGAACCTGGACCTGTTCGCCGCCCACCTGTGCGCGGTCGAGCGCAGCCGGATCACGGGCCCGGTCACCGTCGGAGCACTGGCCGGCAGCGTGCAGCGCCGTCGGCAGCAGGAGACCGAACTGCTGGTCAGCCCCAGTTTCTTCGCCGCCCTCACCGACCGATTCCCCGAGGTCGGTGCGGTCGACCTGATGGTGAAACGCGGACTGGGCGACAACGAGATGCTCAGCTACCGCTACGACGTCGTCCTGACCAAGGGACCGGCCGCCGAAGCAGCCGACACCACCCTGCCGTGGTTCGAGGCCGAGGACCCGGCGGAGCTGCGCGCGCTCCTGGACAGCGCGGAGCACGAGCGGTTCGGCGTGTCCGGGTTGGCCAATCCGCGCGTCGAGGACGACGTGCGGGTGTCCACGGGACTGGCCCAGTGGCCGGCCGGGCAGCAGCTGGCACCGCTCGCCGGCGGCTCCCGCCTGTCCGAGGCCGCCACCGAACGGATACGCGAGCTGGAGGCGGTGCTGCGGCACGCGGAGGACCTGGGCTACCACGCGTCGGCGACCTGGTCGCAGGACCGTCTCGACGGACTTGACCTGGTCTTCGGCAAGTCCGAGCCGCCCCGGGTGCGGGCACGTACCCCCTACCGGCAGTCGTATCCGGCGAACTTCCCGCAGATCGGCCGGACGAGCCAGGCCCTGGCCCGGGTCCTGAAGGAGCACCTGGCGGGCAAGGTGCCGGAGTACATGGTGCCGAGCGTCTTCGTCGCCCTGGAGGCGCTGCCGATCACACCCAACGGCAAGGTCGACAAGAGGGCGCTGCCCGCCCCGGACGAGGGCGACCTGCAGGAGGAGACGTACGTCGCGCCGCGCACCGAGGCGGAGCGGGTCCTGTGCGATCTCATCCAGGACGTCCTCGGCCTGAAGCGGGTCGGCCTGCGCGACAGCTTCTTCCAGCTGGGCGGCCACTCCCTGCTGGCCACCCGGCTGACCATCAGGGTCAAGCAGGAGACCGGAAGGGAACTGCCCCTGCAGGCCATCCTCGGCGGCGCCACCGTCGAGGAGATGGCTGCCGCGCTGGAGCGCGGACCCGAGGCACAGGACACCGAACCGCTGCTGTCGGCCACGGGCGAGGGCACGGACGCGGAGAACGCCGCGGAGGCGCCGCTCGCCTTCCAGCAGCAGGAACTGTGGTTCCTGAACGCGCACGAGCACCTCGGCTCCGCGTACGACAACGTGCAGATGGCGCACCGGATCATCGGCAGGCTGGACCGGCGCGCCCTGATCCGGAGCTTCGAGGAACTCGTCGCCCGGCACGCCGTCCTGCGCACCGGCTATCAGCGCAAGAACGGCACCTTCGTGCAGCGGGTGAACGACGCCGCCGACTTCGCCGTGCACGTCGAACAGGTACGCGGCGACACGGCCGCGGCCGAGCTGCTCCGGGCCGAACGGGCCCGGCCGTTCCGTCCCGACGACCGCTACATGATCCGCGTCCATCTGCTGCGGCTGTCGGACCACGAGCACGTCCTCACCGTCACCCGCCCGTGGGGCGTCTTCGACGGATGGTCGAATGCGATCTTCCTGTCCGAACTGCACGCGCTGTACGAGGCGTTCAGCGGCGGAGCCGAGCCGTCCCTCGAGGCGCCCGCACTCCAGTACGCCGACTTCGCGCGCTGGCAGCAGCGCGTGGTCGACGCCGCGGAACTGGAGCGCCAGGAGGCCTACTGGCGGCGACAGCTCGCCGGCCTTCCGCCGTGCGTGTCGCTCCGCACGGACTACCGCCGGTGCCCGGTGAAGTCGTACCGGGGATCCGCGGTGCCGGTGGGCGTCCCCCCGGAACTGCTCGGGCAGCTGCACCGCCTCGGGCAGGAACGCGACGCCACGCTCTACCTGACGCTTCTGTCGGCGTTCGCGGTGCTGCTGGGCGATTACACCGAGGACCGCGAGCTGCTGATCGGATCCCCCGTGACCAACCGGCCGCGGCCCGAACTGGAGCGGCTCATCGGCTACTTCATCAACGTGCTGGCGATGCGGCTCGACATCACCGCGGACCAGGCCTTCACCAAGGTCCTGTCCCAGGCCCAGCAGGTCACGGCCGAAGCGCACCAGAACAAGGACGTCCCATTCGGCGCCCTGGTACGGGCCCTGGCACCGGAGCCGGATCCCGCGTACTCGCCGCTGTTCCAGGTGATGTTCAACCTGGTGCCCGCGGCCGGGCCCGCCCCGTCCGGGGCCGACCGCTCCGACGTCGCGTTCCTGCCCCTGCCGGGCCAGACCGAAGTGGCGAAGTTCGACCTGAATCTGGTGCTGCGGGAGACACCCGCAGGGCTGCAGGGCCAGCTCGAGTACAGCACGGACCTGTTCGCGAGGGAGACGATCGAGGAACTGGCGGCCCGCTACGAACGGCTGCTGCTGAAGATCGTCGTGGATCCGGAGGCCTCCCTGGCCCGGCTGCGCGACGCCACGCGCGGCGGCGCTCTCCGGATCTGAGCCGACGGATCCACCCGACCCATCCGACACGACGCGGCGACACCGTCCGCTCCACCTGACCGACCATCGACGAATCCCAGTGGTGAACATGCGAGAAGAAGAAGTACTGGCCCTGATCGCCGAGTCCGTCCGCGAGATCCTGCCCGAGTTGCAGGACCACGACTTCCAGGAGTCCGACTCGCTCGGCGGGCTCGGCGCCAACTCGATGGACCGCGCCGAGATCATCGTGACCGTGCTGGAGCGGATGGACCTGGACATCCCCCTGGTCGACACGTTCGGGCCGCAGAACCTGGGCGAACTGGCCCGGCTCCTGTGCGAGAAGGCGTCGCTGCATGCCAAGTGACGCACGAGGCCGGACAGACGTCGTGGTCACCGGACTCGGCGTCACCACGGCCGTCGGCCAGGGGAAGGCGGACTTCGCGCGGGCGCTGTTCGCCGGGGAGCACCGCTTCGGCATCATGCGACGCCCCGGCCGGCAGCGCGACACGCGGTTCGTGGGCGCCGAGATCCCCTCGGTGCCCACCACCGACCGGCTGCCCGCCCGCGACCTGCGCACCGCGTCCCTCACGGCACGCGTCGCGCTGGCCACGCTGGACGAGGCGTGGACGGAGGCGGGGCTGGACGCGGTCGACGGCACGCGCATCGGCCTGGTCATCGGCGGCAGCAACGTGCAGCAGCGAGAACAGGTGCTGGCGCACGACCGCCACCGTGACCGGCCGGCGTTCCTGCGGCCCGCCTACGGGCTGTCCTTCCTCGACACGGACCTGTGCGGCCTGTGCAGTACGGCCTTCGGCATCCGGGGCTTCGCCCACACGGTGGGCGGCGCCTCGGCCAGCGGCCAGCTCGCGATCATCGAGGCGGCCGAGGCGGTGGCCTCGGGCCGGGTGGACGTCTGCGTCGCCGTAGGCGCCCTGATGGACCTGTCCTACTGGGAATGCCTGGCCCTGCAGTCCATGGGTGCCATGGCGCCCCAGGAGTGCGCCGACGCCCCCGAGCTGGCCTGCCGGCCGTTCGACCGGCGAAGCGGCGGCTTCGTGTTCGGCGAGGCATGCGCCGCACTGGTCGTCGAACGGCGCGGGACCCGCCCGGACCGGGACGACCGCCCCTACGCCCGGCTGACGGGCTGGTCGGTCCTCCTGGACGGCAACCGCAACCCCGACCCCTCCCTCGACGGCGAGACCGGCGCGATCCGGCAGGCCCTCCGGCGGGCGGGGCTGGCCGCCGCCGACATCGACTACGTGAACCCGCACGGGTCCGGCTCGACCCTGGGCGACCGGATCGAGGTGGAGGCGCTCAAGGCCTGCGGGCTCACCGGAGCCGCGGTCAACGCCACGAAGTCGGTCACCGGCCACGGGCTGTCGGCGGCCGGCGCCGTGGAGGCGGTCGCCGCCCTGCTGCAGATGCGGCACGGCCGACTGCATCCGACGCGCAACCTCGACGAGCCGATCGACGGCTCGCTGCGCTGGGTGCGGGACGCGCCCGTCGAGGCCGAGGTCCGCCACTGCCTGAGCCTGAGCCTGGGGTTCGGCGGCGTCAACACGGCTCTGTGCATGAGCCGGTGCGATTCACAGAAAGCGTAGGTCCGTAAGTCATGTCCCGCGTCGGTATCGAAGCGATGAACGTGTTCGGCGGCTCGGCCGTGCTCGACGTCCAACGACTGGCAGAGCACCGGGGACTGGACATCCCCCGGCTGAACAACCTGCTGATGGAGGAGAAGGCCGTCGCGCTGCCCTTCGAGGATCCGGTGACCCTGGGCGCCAACGCGGCCCGCCCGATCCTGGACCGGCTCAGCCCTGCCGAACGGGACAGCATCGAACTGCTGATCACGTGCACGGAGTCCGGCATCGACTTCTCCAAGTCGGCCAGCACCTATCTCCACGACGTGCTCGGCCTCAACCGCAACTGCCGGATGTTCGAACTCAAGCAGGCCTGCTACGCGGGCACCGCAGGACTGCACATGGCCTGCAACTTCGTCCTGTCACAGACCTCGCCGGGCGCCAAGGCCCTGGTGATCGCGACGGACATCTCGCGCTACAGCCTCGACGAGGGCGCCGACGTGGCCGCGCAGGACTGGGCCTACGCCGAGCCGAGCGGCGGCGCCGGCGCAGTCGCCATGCTGGTCAGCGACGTGCCGCACATCTTCCAGCTCGACGTGGGCGCCAGCGGCTACTACGGCTACGAGGTCATGGACACCTGCCGCCCCGCCCCCGACAGCGAGGCCGGAGACGTCGACCTGTCGCTGATGTCGTACCTGGACTGCTGCGAGAAGTCGTACCTGGCGTACGCCCAGCGGGTGGAGGGCGCCGACTACCGCAGGACCTTCGACTACCTCGCCTTCCACACGCCGTTCGGCGGGATGGTCAAGGGCGCGCACCGCACGATGATGCGCAAGGTCGCCAAGGCACGGACGCCGGAGATCGCCGAGGACTTCGAACGACGGGTCGTGCCGGGACTGACGTACTGCCGGCGCGTCGGCAACGTCATGGGCGCCACGGTCTTCCTGTCGCTGGCAGGCGCCATCTGCGCCGGCGACTTCGACTCCGCCCGGCGTGTGGGGTTGTTCTCCTACGGGTCGGGATGCTGCTCGGAGTTCTACAGCGGCGTGGTGATCCCCGACGGAGCCGCGCGACTGAGGGAGATGGACATCGGGGCGCACCTCGACGCCCGCTACTCGCTCCCGCTCGACGCGTACGACCGCCTGCTCGGCGAGGGCGGCTTCGTCCGCTTCGGCACGCGCAACGCCGAGGTGAACCTGGACCTGCTGCCGCGGACCCGCCGGGACGGCGACACGCGCCCCCGTCTGATCCTCCGGGCGATCAAGGAGTTCCACCGGGAGTACGAATGGACCGGATGACCTACTCCACGCTGCGGGTGCGCGAGCAGGGCACCACCTGCTTCGTGCAGTTGCATCGGCCCGAGGCGGACAACGCGATCAACGCGGCCATGGTCGCCGAACTGAGCGACGTCCTCGCCCGGGCGTCGGCGTCGCCGACGACCGTCGTCGTGCTGGAGGGGCTGCCCGGATCGTTCTGCTCCGGCGCCGACTTCACGGCGATCAGCGAGGCGGCCCGGCAGGGCCGGGACACGGCGTTCGACCCCGAGGCCATGTTCGAGCTCTTCGACCGGATGGCGTACGGGGACTGCTTCACCATCGCCCACGTCCGGGGCAGGGCGAACGCCGGCGGGCTCGGGCTCGTGGCGGCGAGCGATGTGGTGATCGCCGACGGCGAGGCGTCGTTCGGCCTGTCGGAGCTGCTGTTCGGGCTCCTCCCGGCGATCGTGCTGCCGTTCCTGATCCGCCGGGTCGGCTTCCAGCGGGCGCACTACCTCGCCGGCACGACCCACCCCGTGGACGGGGCGCGCGCCGCCGAGTGGGGACTGGTCGACGCCTTCGCGACGACCGACAGCCAGGCTCTGCTGCGCGGTCATCTGCAGCGGCTCGGGCGCCTGTCCAAGGACGCGGTACGCCGCTACAAGGCGTACCTGCGGGAGCTGGCGCCGATCGCGGAAGGCACCAAGGGCACCGCACTCGCCGCCAACCGGCAGGCGTTCCAGGACCCCGGGAACGTACGGGCGATCCGCCGCTACTCCGAGCAGGGCCTGTTCCCCTGGGAGCAGGACCCGGCGCCGCCGGCCGTGAACCTCGAGGCACGCGGCGGCGCACCTCGACCGAGGAACGACGAAAGGCCGACCGTGTCCCCGCAAGACCTGGGGAATCCCCTCTTCCGGCAGACGCACGGCGTCAAGTACAACTACCTCGCCGGCGCGATGTACAAGGGCATCGCCTCGGTGGACCTCGTGACCGCCATGGGCAACGCGGGCATGCTCGCGTTCTTCGGCACCGGCGGTCTGCGGCTCGACGCCGTCGACGACGCGATCATCCGGATCAGGAAGGGCCTGGGGGAGGGACGGCCGTTCGGCATGAACCTCCTCAACAGCCCGAACGAGCCCGGGCTGGAGATGCGGACGGTCGAACTGTTCCTGCAGCACGACGTCCGGTGCGTGGAGGCCTCCGCCTACATCAGGCCGTCGCTGCCGCTGGTGCGCTACCACCTGACCGGTCTGAACAGGGACGACGACGGTGGTGTACGGCGGGACCACCGCGTCATCGCGAAGGTCTCGCGTGCCGAGGTCGCCGAGCAGTTCATGCGCCCCGCACCGGCCGAACTGGTGCGGGAGCTGCTCCGAAGCGGCCTGGTGACAAGGGAGCAGGCCGAGCTCGGCGCGCGGATCCCGCTGGCGCAGGACATCTGCGTCGAGGCCGACTCGGCCGGGCACACCGACGGCGGCAACGCCGCCGTGCTGATCCCCGCGATGCGGGCACTGCGCGACCGCGTGACCGACGAGGAGCACTACGCCGAGGCCATCCGGATCGGGGCGGCCGGAGGGATCGGCACCCCCGAGGCGGCCCTGGCGGCGTTCATGCTGGGCGCCGAGTTCATCGCGACCGGCTCCGTCAACCAGTGCACGGTCGAGGCCGGCACCAGCGAGGCCGTCAAGGACATCCTGCAGGACCTGACCGTGCACGACACGGACTACGCTCCCGCCGGCGACATGTTCGAGGTGGGGGCGAAGGTCCAGGCCGTCAAGAAGGGGCTGTTCTTTCCGGCACGTGCGAAGAAGCTGTACGACCTGTACCTGCGCCACGACTCCCTCGAGGAGATCGACGACGCCACGCGCACGACCCTGGAGGCGAAGTACTTCAGACGCTCCCTCGACGCCGTGTGGGAGGAGACGCGTGCCCACCTGGAGCGGCGCTTCCCGGAACGGCTGGCGGCGATCGAGCGGAACCCGAAGCAGAAGATGGCGCACGTCTTCCGCTGGTACTTCGCCCACACCACCCGGCTGGCGCTGACCGGCAGCGCCGACCGGCGCGTGGACTACCAGATCCACTGCGGCCCCGCGATGGGCGCGTTCAACTCCTGGGTGCAGGGCACCGGCCTGGAGCCGTGGCGCGCCCGGCACGTCGACGCCGTCGCCGAGCACCTCATGCGGGAGACCGCAGCGCTGCTCGCACGGCGGCTGGGGGAGTACGGCGTCCCCCGGACCGGTGTGCCGACCGCGCCGAACGACCGACCTGCGACTGGTGAGTGAGCACATGAAGTCTGTACACGTCTTTCCCGGGCAGGGCTCGCAGCGCAAGGGCATGGGGGCCGGCCTGTTCGAGAAGTTCCCCGACCTGGTGGCCGAGGCCGACGCGTGCCTCGGCTACTCGATCGAAGAGCTGTGCCTGCGTGATCCCGACCGGGTGCTGCACCGAACCGAGTACACGCAGCCGGCCCTCTATGTGGTGAACGTGCTGCACCACCTCGACCGCGTCGCCACCGAGGGCGAGCCCGCAGCCGTCGCCGGGCACAGTCTGGGGGAGTACTGTGCGCTGTTCGCCGCCGGTGCCTTCGACTTCGCCACCGGACTGCGGCTGGTGGCGAAGCGCGGCGAACTGATGAGCCGGGCACCGAAGGGCGCGATGGCCGCGGTGCTCAAGCTGGACCAGGAACGCGTCCGTGAGGTCCTCGCGGACCTGCCCCACCGCAACATCGACCTCGCCAACATCAACTCGGGCACGCAGTGCGTCCTTTCCGGCGTCCACGACGAACTCCTCGCGCCGGAGGTCCGGGCGGCGTACACGGAGGCGGGCGCGGTGTTCGTGCCCCTCAACGTCAGCGCCGCCTTCCACTCGCGGTGCATGCGGGACGTGGAGGAGGAGTTCGCCGAGTTCCTGGCCGGATTCGACTTCGGGAGGCTCAGGATCCCGGTCGTCGCCAACTGCACGGCACGCCTCTACCCGGACACGGACTACCGGGATCTGCTGGTGCGGCAGATCTCCAGCCCGGTGCGGTGGTACGAGTCCGTCTCGTGGCTGATCGGGCAGGGACACCGGGACTTCCACGAGGTGGGCCCCGGCAACGTGCTGACCAAGCTGACCACCGCCATCCTCGACGAACCCCTGAAGACCCAGGACCCCGATCCCCGGCCCGTGGCCGGCACCACCGGCCCGCGCACCGAACTGGTCTTCATGTACGCCGGGCAGGGCAGCCAGTACCACCGGATGGGCCGGGAACTGTACGACACCCACCCGGCCTTCCGGAACGCCCTGGACCGGTGCAGCTCGGTGTACGAAAGCGCCCACGGCACCTCGCTCGTGGACGTCATCCACGACGACACCCGCAAGGGCAGGGAGTTCGACGACATCCTCGGTTCCCACGCGGCGCTCTTCAGCATCGGCTACAGCCTGACCCAGACCCTCCTCGACGAGGGCCTGAGCCCCGATGCGGTTCTCGGGCACAGCATGGGCGAGTACATCGCTGCCACCGTCGCGGGCGTCATGTCGTTCGAGGACGGCCTCGACCTCGTCATGCGGCAGGCACGGCTGCTGCACCGGACACGCCCCGGCGGGATGCTCAGCGTCCTCGCGTCCCCCGCCCTGTTCGAGGAGCGGCGCGAGCTGTTCCACGGCGTGACGCTGGCCGGGGTCAACTTCGCCGGCAACTTCGTCGTCAGCGGAGAGGCGGTGCGGCTGGCCGAGGTGCGGGCCGCGCTGGACGAGGAGGGCGTGATCGCGGTGCTGCTGCCGGTGCGTCAGGCATTCCACTCGGCCTTCCTCGACGAAATCCGGGCGGGCTGCCTGGACCTCGGCAGGACCGTCACGGTCCGCACCCCCCGACTGCCCGTCTACTCCTCCTCCTGCGCAGGTCAGTTGGGCGTCGATGCACGAGCGCGCTGGGAGCATTACCTGTGGGACGTGATCCGTGAACGAGTCCGGTTCGACGAGCTGATGACGACCGCCTTCGACACTCCGGATAAATACTTCTTCGTCGACCTGAGCGCGACCGGTTCCCTCGCCAACTTCCTCAAGCACGGTCACGGCGGCACATTCCGCGCCGCCTCCGTGATCAACCAGTTCGGCAACAACTCCGCTTCTCTGAAAGCGCTGTTGAACCGACTGGACGAGTGTCTGGGCGGAGCGGGGACAGGTGCGGAGCATTGAACCGGCTGCGGATCCCGTCACCTGGCATCCCGGCCGGGCGATGGGAATGTAGAATCGGAGCGCGAAAGCACAACGGGGGGAAGTAAGTGCGCAGTATCACACCGGGTATAGCGGGGCCCTGGATACGCCGGTACGGCACACAAGTCGACGCACGGTTACGTCTGGCGTGTTTTCCACACGCCGGCGGAGCCGCCAGCTTCTTCATGCCGTGGCTGGACGGTCTGCCGTCCGACGTCGAGTTGCTCGGCATCCAGTACCCCGGACGTCAGGAGCGCATCTCCGAGCCCTGTGTGGAGGAGATGCACGTGCTCGCCGCCAGGAGCGCGGCCGCCCTGTCCCCCTTCCTCGACCGTCCCCTCGTCCTGTTCGGGCACAGCATGGGGGCCGCGGTGGCCTTCGAAGTCGCCCGCCGTCTGGAACGGGACCACGGGTTCACGCCCGTGAAGCTGTTCGTCTCCGCGATGGAAGCGCCGCACATCCCCGCACGGCGAAGGCTGCGGGGCTACGACGACGCGGCGCTCATGGACGAGATCGTCAGGATCAACGGCGGTGACGCCGGACCGCTCGACGACCCCAGCCTCCGAGAGATGGCGCTGCCTTCCATACGGGCGGACTTCCGTCTGCTCGAGGCGTACCGGCCGCAGCCCGTCAGGACGACGGGCTCGCCCATCACCTGCTTTGTCGGCAGCAGTGACCCGGACGTCGATGTCGAGAACGCTCGTGCCTGGTCGCTGGCCACACGAGGATCCTTCCAATTCCGCGTCTTCCCCGGCGGTCATTTCTATCTGGCGGATTGCGGGCCGGAATTCGTTTCCCGCCTGATCAGCGCCTAGCTGCCGCTTTTCCCGTGATCAGTGACAAATCCCCATTCGGGGTCACACCAGAGGAGCTTCCATGCTCAAGAAAGCAGTAATCGTCGGCGGCGGTACGGCTGGTTGGATGACGGCCGCATATCTGCGGGCGGCCTTCGGCGACAGCATCTCCGTCACCGTCGTCGAATCCAAGCGCATCAAGACGATCGGTGTCGGCGAAGCGACGTTCAGCACCGTCCGGCACTTCTTCAACTACCTCGGGCTCAAGGAGCAGGAATGGATGCCCAAGTGCAATGCCACGTACAAGCTGGGCATTCGGTTCGAGAACTGGCGTGAGAAGGGGCACTACTTCTACCACCCCTTCGAGCGGCTGCGCGTGGTCGACGGTTTCCCGCTGACCGACTGGTGGCTGCACCAGCGTCCCGACGAGCGCTTCGACCGGGACGTGTTCCTCATGGCGTCGATCTGCGACGCCATGCGCTCGCCCCGCCACATGGACGGCACTCTATTCGAACAGGAGTTCCTGGAGCGGTCTGACGCGCGGGAGGACCGCAGCACGCTCTCCGAGCAGAACACCCAGTTCCCGTACGCGTATCACTTCGACGCGTCCCTGCTGGCGGACTTCCTGACGGAGTACGCCACCGTGCGGGGCGCCCAGCACGTCGAGGACGACGTCGTCGACGTCGTCCGGGACGAGCGGGGCTGGATCAGTCATCTGGTCACGCGCGAGCACGGCGAGATCTCCGGCGACCTCTTCGTCGACTGCACCGGTTTCCGTGGTCTGCTCCTCAACAAGACCCTTGAGGAACCGTTCATCTCTTTCCAGGACACCCTGCCCAACGACAGCGCGGTCGCGCTTCGCGTGCCGGCCGACATGGAAAAGCGGGGAATGCGGCCCTGTACGACCGCCACCGCGCAGGACGCCGGCTGGATCTGGACCATTCCGCTGTTCGACCGGATCGGCACCGGATACGTGTATGCCAGCGACTACACGACACCGGAGGAAGCCGAGCGCACACTGCGGGAGTTCGTCGGCCCGGAGGCCGCGGACCTGGAGGCCAACCACATCCGTATGCGCATCGGACGCAGCCGGAACTCCTGGGTCAACAACTGCGTCGCCATCGGTCTCTCCAGCGGATTTGTCGAGCCCCTGGAGTCCACCGGCATCTTCTTCATTCAGCAGGGCATCGAGGAACTGGTCAAGCACTTCCCCGACGCCACCTGGGACCCGGGGCTGCGTGACTCCTACAACCGCACGGTGGCCAACGCCATCGACGGCGTACGGGAGTTCCTGGTCCTGCACTACCGGGCGGCGGCGCGCGCCGACAACGCCTACTGGCAGGACGCCAAGACCCGGCCCATGCCCGACGGGCTGGCCGAGCGGATCGAACGGTGGAAGTCGAAGCTGCCCACGCAGGAGACCGTCTACCCGCACTACCACGGCTTCGAGTCCTACTCCTACCTGTCGATGCTCCTCGGCCTGGGCGGAATCCCGCTCACTCCCGCACCCTCCCTGGCCCTGATGGACGGCGCGCGGGCGGCCAAGGAGTTCCAGCTGGTCGAGGACCAGGCCCAGGACCTGGCGAAGCGGCTTCCCAGTCACTACGAGTACCTCGCCCAGATGCACTGACCGGTCCGGACTGTACGGAAGGGCCCCAAGGAGAATCGGTTGGACACGCACATGATCGGCCTGACGGCACTGATCCTGGGCGCCACGCTGATCACGGCGTCAGTGGGACGCTGGACGGCCAGGAGACTCAAACAGCCTGAGATCGTCCTGGAGATCACCGTCTGCCTGCTGCTGGGCGGCCTGGTGATCTCCCAGTGCGGCTGGGGGGCGCCCGGCGCCGCGGGACGGGAGGCGCTGAACCAGGTGGGTCACGTCGGTCTCGCGCTCTTCCTGGTGAGCGCGACCCACGGGATCAAGCTGGGCGCCGACCGCCTCTCCGCCCGTGCCGTGGCCTGGCTGTCGGCCGGCTCGGCGCTGCCGGCCATGGTGGGTGGCACCCTCCTGGCGGCCTGGGTGCTCGCAGCCGGGGGCCCCGAACTCCGGGGAACGGCGCCTCCGTCCGCCCTGGTGCTGATGCTCGCCGTCTCGCTGGCGGTGACGGCGGTTCCGGTGCTGGCCGGCATCGTGCGCGACCGGCGGATGGAGAACACCGACCTCGGTCGGCTCGCCATGGCTTCCGCCGTGGCCATGGACGCCGTCACCTGGGTCATGCTGGCCGTCGCGGTGGCTCTCGCCACCGGGCAGGAAGGCGCGCTCAAAGCCGTCGCCGTCCTGCTGTGCGGGATTGCCGTGGCGCTGGCGGCACGCCGGGTGGTCCGTACGGACCGGGTCGGCGCGTTCGCACACCGGCACCGGTACGTGACCATGGCCCTGGTCGCGGTGGCGGCCTACGCGGCGTCGCAGACCACCGCGCGGCTGGGCCTCACCGACATCTTCGGGGCGGTCCTGGTGGGATTAGTCCTGCCCGGCGAGGGGCCGTGGGAGCGCATCAGCCACGACCTGGGGCGAGCCGGCCGCCTCCTCCTGCCGGTCATGTTCACCCTGACCGGCATCTCGCTGACAGCCGGCCCGCAGACAGTCCTCCACTGGGAGGCGATCGTGATCGCCACCGTCCTCGCCATCGTCTCCAAGCTCGCGGGGAGCTACGCGGGTGCGCGGATCGGTGAGCAGTCCCACCTGGCGAGTCTGCGGCTGGCTGCCCTGATGAACACACGAGGCCTCACGGAGATCGCGGTCCTGCAGGCCGGCTACAGCGCCGGAATCCTGTCTCCTGGCCTCTTCCTGGCGCTGATCGTGATGGCCTTGATCACCACTGGCCTCAGCGGCCCCCTGCTGTGGGCCGTCGACCGCCATGCCGACAAGCGGCTGCGACCGGTGCCGGCTGTCAACCCATCGAGCGGTGAATCATCTTGAAACCTGTCGCCCTGTCCGCCCACGACGTCACTCCGCCGCGCTTCCGCGGGCTGATGGCCAGCTTCCCCAGTGGCGTGTCCATCGTCACGGCGAGCGACGCCGACGGTGCTCCGTGGGGCATGACCTGCTCCGCGCTGTGCAGCGTCACCATGGACCCGCCGACACTGTTGGTCGGCATACGAGCCGAGAGCCCGACTCTGCGGGCAGCCCTGCGCAGTGGGCTCTTCGCGGTCAACCTCCTGCACACCCAAGGGCGGCAGACCGCCGAACTGTTCTCCTCCGGGGCCGCCGAACGCTTCCGGCTGACGACATGGAACCTCCCTGAAGGGAGTGGCGGCCCTCACCTCACCGAGGCGGCCCACACGGTGGCCGACTGCCGGATCACCCACACTGTCGCAGTCGGGGAGCAGCGCATCGTCTTCGGCGAGGTTTTCCGCATCACCGAGCTGACCGAACCAAAGCCACTGCTTTACGGGCTGCGCCAATACAATTCCTGGCCTGGAATTGAAAATTCCCCTGAAGAAACATCAGTGAATCACTGAGTATTTACGAATTCTCGGTACTTCGCGCGATGCGGTACAATGCTTGAGGAGTCTTTTCGATAGGAGATCACGCTCGGTGTCCCAGAAGCCCCAGGCCGCCTCTGGTGAGGACGGCCGCTCCAACCTGCGGGCCGATTGCTCGAACTGTTTCGGGCTGTGCTGCGTGGCGCTCCCCTTCGCAGCGTCGGCCGACTTCGCGATCAACAAGGACGCCGGGAGTCCGTGTCCCAACCTGCAGCAGGACTTCGGCTGCGGCATCCACGCCCGCCTCCGCGAGAAGGGCTTTTCCGGCTGCACCGTCTTCGACTGCTTCGGCGCCGGTCAGAAGGTCTCCCAGGTCACCTTCGGTGGTCGGGACTGGCGCAGCGCCCCCGATACCGCTCGGCAGATGTTCGACGTGTTCGCTGTCATGCGGCACCTCCAGGAGCTGCTCTGGTACCTCACGGAAGCACTCACCCTGCCGTCGGCCCGCAGTCTCCACGCCGAACTGGCCAAGGAGCTGGACAGGGTTGAGGGTCTCACGCAGGGCAGCCACATGGAGCTCGTGGGCGTGGACGTGGCGGCGGTCCGCGGCGAGGTCAACGAACTGCTGTTGAAGACCAGCGAGCTGGTGCGCGGACAGGTTCGAGGGCGTAAGGCCAACCATCGGGGAGCCGACCTCATGGGTGCCAAGCTGCGCGGCGCCGACCTGCGGGGTGCCAACCTTCGAGGGGCGTACCTCATCGCGGCTGACCTGAGGCAGGCCGACCTGAGGGCAGCCGACGTGATCGGTGCGGACTTCAGGGACGCCGATCTGAGCGGTGCAGACCTCACTGGAAGCATCTTCCTTACCCAGCCCCAGGTGAACGCCGCCAGGGGCGATGCCGCCACCAAGTTGCCGCCAGGGCTCGAGCGGCCTTCGCACTGGGATGCCGGCCGGTCCCTGCCGGGGAAAGAGCGGGCAGCCAAGAGTGAGAACCGGAGCCGCTCGGCCAAGAGCCGGACTCCGAAACGCGGCGCCGGATCCCGCCAGGCCCCCACCAGCCGCAAACCTCGGGGTGGCCGGTCCTAGTACTCCAGCGGAACTTCACTGTCCCCGCTGGTCAGAGCCAAGGGTCTCGAATCCGGCGGGCTGACGGTACCTCAGGAGACGGGTAGGCGACCGCCGAGGTGGTCGATCAGGCACCGGATGGCCATCGCAGGCGGGTGAGCCGGTGACGCATGCCTCTGGACATCCGATCTATCTTCCCGGAAGGATGACCGCGCTCGTCATGTATGGCGATGCCGCTGGTACTCCCTCTGTCAAAGAGCCGATGAATGGGTCAGGGAGATGTGTCTGTGAGCCATGAATCCGAACCTCAGCGTCGAAGCATCCTCAAGTTCGGCGGTGCGCTCGCCTTCGCACCTCTGGTCACTCAGCTGCCCGGCACCACCCCTGCCGGGCAGGCCGTTGCCGCAGGAACCGACGCATCGGCGGCCCTCCACTGGCCGACTCTGTCGCGCAAGGCGCTGAGGTACTCGGTCCCCGCCGTGGACTGGCAGTCGCAGGCCCTGCCGATCGGCAACGGCCGGCTCGGCGCCATGCTCTTCGCCGATCCCTACGAGGAACGCGTCCAGTTCAACGAGCAGAGTCTGTGGGGCGGCGTCAACAACTACGACAACGCCCTCGCGGGCCAGCCGGACAGCGCCTTCGACACCGGCATGACCGGCTTCGGCTCGTACCGGAACTTCGGTGACGTCGTCATCACCTTCGCTCCCCGCGCGAAGGTCACGGCCCCCGGGGGACCGTACCGCACCTCCTCGTCCGAGGGCGTCGACAAGACCTACGACGGCAACCCGGGCACCAAGTGGTGCATCGAGGGACCCGGTTCGAAGGTGCAGTGGCAGGTCGAGCTCCCCGCCCCCGTCGCGGTCGCGTCCTACCGCCTGACGAGCGCCGACGACGTGCCGCAGCGCGACCCGCAGCAGTGGACGTTCTCCGGCTCCGCCGACGGCGTCACCTGGACCACGCTGGACAGCCGCACTCCGGGGACGCCCTTCGAAAGACGTCTCCAGACGAAGGAGTTCACCTGCGCCGACACCGCGGCCTACCGGTTCTACCGTTTCGACTTCGTCCCCAAGGCAGGGGTCAGTCACTTCCAGGTGAGCGAGATCGGTCTGTCCGGCGTCGATCTTGGCGCGGCCAGCTCGGTGTATCTGTCGTCTCCGAGCGGGCACTCCGAGGGGTCCGGTGCCGGGGCCAAATCAGGGCTCACGGACATCTCCAGTTCGGTGGACCGCGATCCGGCCTCGGTCTGGCGGGTCGACGCCCCCGCACCGGCGGTCGTCTGGCAGGCCGACCTGCCCCGCGCGGTGGTCGTCACCTCGTACGCGCTGACGGCCGCCCCCGACCACCCGCAGGACGACCCCCAGCGATGGGCACTGGAGGCGTCGCGGGACGGAAGTACCTGGGTCACCCTCGACACCCAGAACCCTGGAGCGCCCTTCGCCGGCCGCGGCGTGACCCGGACCTTCCGGGTCACCAACAGCACCGCCTACCGCGCCTACCGGCTCACGTTCACCCCCGGCGAGTCGTCCAGCGGCTTCCAGATCGCCGAAGTCGCCCTGGAGGGCGAAAACTTCGACACACGCACGCAGCGCACGGTCGTCGACTACCAGCGCGCACTCGACTTCATGAAGGGGATTCACGTCACCTGCTTCGGCGCGCCGGGACGCCGGGTCCTGAGGGAGGCTTTCGCCAGCCGGTCCGCGGACGTCATGGTCTTCCGGTACACCTCGGACACCGCCCGGGACCTGTCCGGAACGATCTCGCTGACGTCCGCACAGGACGAAGCGCCGACGACCGTCGACGCCGACGCCCGCCGGATCGCCTTCAGCGGTGTCATGGGCAACGGCCTCAAGCACGCCTGCACCGTCCAGGCCGTGCACACCGACGGCGATCTGCGCGCCGACGGATCAGTGCTCCGGTTCAGCAACTGCACGACCCTGACCCTGCTTCTGGACGCCCGCACCGACTACAAGCTCGACGCCGCCGCCGGATGGCGAGGAGCCGATCCGCAACCGGTCACGGCCGCGACACTCGACAAGGCGGCCACCCGGTCCTACGACGAACTGCGCGACACTCACATCGCCGAGACGCGCGCCCTCATGAACCGCGTCTCGGTCTCCTGGGGCACCTCCGCCGCCGCCGTCGCCACCCTGCCGGCCGACGCCCGGCTGGCGCGCTACGCGGCGGGCGGCCAGGACCCCGCACTCGAACAGTCGATGTTCCACTACGGCCGCTACCTGCTCATCAGTTCCTCGCGCCCGAACGGCCTGCCCGCCAACCTCCAGGGCCTGTGGAACGACAGCAACCAGCCGGCGTGGGCCTCCGATTACCACACCAACATCAATGTCCAGATGAACTACTGGGGAGCCGAGACGACGAACCTGCCGGAGTGCCATGAGGCACTCGTCAAGTTCATCGAACAGGTGGCGGTGCCCAGCCGCGTGGCGACCCGCAACGCCTTCGGAAAGGACACGCGCGGCTGGACCGCCCGCACCAGTCAGAGCGTCTTCGGTGGCAACGCATGGGAGTGGAACACCGTCGCCAGCGCCTGGTACGCACAACACCTGTACGAGCACTGGGCGTTCACCCAGGACCTGGTCTACCTCCGCACCGTCGCCCACCCGATGATCAAGGAGATCTGCGAGTTCTGGGAGGACCACCTCAAGGAGCGCGAGGACGGACTCCTCGTCGCGCCGAACGGCTGGTCCCCCGAGCACGGGCCGCGCGAGGACGGCGTCATGTACGACCAGCAGATCATCTGGGACCTGTTCCAGAACTACCTCGACTGCGAGGCGGCGCTCGACGCGGATCCCGTTTACCGGGCCAAGGTCGCGGACCTGCAGGCACGCCTCGCGCCGAACAAGATCGGCCGGTGGGGGCAACTGCAGGAGTGGCAGGAGGACATCGACAGCCCGACCGACATCCACCGCCACACTTCACACCTCTTCGCGGTCTACCCGGGCCGCCAGATCACCCCGAGGACACCCGACTTCGCGGCCGCCGCCCTCGTTTCGCTCAAGGCGCGGTGCGGCGAGAAGAAAGGCGTCCCGTTCACGGCCGCGACGGTGTCGGGCGACAGCCGCCGCTCGTGGACCTGGCCCTGGCGGGCGGCCCTCTTCGCCCGCCTCGGTGACGGGGAGCGCGCCCGGATCATGCTGCGCGGACTGCTGACCTACAACACGCTGCCCAACATGTTCTGCGACCACCCGCCCTTCCAGATGGACGGCAACTTCGGCATCTCGGGCGCCGTGGCCGAGATGCTCCTGCAGAGCCACGACGGCGTCATCCACCTGCTGCCCGCCCTGCCGGACGACTGGAAGGCAAAGGGCTCCTTCACCGGGCTCCGCGCCCGTGGCGGCTACGAGGTGAGCTGTGAGTGGCGGGACGGGAAGGTGACGTCCTACGAGATCGTGGCCGACCGGGCGCGCAACCGCAGGAAGGTCACCGTGCGCGTGGACGGCGTCAACAGGAAGGTGAAGCCGGTCAAGCCCTGACGGCGGCACGTCGGCACGGCCGGTGGAGTCGCCCATCGCCAGTCGAGGCGAAGACCGCGGGTCTGACGAACGGGAGGGGACGCCTCGCGCCGCAGAGCGCCCCGGACTCCCACCGCGACACGGCCGCCACCACCGTGAATCCCCGCTTCGGGCGGCCCGCCCGAAGCGGGGAGCGGTCCACAAACGCTCCTCAGGAATTCGGGGTGGTGACCGCAGGAGGAGGGGCGCTGGTGGGTTGCTGGCAGGCCGCGCACAGTTCAGGACGGCCGGATCCCCTGAGCGGCAGAGTCACCGCACCGGCGCGGCTGGTGAAGCAAGCGTCAATCAGGTGAGGACCCGGTCAGCCCCGATGGAGCAGGCCGGCTTCGACGACGGCACGGCCGAAGGGGGTCGCGAGTTCGGCGAGGCGCTCACAGCCTGCCTCACCAAGGGCGGCGTAGGCGGGAAGTGCCAGGCGGTCGGTGCGGTCCTCGATGTGCCGGCGCAGGAGTACGCCTTCCGGGCTGAGGGAGTCGCCGTCCAGGAGGCCGCGCTCGCGCAGGTGTTCCTGGGTGCCGGCCCACTGCTCCTCGGGCCATGCACGGCTCGCCTTGAGGAAGTCGACGGGGACCTCGCCGGTCGCGGCGTGCAGGATCAGCGCCTCCAGGCCTCCGACACCCTCGTTCAGCAGGCATGCGACATGGCCGTCTCCCCGGAACTCCCGGAGCAGGGTCTGGGCATGCCACAGTTGCAGCACCGGCTCTTCCGGCCACGGCAGTGCGGCATGCGCCGCGAACAGCGGGCGGCCCTGCGGGTGTTCGCAGGCCGCCTCGGCAGCCCGGCGCGTCAGCGCCAGCACCTCGTCCAGGCCGGGCAACTCGTGGATTCCCGCCCGCCGCAGGGCTTCGCCCGCCGCGGCGTATCGCGCGTCCAGCACCTGCTGCGGCGTCGTCGCGTCCCAGGCCCCGTCGACCGCCTGCCGTACGACATCGGGGTTGAAGTTGTAGAAGGTCGAGATGACCAGCTCGGCGGATGCCCGGCCGAACGCGGCGCTCCTGGAGATGAAGTACCCGGCGCGACCGCTCAGACCGAGATCCGCGTACCGTCGCCTTGCCTCGGGAACGAAGTAGATCATGCCGTGGAGGGGCTCGAGACGGCGCCAGGCTGCGCGGGCAGTCTGCATCAGGTCACCTCTTGGGAGAGTCGACGAACGGGACGATCGCTCCAGCACTTCGTACCGACTGGTCGGTACCCTTTCGGCTGGGTCGAGGACTGTCAAGAGCACGCAGCGCCACGCGTTTCAGCCAGGCGGTGCCGACAGGTGGATCAGGATGCCGCACACCTCGTCCACGACCTCCAGGGCCTCCGTCTCGTCCCCGCAGTCGCCCAGTTCGCGAGCCGCACCGCCGATCACCGTGGTGAGCACTCTCACCCGGACCCGGCCGGCCCGTCGCTTCTCGTCCACCTGCAGGAGCCGGGCGTTGCGCCGTACCCACGCGCGGTCCCACTGGCGGCGCAGCGCGTCGAAGCCGGTGGGGCCGTCGTCCTCCACGAGGAGTCTGCCGAACCGCCGGTTGTCCCAGGCGCCCTCCAGGTACGCCCTGGCTCCCGCCACGAACAGGGCGATGGGGTCGTCCACGCCACGGCCTCGCTCGGCGGCCAGCGTGGCCGCCGTCCGGCGCTCCTGTGCCTCCCGGAACTCCTCCCACAGAGCGAGATAGAGCCCTCGCTTTCCGCCGTAGTGCTGGAAGAGGCTGCCCACCGGGATGCCGGAGCGCGCCGCGATCTCGGCGAGACCGGCGTCGGCGTAACCGCGCTCGGTGAACACCTCCAGGGCGGCGTCCAGGAGCGCACTCCGGACCGTTCGGTTCTGCGCGCCGGGTGCCTCCTCGGTCCCCGCGGACTCCGCGATGCCGCTCACTGGTGATCCCCGCCTTCCCCGGCCCCGTCGCGGATGGCGAGGGCGACCAGCAGTTCCAGGAGGTCGGCGATCCGGCGCGGATTGCGCCCCGTGCGTTCCTCGATCCGGCGCAACCGGTAGTGCGCCGTGTTGTGGTGTATCCGCAGCCGGTCGGCGGCCAGCCGCAGGTTGAGGTCGGCCTCCGCGAAGGCCCGTACGGTGGCCGCCAGTGTGTCGCCCCGTCTGCGGTCCTCCTCCAGCAGCGCGCGCACGCGGGGATCGACCAGCTGGCGGGCGAGGTCGTCGGCGCGCAGCGCCAGGTAGTCGAAGGGGGACAGGCGCGGCAGCGCCGCCACCCCGCCCCCGCTCGGCACGAGGTCGAGGGCGGCCCGCGCCTCGTCGTAGGCGCGCGGCAGTTCGCCGGCTCCCTCGGCGACCGTGCTGATGCCCATGGAGAGCATGGTCCCCTCTCGCGCGAGCCGCCGCTGCACCGCCTCGAAGTGGGTGCAGATGTCCTCCGCGTCCATGCCGGTGCGGACCACCGGCACGGCCACCACCTCGCCGTGGCGCACCACGACCAGGGTCCGGCCGGCCCAGGGCCCGGCGATGCCGATCGACGCGCTGGTCGCGTAGCCGTGCTCGGCCGAGGTGACGTCGCCGGTGCGGGTGTCGCCGACGCACACCGCCACCACCGCCATCATCGGCGAGTGCGGCCCGATGCCGTACGCCTGCGCCGCGGCGAGCAGCGGACCGCGCGTCGGTGCCGCGCCGGCCAGGAGTTGGTCCAGGAGGTCCCGGCGCTCGCGGTCCGCGTCGGCGACCACGTGCTGCTGGTACTCGACATAGGCCTGCGCGGCATGGGTGCTGGCGAAGTCGACGTACCGCATCAGCGGTGTGACGAGGGACAGCGCGGCCTGCTGTGCCTCGGCGGACGTGCCCGCGCAGTCCAGCAGCACGTCCCACAGCACCTGCCGGCCGACCCGGAAGGCACTGATCCAGTCCTCGAGGGCGAACCCCGCGCGTGCTCTGCGCATGGCCGCCGCGCGGCTGAAGACCAGGTCCTCGGGGGCGATGTCCCGGTCGCCGGCCAGCGCCGCCAGCTGCATCCGGTAGTGGGTGAGGACCTGGTCCCGTACGTCGTCGAAGAACCGCTCGTCCTGCAGCGCGTACGACGGGATCTCCGTGCGCATCACCGCGACGGCGGAACTCGCCACGTCCTCGAGCCGGTCCTGGACGGCGTGAAGGATCCGGTGCCGCTCACGGCTGAGCGGGTCGGAGGGTGCGGGGGCGCCCAGGGCGGGGCCGCGTGACATGGCGCCGATCGTCGCCGCCCTCCTCGTGTCCCGTCAACAGGCTCGGCGGGCGACATACCGGGGGAGCTGGGCGCGGCGCACAAGTCGGTGGCCACGAAGTTGGGTGCTCGTACCCAATGTGCGCTCGGAAGGCCCCCACCTACTGTGACGCTCGCCCACCCCCCCCAGCACCTCGGAAGGGGCGTCACTCATGCTCGCGGTCGACGGTATCAGCGTGCGCTTCGGCGGGATCACGGCACTGGACGGTGTCGCGTTCACCGTCGAGCCGGGCACCGCCGTGGGGCTCATCGGACCGAACGGAGCCGGCAAGACCACCTTGTTCAACTGCCTCACCAGGCGCTGCACCCCCGATGCGGGGACGGTGCGGTTCGAGGACGAGGACCTGCTCGCCCTCCCGCCGCACTCCGTGGCCGGGCGCGGCATCGCCCGCACCTTCCAGAACCTGGGTCTGTTCCCGCTGCTCACGGTCCGGGAGAACGTCATGGTCGGGGCCCACAGCCGGGGGCGCACGGGACACCTCGCCGCGGCGCTCCGGCTGCCCCGCGTCCGGCGGGAGGAGAGGGAACTACGTGACCAGGCGGACGAGTTGCTCCGGCGCCTCGGCCTGGCGGAGGTCGCCGACCACCCCGCCTCCGGGCTGCCGTTCGGCACGCTCAAACGCGTCGAACTCGCCCGGGCGCTCGCGGTACGCCCCCGGCTGCTGTTGCTCGACGAACCCGTCAACGGGCTCAGTCACGGCGAGGTCGGCCAGTTCGCGGATCTGGTCCGGTCGGTGCGCGAGGACTTCGACCTCACGCTCGTGGTGGTCGAACACCACATGGGCTTCGTGATGGGCCTGTGCGACAAGGTCATCTGCCTCGACTTCGGGCGCAAGATCGCCGAGGGCTCGCCGGAGGAGATCCAGCGCGACCCGGCGGTCATCGAGGCGTACCTGGGGGTGGCGGCATGACGGAACCCGCCACCGACGGCCCCGAAGCCGGGCAGGCACATGCGGAGCCGGACTTCCTGAAGGTCGCCGGCCTGCATGCCGGATACGGCCAGGCCCGCGTGCTCCAAGGGCTCGACTTCTCCGTCGCGCGCGGCGAGGTGTGCGCGATCCTCGGGCCCAACGGCGCGGGCAAGACGACAGCACTGCGGGCCCTGTGCGGCATGGTCCGCGGACGCGGCTCGGTGACGCTGGACGGCACGGAGCTGCTGGGCCGCTCGCCCGAGCAGACCGCCCGTCTCGGCGTGGCCCACGTACCCGAGGGCCGGGGCACCTTCAACGACCTGACCGTTGAGGAGAACCTGCGCATCGGCGCCCACGTGCGCACCGGGCGGTGGCGGCGGGGCAGCGCCGAACGCGCGGCCGTGGCGGCCGACCTGGAACGGATCTACGACTACTTCCCCACACTGCGCCAGCGGTCCCGCCAGGCCGCCGGCAGTCTCAGCGGCGGCGAACAGCAGATGCTCGCCATCGGCAGGGCACTGATGCTGCGGCCCGCCCTGCTGCTCCTGGACGAGCCGTCGCTGGGGCTCGCGCCGCTGGTCACGCGGGAGCTGTTCGAGATCGTCCGTGCCGTCAACGAGGAGGAACGCACCACCGTGGTCGTCGTCGAGCAGAACGCCCAGCTCGCGCTGGATGTGGCGCACCGGGCGCACGTACTGGAGGCAGGCCGCCTGGTCCTGTCCGGGCCGTCCCGGGAGATCCGCGAGGACGGGCAGGTCGCCGAGGTGTACCTCGGTGTCTCCGTCCGGTCCGGAAAGGACGGGGGAGCGCCGTGACCGAACTGCTCCAGCAAGTGGTGGAAGGGGTCGGCTCCGGCGCTGTCTATGCCAGCCTGGCGCTGGCCCTGGTGCTGATCCACCGCTTCACCGGGATCGTGAACTTCGCGCAGGGCGAGCTCGCCATGATCTCCACGTACGTGGCGTGGCAGCTCGTGGCGTCCGGGATGTCCTTCTGGCTCGCGCTCCCGGTCACCCTGGCCGTGTCCTTCGCCGGCGGCATGCTGGTCGAGCGCATCGTCATCCGTCCCGTGCGCAACGCGCCCGAGCTGACGATGGTCATCGTCACGGTGGGCCTGTTCATCTTCGTCAACGCGATGGCCGGTCTGATCTGGTCGTTCACCGTGAAGGACTTCCCGCAGCCGTTCCCCGACGGCGGGATCGACCTGGCCGGGGTGCGCGTGGACTGGTCGACGCTCGGGATCATCGCGGTCGTCGCCGCCGTGATGGGGCTGCTGTACCTGCTGTTCCAGCACACCTCCAGCGGCCTGGTGATGCGGGCGGTCGCCTGCAACCCCGCCTCCGCCCGGCTGTCGGGCATCAGGGTGGGCCGCGTGCTGATGCTCGGCTGGGGGCTGGCCGCGACGGTCGGCTCCGTGTCGGGCGTGCTGGTCGCGCCGCTGCTGTTCCTCGAGCCCAACATGATGGGCGGGGTGCTGATCTACGCGTTCGCCGCGGCCACTCTCGGAGGCTTCGACAGCCCGGTCGGCGCGGTCGTCGGCGGCCTGTGCGTGGGCGTCGCGGAGACGCTGGCCGGGGCGTACGTGGACGTGGTCGGAGCCGATCTGAAGGTGGGCGTACCCCTGGTGATCATCCTGGCGGTGCTGCTGGTGCGGCCCCAGGGCCTGTTCGGACGGGCGGCGGTGGAGCGCGCATGAGCACGATCGCCGCACCACTCGGCACCGACCGCGCCCGGCGTCTGCGGGCCGCGCTCACCGCGCTGCTCGTGGCGGCGGTGGCCGTGTGCGCACCGTTCTACTTCGCCCCCTTCCAGGTCTTCCAGCTGACCATGGTGCTGCTGTACGCCGTGGCACTGGCCGGACTGAACCTGCTGGTCGGATTCGGCGGGCAGATCTCGCTCGGGCACGGCGCGTTCTTCGCGGCCGGGGCCTACACGGCGGCGGTCATGCTCGACCGGTACGACACCGGCCACCTGGCCACGCTGCCGGTCGCCGCCGCCGGATGCTTCCTGCTGGGCCTCGGTTTCGGGGTGCCCGCCCTGCGGCTGCGCGGGCTGTACCTGGCCCTGGTCACCCTTGCCTTCGCGGTGTTCCTGCCGCCGTTGCTCAAACGGCTCGAACCGGTCACGGGCGGCTCGATGGGCCTGACCGTGGACAAGATGCAGCCGCCCACGTGGAGCGGGCTGGCCGAGGACCAGTGGACCTACTTCGTCGTCCTCACCGTCACCGCGGTTTCCCTGCTGCTCGCCCGCAACCTGCTGCGGTCCCGGATCGGCCGGGCGCTGCTCGCCGTGCGGGACAACGAGAGCGCCGCGGAGGTCATGGGCGTACGGCTGTCGCTGCACAAGACGCTCGCCTTCGCGTGGAGCGCGCTGTTCGCGGGTGTCTCCGGGTGCGTCTACACCTGGGTGATCGGCTTCGTCTCACCCGACTCGTTCAGCTTCGTCCTGTCCATCACCCTGCTGGCCGGCCTGGTGGTCGGAGGGCTCGCCTCGCTGTACGGACCGCTGCTGGGAGCGGCCTTCGTGATGTACGTGCCGAGCGTCGCCCAGGACATCAGCGAGGCGGCACCCGGTGTGGTGTTCGGTCTGCTGATCATCGCGGTGATGTTCGTGGCGCCGACGGGACTGGCCGGTCTGGCGGGCCGTGTCCGGGGCACCGCCGCCCGTCGATTCACCCGCACCGCCACCCCCGCCACCGAAGACGACCGGACGTCCGGCTCCGAACCCTCCGCACCTGCCACCCCGGCGGCCCCCGCCGCCGCCGATGCCGAACCCGTGGGCGCACCGCCCCGCACGGAAAAGGAATGAATCACATGCGCAAGACGACCACAGTGCGGGCGGCCGCGGCCGCGTCCGCCGCCCTGTTCCTCGCCACCGCCTGCACCAGCCAGCGCGGGCAGGACGACAAGGGCGCCGCCGCCGACGGCGCGTGCCGGGGCCAGCAGACCACCGGCATCACCGACAAGAGCATCAAGCTGGGCGGCATCTACCCGCTGTCGGGACCGGCCTCCGCGTACGGCACGATCAGCAAGGGCATAAGCGCCTACTTCAAGCACGTCAACGACAAGGGCGGCATCGACGGCCGCACGGTCGAGTTCATCGTCCGCGACGACGGCTACCAGCCGCCCAAGGCGGTCGAGGAGGCCCGCAGACTCGTCGAGCAGGAGAAGGTCTTCGCCGTCTTCCAGACCCTGGGCACCCCGTCCACGGCCGCCGTGTGGGACTACCTCGACAAGCGGAAGGTGCCGCAGCCATTCGTCGCCACCGGCGCCTCCGTCTGGGGCACGGACGACAAGCACCCGTGGACCACCGGCTGGCAGCCCAACTACATCGCCGAGGCACGCGTGTACGCCAAGTACCTCAAGGAGGAGAAGCCGAAGGCCAAGGTCGCCGTCCTCTACCAGAACGACGACTTCGGCAAGGACCTGCTCGGCGGGTTCGAGAAGGCCGTCGCCGGCAGCGGCATCAAGGTGGTCGCCGAGGAGAGCTACGAGGTCACCGACCCCTCCGTCTCGGCGCAGATGACGAGCCTCGCCCGGTCCAGGGCGGATGTGCTGCTCGACATCACCACGCCGAAGTTCGGCAGCCAGGCCCTCGCCGCCGATGCCAGGAACACCAAGTGGAACCCGCTGCACATCGTCAACAACGTGTCCTCGTCCGCCACCGTGCTGAAGCCGGTCGGGTTCAAGAACGTCCAGGGCGTGGTCTCGGCGACCTACTTCAAGGACCCCGCCGACCCGCAGTGGGCGGACGACGCGGAGATGAAGACGTACCGCGAAGCGCTGCGCGAGCACGCGCCCGGCTCCGACCCGGCCAACCAGTTCAACGCCTACGGCTGGGCCGCCGCCTCCAGCCTGCACAAGGCGCTGGACGCGATGAAGTGCCCGACCAGGGAGGGGCTGCGGGACGCGGTGCGCAACCTCAAGGACGTCGAGGTGGACATGCTGCTCCCCGGTGTCACCCTCTCCACCGGGCCCGATGACGCCTTCCCGATCGAGACGATGCAGCTGATGCGGTTCGAGGGCGAGCGGTGGCAGCTGTTCGGCAAGCCGGTGGACACCCGGAAGGAGTTCGGCCCGCTGGCGAAGTGAGCGGGTTTCAATAGGCTGACAAGGTCAGCAGGAGACATCGGCGACCGAGCACACGGTGGTGTCCAGCGGTGGAGAAGCCGATGACGGAGCTCAGCGAAAGCCACGACGACCCGTTCGCCCCGCACCTCGCCGCCCTGGCGGTGCTCGACGACCGGGGCGTCGTGGTCGGATGGAGCCGGCGGGCTCAGGAGCTGCTGGGCCATCCGGACACGGTCGTGATCGGTCGTCCGGCGTTCGAGGTCCTCGTCGATCCTCGTGACCTGCCGGCGGTCACCGAGGCCGCGGCGAAGTGCAGGAGAGCCGGTGGCTGGTTCGGGGTGCTCACCCTGCGCCACCGCGACGGGCAGCTCGTGGAGCTGGGGCTCAGGGCCCATGAGCTGTCCCGCGGTGGCGGGGGCCGTGAGTGGTTTCTCGCGGGGGCACCCGCGGGTGACGTCCTCGAATGGCAGAGGGACCGGGCGGTCCTCGACGGGTTGTACCGCCAGTGCCCGATCGGCTTGGTCATCCACGGCCCCGACCAGAGGATCCTCCGGGTCAACCGGGCCATCGAACGGTTCAGCGGCGTCCCGGCAGCGGACTTCCGGGGGCTGTCCACCGGCCGGCTGCTCCTCGCCGACGACGCGCGCAAGGCCGTGGACCGGGTGCGCCAGGTGATGCAGACCGGAAGACCCCTGGTCTACTCCGAGCAGTTCGTCCGCCTGGAGCAGGATCCGGCACGAGAGCGGGTCGCGTTGGTCTCGTCCTTCCGGATGGAGGATCCCTCCGGCCGCGTCCTCGGCGTGGCCGAGATGATCGAGGACATCACCGAACGCCATCGGGCCCAGCGCCGGCTCGCGCTCCTCGACCAGGTGGGCAGCCGTATCGGAACCACGCTCGACGTGGCCGAGACCGCCCGGGAACTGGCCGAGGTGATGGTGCCCCACCTCGCCGACCACGCGTCGGTGGACCTGCTTCAGACGGTGACGCGCGGTGAGGAGCCGACGCGCGCCGTGGCAGGGCCTGTGGTCCGGCTGGGGACCTGCAGCGTCGGTGCCCAGCAACCCGGTCCGCCCCACCCCGAGGGCGAGCCCGTGGAGTTCGGGCCCGGCACACCGCAGGCCGGATGCCTGGCCCAGGGACGGCCCGTCCTGGAGCCGGTTCTCCCGCCCGACTGGGTCTCGGCGGCCGGCCGTCAGGGGGCGCAGGCTCCGGACCTGGGCGCCCATTCCCTGATCGTGGTACCTCTTGCCGCGCGTGGCCTGGTGCTCGGCGTGCTGACCCTGTGGCGCTCGCGCCGCCCCGACGCCTTCGAGACGGACGACCTCACCCTCGCTCAGGAACTCGCCTCGCGGGCCGCCGTCGCCATCGACAACGCCCGGCGTTTCACCCAGCAGCAGCAGACCGCGTTCGCACTGCAGAGCAGCCTGCTGCCCCGGGCGGTGCCGGACCAGTCGGCCGTCGAGGTGGCCCTGCGGTACCTGCCGGCCGGCGCGGGCCCGGGGCTGGGCGGTGACTGGTTCGACGTCATTCCCCTGTCCGGGGCCCGGGTCGCCCTCGTCGTCGGCGACGTGGTGGGACGTGGCATCCACGCCGCCGCCACCATGGGCCGGCTGCGCACCGCCGTCCACACGCTCGCCAGCCTCGACCTGGAACCGGACGAGGTGCTCTCCCGCCTGGACGACCTGGTCAACCTGCTGGCGGCCGAACAGGAAGCAGTCGGCGAGCGGCCCCTGGGCGAGCAGGTCGTCGGTGCCACGTGCCTGTACGCCGTGTACGACCCGGTGTCCGGACGCTGCTCCATGGCCCGCGCCGGTCATCCGCCGCCGGCGGTGACCGCTCCGGACGGGCAGGTGGCTCTGCTCGACCTGCCCGCCGGCCCACCCCTCGGCCTGGGCGGCCTGCCGTTCGAGGCCCGGGACATCGAACTGGCCGAGGGAAGCCTGCTCAGCCTCTACACCAACGGAATCATCGGCCAGCGCCACATGGACGCCGATGCCGGCCTGACGAAGCTGTGTGCGGCGCTGGCCCGCCCGGCGGGCGCGCTGGAGCGCACCTGCCAATCGGTGGTCGACGCGCTGGTGCCCTCGCGCCCCAGCGACGACGTCGTCCTGCTGATCGCCCGCACCCGCGTGCTGCCACCCGACAGTGTCGCCTCCTGGCGACTGCCGCCGGAGCCCGCCAGCGCCGGCCGGGCCCGGGCGTTGGCCTCGGCCAAGCTGGCCGAGTGGGGTCTGGAGCACTTGGCGTTCACCACCGAGTTGATCGCCAGCGAACTGGTCACCAACGTCTACCGCTACGCCGGCGGGCCCGCGACCCTACGGCTGATCCGTGAGCAGCGTCTGGTGTGCGAGGTCAGCGACACGAGCCACACCTCACCACACCTGCGCCGCGCCCGTACGACCGACGAGGGCGGGCGCGGGCTGTTCCTGGTGGCCCAGATGACCGAACGCTGGGGCACCCGCTACTCCCGCGACGGCAAGACCGTGTGGACCGAACAACCGCTGACCGGTACGCCCGTCTGACCGTCCGTCCTCCCTCGTGAACGGGGTCAGCCGGTGGGATCGAGGAGGATCTTGCGCACGCCGTCGGAGCGGTCCGCGAACAGTTCGTACGCCGCCGGACCTTCGGAGAGGGCGTAGCGGTGGGAGACCACCACCTCGGGCTTGATGCGGCCGGCACGGGTGAGGGCGATCAGGGGAGGGAGTTCGTAGTGCACGGAGCACAGCCCGATGGCGAACTCCAGTTCCTTGACCTGCGCCAGCCCCATGTGGAAGGGGAACGCCTTGCTCTGGCTCACTCCGATGACGCTGACCCGGCCTGCTTGCCGGACGGCCTTCAGGGCGAGCTCGATGGTGGCGTCCGAGCCCACGGCCTCCACCACGGCGTCCGGCCCGCGCCCGCCCGTCATCTCCCGGATGGCCGTCCGCGTGTCCTCGCCCTCGACCGGCTCGACACCCAAGGTGGCGGCGAAAGCGCGGCGTTCCGGGACCAGGTCCGCGCCCAGCACCCGCGCGGCACCCATCGCGAAGGCACCCTGGGCGGCCATGAGGCCGACCGGGCCCAGGCCGACGACCAGGACCGTCTCCCCGGGCTGGATGCGCGCACGGCGGCAGCCGTACCAGGCCGTGGGCGCGTTGTCCGTCAGGACGACCGCGGCTTCGTCGGAGATGTCCTCGGGCAGGTGCACCAGATTGACATCGGCGTACGGCACCGCGAGGGCCTGGGCCTGACTGCCCTGAAGCTGCGGGCTCACCCCGTAGCAGAGTTCCGTGCTGGACTTGGCGCGCTCGCACCGGGCGGTGAATCCGGCCGCGCACGACCGGCATGCCGCACAGCCGACCGAGGCGGGCACCAGGACCCGGTCGCCGGGCTTGAACCGGGTGACCTGGTCGCCGGTGTCGGCCACCACACCGACGCACTCGTGTCCCGGCGTGTAGCCCAGCTCCGGGCTGAACGGGTTGCCGTGGTAGATGTGCAGGTCGCTGCCGCAGATACCGGCCGTGGTGACCTGGACGACCGCATCGGTGGGGTTGGCGACGGCCGGGTCCGGGACATCCCCGTAGCGGATGTCATGACGGCCGTGGTAGCTCAGTGCTTTCACCGGTTCTCTCCCTCCCCTCTGCCCGGTCAGTCCGCGATCTTCAGCACCAGCTTGCCGTGGTTCTCACCACGGAAGAGCCGCATCAGGGTGTCGGGGAACGCCGCCACGCCGCCGGACACCACGTCCTCCAGGGACTTCAGTCGGCCCTCCGCACGCCATGCGGCCAGTTGAGCGACGCCTTCGGCGTACCGGTCGGCGTAGTCGAACACCACCATGCCCGTCATGGAGGCGCGGTTCACCAGCAGCGACAGGTAGTTGGCGGGGCCTTGCGGCGTCGTGCTGTTGTACTGGGAGATCGCGCCGCACACGACGATCCGGGCACCGCGCGCCAGCCGCAGCAGCACGGCGTCCAGCACGTCACCGCCGACGTTGTCGAAGTACACGTCGACGCCGCCCGGGGCGTGCTCGCCCAGCGCCTTGCGGACGTCCTCCTTCTGGTAGTCGATCGCCGCGTCGAAGCCGAACTCGTCGACCACCAGGCGGCACTTGGCCTCGCCACCGGCGATGCCGATGACCCGGCAGCCCAGGATCTTGGCGACCTGCCCGACGACACTGCCGACCGCCCCCGCCGCTCCGGAGACGACGACGGTCTGGCCGGGCTCGGGGCGCCCGATGTCGATCAGGCCGAAGTAGGCCGTCAGACCCGACATGCCGAGAGTGCCGAGATAAGTCGGCAGAGGGGCGGCCTCCGGGTCGACCTTGGTCACGTCGCGGCCGTCCGAGACGCAGTACTCCTGCACGCCGAACGTGCCCGACACATGGTCACCGACCGCGAAGCCGGAATGCCGGGAGGCGATCACCCTTCCCACCGCGCCGGCGCGCATCACCTCGCCGATCTCCACCGGACGGATGTAGGACCGCCCCGCGTTCATCCAGCCGCGCATCGCCGGGTCGATCGACAGGCAGAGCACCTGCACCAGGAATTCCCCGTCGCCCGGCTCCGCGGCCGGCTCCTCGACGTGCTCCCAGTCGGTGGGCCGCGGCTCGCCCACGGGGCGTGCGGCCAGACGCACCTGGTGGTTGATTCTGCTCATCTCCGGCGGCTCCTTCGACGGTCACGTGGGCCTGACATACCGGCTGGTCGGTACGAGCGGTGAGCGTACGGTGCCGTCCCGTCGGAGGCAAGAGGGGCCCGATGTGGCGTACGGCTGCGCGGCCCGTCGCCCTGCCTGGCCTCACGCGTCGATCGCGAGGTCCTCCAGCGGTTTCGAGCAGCAGAGCAGGATCTTGTTCTGGGTGATCTCTCGCGGCCGGATGCCTCCGTTGTGCTGCATGTCGACGGAGCCGGACAGCAGGGTCGTCTTGCAGGTGCCGCACATGCCCTGGGCGCAGGAGGCCGGCAGGCTGAGGCCGGCCCGGGACGCGGCGGCGAGGAGCGAGGTGTCGGCGTCGCACTCGATGGTGCGTCCGCTGCGGGTGAACTCGACCTTGAAACCGGCACTCGTGTCGGCGGCGAGCGAGGCGTCGGCCGCCGTGGCCGGCGTCTCGAAGGTGAAGCTCTCCTCGTGGTAACGGTCCATGTCGAGGCCCGCGTCGGACACCATGTGGCGTACGGCGGCCATGTAGGGGGCGGGCCCGCAGGTGAAGACCTCCCGTCCCAGGAAGTCGGGCGCGATCTGCCGGAGCGTCTCGATCGTCAGCCGGCCGCGGTATCCGCCCCAGGGGGCGTACGGGCGGTCCTCCTCGCAGATGTGGACCACCCGGATGTTCGGCGCCGTCGCGGCGATGAGGTCGAGCTCGTGGCGGAAGACGATGTCCGACGGGGTCCGGGCGCTGTGGACGAAGACCACGTCGGCGGGGTCGGCCAGGTCGTACAGGGTCCTGGTCATCGCCATCGACGGAGTCACTCCCACACCCCCGGACAGGAAGAGGTACTTGGGCGCCGGATACCGGGCCGTGGAGAACTCGCCGAGCGGGCCGTGCGCCCGCACGGTGTCGCCGGGCTTCAAGTGGTCGTGCAGCCAGTTCGACACGAGTCCGCCCGGCACGCGCTTGACCGTGATCGACAGCAGGAAGGGGCGGGTGGGCGGTGAGGAGATGGTGTAGCAGCGCTGGACCGGCCGGCCGTCGATGTCGAGGGCCAGCGTCAGGAACTGGCCCGGCTCGTGCCGGAACAGCCGGGGCTCGGCGTATTCGAACACGAACGTGGTGACGTCGTGGGTGAGCGGGTGCACCTGTCGGCACACCAGCAGTTCTTCGGTCTCGGTCATCGCTGCCGCTCCAGGTGTGCCAGGTGTGCTTCGAGCCGGGTCACGTACCAGTTGACGAACGCCTCGACCTGTTCCTCCGTCGGGCCGTACGGGCCCGGCAGGTAGGCCGGGCTGCTGATGCCCTGGTGGGCACGGGCGACGAACACCGCGTCCTGGTCGTTCGTGGCCTTCCACACCTTCGTCAGCGTGCCGAGGTCGTAGTCGGTCCCCTCGACGGCGTCGGCGTGCACGAGCCAGGTGGTGCGGACGAGCGTGCGGTCCGGGGCGAGCGGGATCGCGGTGAACGTGACCGCGTGGTCGGCCATGAGATGGAACCAGGCGTTGGGCTGCAGATGCAGGGACAGCCGGCCCAGGCGGGCCGTGGGGAAGTCCGCCAGCAGGCGCTTGCACGCCGCTGTGCCGTCCGGGGTGTAGGACTCTCCGGCCAGGTCGAGAGGCTCGCGCTGGATGCGGAACCCCGTGGTGCGGGTGTCCAGTTCTTCGATCGCGGCGTAGGGGAGGCCGAGGGACTCGTAGGTCCTGCGGGCGTCGGCGTCGGCCCGCTGGAAGCGCTCGTAGGCGGGGCGCAGCGCAGGGGGTACGTCCTGCTCCTGGTAGCCGTAGGTGGGGAAGTAACAGGCCTGGAGTTCGGGGTGTCCGCCGACGCAGTGGTAGCACTCCCGGTTGTTCTCCATGGTCAGCTTCCAGTTGCCGTTCTCCACGAGGTCGATCTGTGTGGCGACCTTCGCCGCTGCCAGGTTGTGCGGTGCGAGATACGGCTCGACGCGGGCGGCGACCTCGTCGAAGTCGCCGGGCGGTTCTTCGGCCAGGCAGATGAAGACCAGCCCGGCCACCGTGCGCGCGTGCACGGACCGCAGTGAGAAGCATGTCGGGTCGAAGCCGGGCGCCTGGGACTCGGCGTGCAGCAGCCGGCCGTCGACGGCGTACGTCCACCGGTGGTACCCGCAGACGATGTTGCCCACCGAGCCGCGCTCCTCGTTCAGGATGCGCGCGCCGCGGTGGCGGCAGACGTTGTGAAAGGCCCGTACGCCCTCGTCGTCGTCGCGGACGACGATGACCGAGTACGGCCCGAGGGTGACGGTGACGTAGTCGCCGGGCTCGGGAAGCTCCGCCTCGGCGGCGACGAAGAGCCAGTGCCGGGCGAAGACGGCCTCGATGTCGAGGCCGAAGAACTCCTCACCGACGTAGAACGGGGCTTCGAGGCTCCGTCCGCGTGGACGCCGGGCAATGAGGTCGGCCGGGGAGCGTACCTCGGCGGCGGGTGTCACTGGATTCATCTCATCTCCGACAAGGTTCAGAGGCTGACGTGGGGCGGGGCGTTCAGACCGGCAGGCACAGCCGCAGCGCGTCGTAGACGGCGGCGTGGATGTTGCGGCCGGCGACGGCGTCGCCGATGCGGAACAGCTGGTAGCGGCCCGCCTCGTTGCGGACGACCGACTGCTCCTCGTGCGCCAGGAGGGCACGGTGGTCGACCTCGCCGAGGTTGGTCGATCCGGGCAGCAGCTCGACGTACAGCTCGTCGTTCGGCAGGGTCCCGTGCTCCACGATCACGTGGTCCACGATCCGCTCGGTCTCGGCCTCGGTGTACTCGCTGTAGAGGGTCGCGGCGAGACGTCCGTCCGCGGTGCGGCGCACGGAGCGCAGCCGCTGGGCGAGTGTGGTGATGACGTCGTGCGCGATGAATGCCCGCAGATAGGCAGGGGAGTTCATGCTGCCGACGTCGGGGGCGAGGGTGCGCTCCGGGGTGACGTACTCGATCCAGACGCCGGCTGCCGTGAGGACCTCCACGGCGTCCATGGCCGGGTAGCCGCCGTGGTCGTCGTAGAGCAGGATCTCGCCCTGCGGGCGCCGCAGCGAGCCCGTCATCACGTCCCAGGTGTCGGAGACGAGGCCCTCGCCCTCGGCGAGGAAACCGCGGTTGGGTGTGCCTCCGGTGGCGATGATCACGAGGTCGGGGTGTTCGGCGAGGACGTCGTCGGCCTCGGCGTACGTTCCCGGGCGCAGGTCGACGCCGAGGTGTTTGCACTCGGCGAGGCGCCAGTCGACGATCTGGATCAGATCGCCTCGGCGCGGGTTCGAAGCGGCGAGCCTGACCTGCCCGCCGGGCTGGTCGCTCGCCTCGAACAGGACGACGTCGTGGCCGCGTTCACCCAGTACGCGGGCCGCTTCCAGGCCGGCCGGGCCGGCACCGACGACAACGGCCTTCCTGCGACGGCCGATCGTGGGGGAGACGAGGTGCGGCACGTGGAGTTCGCGGCCGGCGGCCGGATTGTGGATGCACTTGGTGTCGCCGGAGTCGTAGATCGCGTCGAGGCAGTAACTCGCCCCGACACAGGGCCGGATGCGGTCCTCCTGGCCGGCCTCGACCTTGGCGACGAGGTGCGGGTCGGCGATCTGCGCGCGGGTCATGCCGACCAGGTCGAGCAGCCCTTCGCGCAGGGCGTGCCGCGCGGTGGCGACGTCGGCGATGCGCGCCGCGTGCATCACGGGGACGGAGAGCCGGCGCTTGATCTCGCCGGTGAAGTCCAGGTACGGGCCGAGCGGGGTGCCGATGGGCGGGATGGTCTTCGCCAGGGACGCGTCGCTCTCGAGGGAGCCGTGGATGGCGCTGATGAAGTCGATGCCGTCGGCGGCGTACTGCCCGGCGGCGGTGAGTGCCTCGTCGAAGGTGAGACCGGGGAGGCCGCCGGGGTGCGCCTCGTCGAGCGACATGCGGATGCCGACGACGAAGTCCGGGCCGACGGCGTCGCGGACGGCCCTGATCACCCGGCGCGGGAACGCCATGCGGTTCTCCAGACCGCCGCCCCACTCGTCGTCGCGGTGGTTGGTCGCGGGGGACAGGAAGCTGTCCAGGAAGTGGCCGTACGCCATCAGTTCGATGCCGTCGAGGCCGCCCTCCCGGCAACGGAGCGCCGCGGCGGCGTAGTCGGCGACGATCCGGTCCAGGTCCCAGGCCTCGGCGGCCTTCGGGAAGGAGCGGTGCGCGGGTTCGCGCAGTGGTGAGGCGGACACCACCGGGAGCCAGTCGCCGGTGAAGTTGCTGGTGCGGCGGCCGAGATGGGTGACCTGGCACATGACCGCGGTGCCGGCCTCGTGCACGTCGTCGGCGAGCCGGCGCAGCCACGGCACGATCTCGTCGCGGTACAGGAGCAGATTGCCGAAGGCGGGCGGGCTGTCGGAGGAGACCACCGCCGAGCCGCCGATCATCGTCAGGCCGACCCCGCCCCGCGCCTTCTCCAGGTGGTAGGCGCGGTAGCGGTCCTTGGGCATGCCGTCCTCACCGAACGCCGGTTCATGAGAGGTGCTGACGACGCGGTTGCGCAGGGTGAGGTGCTTGAGCTGGAAGGGCTGGAGCAGGGGATCCAGGGTGAGTGAGGGCACAGCAGCTCCTCAGAGAGCGTGTTTCGCATTGCAAAACGGGATCGCTATACGAGACAGATGGTGAAGCTGGAAATCCCCAGCCGTCAAGGGCCTCTTTGGGCTCGCTCCCTGCCGCGCGCTCAGCCGCGCTTCACGTACCCCCGGCGCCAGGAGATCTTCGCGCCGGCCTTCACGAGCTGTTCCGCGAGGCGGGGGATGGTGGACTCGTTGATGCGGAAGGTCGGGCCCGACAGGGTCACGGCCGCGATGACCTTGCCGTCCAGGGCGCGGATCGGGGCGGCGATCGCGGCCAGTCCGATCTCGTGCTCCTCGCTGGTGGTGGCGTAGCCCCGCTCGCGGACCGCTTCCAGCTCCGCCGCGAGGGACGCCGGGTCGACGATGGTGTGCGGGGTGTACTTCTCCGGCCCCTTCGCGAAGATCTCCGCGACCTCGTCGGGGGTCATGTGCGCCATGAAGAGCTTGCCTGCCGAGGTGGCGTGCATCGGGGAGCGCTTGCCGACCCAGTCGATGCTCATGATCGACGCGCCGATCGCCTGGTCGACGCTGACCACGTCGTCGCCGTCCTGGACCGCCACGTTCACCGTGTCGCCCACGGCCGCGGCCAGCTCCTGGCAGATGGGGTGGCTCAGCGCGGACAGGTCGTTCACCTTGCCCGCCCCGGCCGCGAGCTCGACCATCGTGTATCCGATGCGGTACCGCCCGCGTTCGGTGTCCTGCTCGACCATGCCCCGCGACTCCAGGGTCGCCAGCAGCCGGAACACGGTCGACTTGTGGATGGCCAGTTCCTCGGCGATCTCGGTCACGCCGCTGGGGCCCCGCGTGGCCAGCACCTGCAGGATCGACACCGCCCGGTCGACGGACTGCACCGAGTGATCACGTGGGCGGCTGCCGTTGCTGGTCATGGCGGAAGAGTAGTCGAGCGGCGGACGCTGCCGGCGAGCCCCTGGCCCCCCGGTCGCTCCCCGGTGTCACGGGCGCATGGCGCGCCTTCCGGCGACGGTCGGCCGGGGTTAATTCGCCGTTTCCTTCCTCCGGGGGCCTTGACGGGTCACCCGACGCGGGGACATGGTTCGTACCGCATTGCACATTCGTTTCGTATTGCGAAACACCCTCGACCTTCCGCCCCGAGCGGACCCCGGAGGTGGGGCACGGTGATTGAGGCATCCCGGCTGGAAAAGGTGTACGGCTCGGCATCCGACGGAGTGCGCGCGGTCGACGGAGTGACGTTCGACGTCGCGCAGGGAGAGCTCTTCGTGATCATGGGGCTGTCGGGTTCCGGCAAGTCGACCCTGCTCCGTATGCTCAACCGGCTGGTGGAGCCGACCTCCGGTGAACTGCGCATCGACGGCCGCGACGTGCTGACGATGGGCGACGCGGACCTCCGGGAGCTGCGCAACCGCAAGGTCAACATGGTCTTCCAGCACTTCGCGCTGTTCCCGCACCGCACGGTCCGCGAGAACGCCGCCTACGGCATCCGGCTCCGCGCAGTCGCCGAGTCCGAGCAACTCGATCGCGCCGACTGGGCGCTCAGGACCGTCGGCCTCGGTGACCGGGGCGATGCCTACCCCGGTGAACTGTCCGGCGGCCAGCGGCAGCGTGTGGGCCTGGCCCGTGCGCTGGCCACGGACGCCGGGATCCTGCTCATGGACGAGCCGTTCAGCGCACTCGACCCGCTGATCCGCCGCGACATGCAGGACCTCCTGCTGACCCTGCAACGGGACCTGCGCCGCACGGTCGTCTTCGTCACCCACGACCTCAACGAGGCGATGCGGCTGGGCGACCGGATCATGGTGATGCGGGACGGGCAGGTCGTACAGCTCGGAACCGCGACCGACATCCTCCATTCGCCCGCCGACGACTACGTCCGTGACTTCGTCTCCGACGTCGACCGTTCACGCGTGCTGACCGCGAGCGCCATCATGCGGGAGCCGCTGATGACGGCGCGCGCGGACGACGATCCCCGGGACGTCCTGAGGAGGCTGTCGAACATCGAGGCCGCGGGCGTCTACGTACAGGAATCCGACGGACGCATCGCCGGTGTGGCACGCGACGGCCTGCTCGCCCAGGCGGTCCGGGAGGGTCGTACGTCCGTGCGCGACTGCCTGGCCGAGGAGTACGAGCGGACCGGCCCCGACACCCTGCTCGTCGACCTGTGCCCGCGCGTCGGACGGCACGCCGTACCCCTTGCCGTCACCGACGACGACGGCCGGCTCCTCGGCGTCGTCCCCCGTGCCGCACTCCTCACGGCGCTGTCCGACCCCCGGAAACCGGACGCGACCGACCCCCGGAAGGAGGCGGCCCATGCCTGATCCCCTGTTCACCATCGACCTGGGTACGCCGGTCAGTTCCGCCGTCGACTGGCTCACGCGGCACCTGGGCGGTGTCTTCGACGCCATCTCCACGGTGATGACCGAGCTGGTCAACGCCGTGCTCTTCGTCCTCACCGCACCGCATCCGCTCGTCGTGACAGCGGTGTTCACGGTGCTCGCGTTCCTCGCCGGCAAGTGGGGCTTCGCCGCCTTCACCGTCGTCGCCTTCCTGCTCATCCAGGGCATGGGCCTGTGGACCGAGGCGATGCAGTCCCTCGCGGTCGTCACGGTCGCGTCGGTCCTCGCCGTGGCCATCGGGGTGCCCATAGGCGTCTGGGCCGCCCGGGGCCGCCTGGCCAGCGCCGTCGTCCGGCCGGTGCTCGACTTCATGCAGACCCTGCCGGTGTTCGTCTATCTCATCCCGGCGGTCTTCTTCTTCGGCATCGGCCTCGTCCCCGGAGTCGTCGCGACCACCGTCTTCGCCGTCCCGCCCGCCGTCCGCCTCACCGAACTGGGCATCCGGCAGGTCGACAAGGAAGTCGTCGAGGCCGCGCACGCCTTCGGCGCCAAGCCCCGTCAGATCCTGCGCGAGGTCCAGCTCCCGCTCGCCCTGCCCTCGATCATGGCCGGCGTCAACCAGGTGATCATGCTCGCCCTGTCCATGGTGGTCATCGCCGGCATGGTCGGCGCCGCCGGCCTCGGCACCGTCGTCGTCCGCGGCATCAGCCAACTCGACGTGGGCGTCGGCTTCCAGGGCGGACTGGCCGTCGTCTTCCTCGCCATCTTCCTCGACCGCGTCACCGGCGCCCTGGCCACGCCGAAGCGAAGCCGGCGACGCAGGAACCGGACCCGGCCCACCCCGGCCGCCGACGCCACCTCCGAGCCCGTCCCCGTCCCCGAACCCGCCGTCGCCACTTCGGCGTGAAGACCGTCTCAGAACAGGAAACCGCTCATGAACCGCACCACACGCCGTTCCCGCGGCACGCTCCTCATCGGCTGTATCGCCGCCGTACTCACCCTGGTCACGACCGCGTGCAGCGGAAACACGGCCAGCGTGGACTCCGGCTCCGGCGGGGGGAGCGGCGACTCCAAAACGGTGAAGATCGCCGTCGTCGAGGGCTGGGACGAGGGCACCTCCGCCACGTACCTCTGGAAGGAGATCCTCGAAGAGCGCGGTTACAAGGTCGACGTTCAGTCACTGGACATCGCCAGCACCTTCACCGGCGTCGCGAACAAACAGGTCGACCTCTACCTCGACGCCTGGCTGCCCAGCACCCACGAGTCGTACTGGAAGAAGCTCGGCTCCAAACTGGAGGTCACCTCCACCTGGTACCAGCCGGCCGACCTCAATCTGACCGTCCCCACCTACCTCAAGGACGTCAACTCGATCGCCGATCTCAAGACGCACGCCTCCGAGTTGGGCGGTCAGATCGTCGGCATCGAGGCGGGCTCCGGTCTGATGCGGCTCACGCGGGAGAGCGTGATGCCCGCCTACGGTCTCGAGGACGACTACCAGCTCACCGAGAGCAGCAGCTCCGCCATGCTCTCCGCGCTGCAGAAAGCCGTCGCGAAGAAGAAGCCGATCGTGGTCACCCTGTGGCGGCCGCACTGGGCGTACGCCAAGCTGCCGCTGAAGGTCCTCAAGGACCCGGAGGGCGCGTACGGCGACCCCGACAAGGTCCAGGCCATCGCCCCCAAGGGCTTCGCCGCCGACCACCCGGAACTCGCCGGCTGGCTGGGGAACTTCAAGCTCACCTCGGCCCAGCTGGGCAGCCTCGAACTGCTGCTGCAGAAGAAGGGCCCGGGCCATGAGCAGGAAGCAGCGAAGGAGTGGATCGGTGAGAACAAGACGCTGGTCGACTCCTGGCTGAAGTGAACCGCGTCGCCGCCGGCCGGCAAGGGCTCAGAGCGCGGTGCCCGTTTCCTCGGCCAGCGTCCGCAGCAGGAGGTCCTGGAACGCCTCGTCGTGGACGGCGCGGTGCGGTTGCAGCCGCTCGCCGTGGTACCAGTAGCCGCCGCTCGTCAGCGCCTGAGGTTCGTCGCTGGAGGCGAGCCACTCCTGAGTCCGATGGCCGAGCTCCAGATCGTCCGGTGCGCCCGGTCCGCCCATCTTCGTCGGCACCCAGCCCGGATCGACCGCATTGCTCAACACCTCTGGGCGCAGGCGAGCCACCGCAGCGGCGAGCGCCGTGACGAACAGCTTGCTGTCGGCGTACGAGCCCGCGCTCCTGCCCCGCCAGTCGACACCGTCGAGCGAGGGGCGCCCGCCGAAATGCGAGCTGCTGCTGAGGTACACCAGCCGGCGCGGTCCGCGCAGCAGGGCCGTCAGCAGGTAGGGCGCGATGATGTTGACCGGCATGACCGCCGGTCCGCTCCACACGCCGGCGTTGTGGATGACGGCGTCGAGCGGCTTGGCGTCGTTCAGCTCCGTGGCGATGCGCCGTACGGCGTCCCGCTCCGCGAAGTCGCCCACCACGAGGTGGGCCCCACGGTCGACCAGCGTGTCGAGTCCCGCCGCGCGCTGCTGGTTCCGGGCGTGCACGACCACCTCGTGACCCGCGGACAACAGCGCGTCGGCCGCGGCACGTCCCAGGCCGTCCGCGGAACCGGTCACCAGGATCCGGCTCACGATCGCACCATCCCTTCGACAAGACACATGACAAGACGCATGACTGGTTCCCGCATCATGACTGGTTCCCACATGGGGAGAGTGTCCCTTCCGTGGTGCTCAGACGGAGAAGACCTGCTGCGCGACCCGCCGGCACCGTGACCTTCCGGTGCCGGACTCCTTCATGCGTCAACACATGGGATCCCTTGGCGCGAACAAGTTCGCGCACCTCCGCCGGCGTTGGGATCCTTGCCCTGGCACAGGTACTGCAGCTTTCAGGCCGGGATCGTGAGCGTCTGGTCGTTGCCGGCGCGGATCACCTCGCCGTGACCGATCCGCCCAGCGCGTTGAGCGTTGCCTGGTAGGCCGGTTTCTTGTTGCCGTTGCGGTCGAACAGCAACGGGTTCTCCCCGCTGCGCCAGGAGTCGCTGTCGCGGATGCCCCAGACGGTGATGCCGGTGCAGCGCCGCACGTTCATGCAGGCCCGCACCGTGTTCGCGTACGCGTTCGGCGACGCCTGCGCGATGTCCAGCTCGGTGATCTGGACGTCCACGCCGAGCGCGGCGAAGTTCGCCAGCGTCGTCTGGAAGCTGCCGGGGGGACCGCCGGCGCCGAAGTGGGCCTGGAGGCCGACGCAGTCGATGGGCACGCCGCGGGCCTTGAAGTCGCGGACCATGCGGTAGACGCCCTGGGTCTTGGCGTCGTTCCAGTTCTCGATGCTGTAGTCGTTGTAGCAGAGCTTGGCCGCCGGGTCGGCCGACCGCGCGGTGCGGAAGGCCTGCTCGAGGAAGCCGGTGCCCAGGACGTCCCGGAAGACCGAGCCGCGCAGCTGGCCGCTGCCGCCGTCGGCGAAGGCCTCGTTGACCACGTCCCAGGAGTGGATCCGGCCCTTGTAGCGGTTCATCACCGTGGTGATGTGGTTGTTCATCACGCCGCGCAGCGTGTTCGCGTCCCTGATGCCCTTGACCCAGTCGGGCAGCTGGGAGTGCCACACCAGCGTGTGGCCCCGCACGCGCTGACCGCGGGCCGACGCGCCGTTCACGATCTGGTCGGCGGCGCCGAAGGTGAACTGTCCGCGGGACCGCTCGGTCGCGTCCCACTTCATCTCGTTCTCGGGCGTGACCGAGTTGAACTCGCGGCCCAGGATGCCGGTGTACGTGCCGTCACCGAGCCGCCCGGCCGCCACAGCCGCCCCGAAGTACCGTCCGGACTGGGCTGCTTGGGCCCCGAGCGTGGAGGCCCGGACGGCGTCGGACGTGCTGGGTGCGCTGGATGCGTCGGGCGCGGCGGTCGCGGCACCGGGCGTCACCAGGGCGCCCAAGGCCAGCAGGGACAACACCGACGCTCGACGCCGGCCGAGCCGTTTCAGCGGGTTCATGCTTCTCCTCGTGATCGGTGGGGGGTTGGGTGGTGCGGTGCGGTGCGTGGGATCGGATCAGGGCGTCGACAGTTCGAACCGCGAGACGCGGACCGCGCCGCCGAGCGCCCGGGTGGCGTGGTTGAAGAGGGCGAATCGGTAGCCCATGAAGAACCGCCAGTCGTTGCCCAGGGAGAAGGCGGGCCCGAGGCGGGTGAAGTTCGTGCCGTCGGTGCTGTAGGAGAAGGTGCCGGGGCGGGCCGCGCCGGGGCGGATGTCCGCGCTCGCACGCAGCCAGATCCGGCCGCCGGAGACGGGCGCGCTCGCGACCTCGGTGCCGGTGCCGGTGGTGTTCCAGTTGCCGTCCATGGTCAGCCCGTTGACCATCACCACCCGCGTCGCGCCGCCGTCGCGCTTGACCCCGATCCAGGCTGAGGAGTCACGCAGCAGCGCGAGCCCGGCCCGGTCGCCGTCCCGCATGGCCGAGAAGTCGAGCAGGGCCGTCGCCGTGGAGGTGGGGCCCTGGATGCGGTGTGTGAGGGTGTTGCGCGCCCAGTACAGGTCGTTGGTGACGGTCGCGGTCCGCAGGGTCAGCCCGTTGCCGACGGACCACTTGGTGTTGTCGGGGTTGTGGTTCCACTCCCATCTCGGCTTGAGTCGCGTGCCGTCGAAGGTGTCGACGCCGGTCATGGGGGTGACCTGGCGGGGTGGAGTGGGCACGGCCGGGCTGGGATACGAGGTGCCCCAGGCGCCGTTCACCAGCTGCACGACGGGCCAGCCGTCCGGAGTCCAGGTGACCGGCGCCAGGGCGGGCATCCGGCCGCCGGGGTAGGCGTCCACGAAGGCCATGTAGTACCAGGCGCCGCTCTGCGTCTGGACCAGCCCGCCCTGGTGCGGGACGCCACCGCCCGGGATCGGCCCGCGCAGGTCGAGGAGCACCTGCCGCATCGTGTACGGACCGAAGGGGCCGCCCGACGACTTCAGGATGTACTGCCCGTTCGCGGGGCGGGTCAGGAAGATGTAGTACTGGCCGTTGATCTTGTAGAAGCGCGCCCCTTCCAGCGTGCCGACACTGGACGGCGTGGTGAACACCTGCTGCGTGCGGACCTGGCTGCGGCCGTCGTGCGAGAGCTGGGCCACGCTGATGGTGGTGTTCCCGTACGCCACGTAGAGGGTGTCGTCGGTGTCGACGAGCAGCCCCGCGTCGTAGTAGGGCGTGCTGATCGTCGTGAGCCGGCTCCACGGGCCTTCGACGTCGGTGGCGGTGTAGACGTACGTCCTGGCGAAGTCGATCTGGCCGAGCCAGTAGAAGGTCCTGTTGCTCGGCCGGTAGGCCAGCGAGGACGCCCAGATCCCTCTGACATAGCCACGGGCACCGCTCAGGTCGTACTTGGCGCCGAAGTCGAGGACGGGCACCGAGTGACCTGCGATCTCCCAGTTCACCAGGTCGTACGAGCGCAGGACGGGAGCGCCCGGCGAGTAGTGCATCGTCGAGGCGGAGGCGTAGTAGGTGGCGCCGACGCGGATGACGTCGATGTCCGCGAAGTCCTGCCAGATGACCGGGTTCGTGTACGCGGGGGCGGCCGCGGCGGTCCGGGAGGCTCCGGCCAGCGGCAGGAAGGCACCGGCGACCAGGCCGGTGCCGGCGGCCAGCGCCCGGCGGCGCCCCATGATGTGACGAGGGCATGACATTTCCATGTGTCGCTCCCTCTGTGGTGTTCGAGATGGCGAATGGCTGTCGACTGGTGAGCATCCTGGATGCTAGGGGGTTCAGAGCTCCCGTCAATACGTTTCGCATCATTCGTAGGTGATCCCGAAAGCTTTCGGCGAACCTGGGGTCGCGAACGGTCGGGGGAGTTGACATGCTCGGCTACCTCCCTAGTATCCGTGGGATCGACGAACCGAAAGCAGGCCGAAATTTCGAATGACTGAAAATGTCATGTGCCTGCCAAGGTCCGGCACCATCGCACCAGTCATCCCCTGTCTTGTGTCGGCCTGCCGACAAAAGGAGCCCACCGTGCCCAGACGATCAGGCAGACGACTGCCCCGTCTCCTCGCGGCCGTCGCGCTGACGATCACCGCGTCCGTGACGGCCTCCGCTCACTCCACCGCCTCGGCCGCGCCCGGCAGCCCCGCCCTCACCCCACCGCTGGGCTGGAACAGCTGGAACAGCTTCGGCTGCGGGATCACCGAGGCCCAGGTCCGCCAGGCCGCCGACGCGATGGTGTCCTCGGGCATGCGGGAGGCCGGCTACCGGTACGTGGTGGTCGACGACTGCTGGTTCGACCCGCAGCGAGACGCGGCGGGCAACCTGCGGGCCAACCCGACCAAGTTCCCCAGCGGGATGAAGGCGCTCGGGGACTACATCCACAGCAAGGGCCTGAAGTTCGGCATCTACCAGGTGCCGGGCGAACGCACCTGCGCGCAGACCACCGGCGCCTATCCCGGGGCGACGGGCAGCAGAGGGCACGAGGTCCAGGACGCCAACACGTTCGCCTCGTGGGGCGTCGACTACCTCAAGTACGACTGGTGCTCCTCCGAGGGCACCCGTGACGAGCAGGTCGCGCGCTTCAAGCTGATGCGCGACGCCCTGCGCGCCACCGGCCGGCCGATCGTCTACAGCATCAACCCCAACAGCTTCCACGCCATCACCGGCTCCACCTACAACTGGGGCGAGGTCGCCGACCTGTGGCGGACGACCGAGGACCTGCTCGACATCTGGCAGAACGGCAACACCAACAGCTATCCGATGGGCGTCGGCAACGTCCTGGACGTCACCGCGCCCCTGGCGGCGCAGTCGGGCCCGGGGCACTGGAACGACCCCGACATGCTGGTCGTCGGCCGTCCCGGCCTGTCCCTGACCGAGTCCCGCTCGCACTTCGCCCTGTGGGCGCTGCTGAGCGCACCGCTCATGGCCGGCAACGACATCCGCACCATGTCCGCCGACGTGAGCGCGATCCTGCGCAACCCGCGTCTGCTGGCGGTGAACCAGGACCCGCTGGGAGCGGGCGGACGCAGAGTGCGCGACGACGGCAACACCGAGGTGTTCGCCAAACCCCTGTCCGACGGCTCGGTCGCGGTGGGCCTGTTCAACCGGGGCGGCGGCACGGCGACGGTCACGACCACGGCCGCGCAAGTCGGCCTGTCCGGCGGGTCGTTCACCCTCACCGACCTGTGGACCGGCGGCACGTCGAGCACGTCCGGGCAGATCTCGGCGAACGTCCCCGCGCACGGGGTGGCCGTGTTCCGGGTGAGCGGGGGCAGCCCGCTGGCCGCCACCACCTCGCGGCTGCGCGGCAACGCGTCCGGCCGCTGCGTGGACGTGGACAACGCCTCCACCGCGGCCGGGGCCACGGTCCTGATCTGGGACTGCCACACGGCCGCCAACCAACTGTGGACCACATGGGCCGGCGGCGAGATCCGCGTCTTCGGCGACAAGTGCCTGGACGCCCGCAACCAGGGCACCGCCAACGGCACCCGGGTCGTCACCTGGCCCTGCAACGGCCAGAACAACCAGAAGTGGACGGTCGGCTCCGACGGGTCGGTCCGCAACGTCCACGCCGGGCTGTGCCTCGACGTCGACCGGGCCGGCACCTCCAACGGAACGCCGCTGGTGCTGTGGACCTGCAACGGCCAGGCCAACCAGAAGTGGACCCGCGCGTGAGGAACCGCTGAGGTGCCCGCTCGTCTCCTTCACGTGCCGAGCGGGAGGGGCCTGGTTCAGCCGTCGAGGGGCTCGTAGTCGAACCAGTCGAAGTGGACGGTGCCTGCCGCCGCGTACATGCCGATGACCCGGCCGGTGAAGCCGCCGGCGACCTCGGTCGACAGGTAGCGGCCGTCGAGCGTCGCGAGTTCGCTGAACGTGCCGTCGGGCTGCTCGACGCCGAGGGACACGACGTCGGGCCCCGTGCACGGCCCGTGCGGAGACGGCGGTTGCGTGATCGTGACGGCGAGGACCACCGGCCCGGTCGGCACGGACTGTGCGGCCACGACCGTGCGCAGGGAGCCGACCCGCGCGACCACCCGCACCCGCGTGCCGGACACCTCGATCTCGTAGTGGTGCCGCTCGTCGAGCCGGACGGCGAGGCCACCGCTGCCCTCCGCGGCATCGACCAGCGTGCGCGCCCGGCACGACAGATGTCGCTGGCGCCGGCCGGTGAACACCACGTCGGGCTCGTCAAGGGAGCCGCCCCGCGCGCGGAGCGTCAGCCATCCGGGGCGCTCCTTGGTGGTGCAGAGTTCGGCGGGCCGGTCACGCAGGGAGATCCAGTACGGCCGCAGTTCGGCGAGCTCGAAGTCGTCCCGGTGCTCCTCGGCAGGGCCCGGGGAGAGCGGCCACGGGAGCTCGGGCAGGTCCAGGGCGACCTCGCCGACGACCGGCCAGTCGTCCACCCAGGTCACGGGGGCCAGGAAGGTCTCCCGGCCGAGCACGTGCCAGCCCGGCGTGCCGCCGCCCGGCCGTACGCCGAGCAGCACCATCCACCAGGAGCCGTCGGGGCCTTGGACCAGGTCGGCGTGCCCGGTGTTCTGGACGGGGTGGTCGGTGCCGCGGTGGGTGAGGACCGGGTTGGCCGGACACGGCTCGAACGGGCCGCCCGGCGTTCGGCCGCGGGCGATCGAGACACCGTGGCCGCGTTCGGTGCCGCCCTCGGCGATGAGCAGGTACCAGTAGTCGCCGATCCGGTACAGGTGCGGCGCCTCCGGGGCCTTGGCGCCCGGACCGCCGGACCACAGCTTGTGCGGTGTTCCGTACGTCTGCCCGGTGGACGGGTCGAGGCGGACCTGCGAGACTCCGGCGACCGTGCACCAGCAGGTGCCGTCCTCGTCCCAGACCAGGTCGGGATCGATGCCGGGGACACCCGGCGCCCGGATGGGGTCCGACCACGGTCCGGCCGGGTCGGTGGCCGTGACGATCAGATTGCCGCCGCCCTCGCTGCAGTTGGTGACGATCAGCCAGAAACGGCCGTCGTGGTGGCGCAGGGTGGGGGCGTAGATCCCGCCGGAGGACGGCATGGAGGCCGGCAGACGCAGTTGCTCCGGCCGGTCCAGCACGTTGCCGATCTGCGTCCAGTGCACCAGGTCCCGGCTGTGGAAGAGGGGCACCCCGGGGAAGTACTCGAAGCTGGAGCAGGCCAGGTAGTAGTCGTCGCCGACGCGGCAGACGCTGGGGTCGGGGTGGAAGCCGGGGATCACGGGGTTCACGGGGCCGGCGACGCGTCCGTCCGGCTGATGCAGAGGGGGCACCCGATGGTCCTCTCGTCGATGCGTGATGCGGGCGTGGGGTGGTTCGGTTCAGGGAGCGGCCGGGTCCGTGAGGGTGATGCGGAGCAGCACGGCGGACGGCACGGTGGGCAGGGTCAGGCTCAGCTCGGCCGTGCCGGGCGTCCAGACGGAGACGGCCCGGCTGACGTTCCCTGGACATGTCGGCCCTTTCGGCGGCGGCTGGCTGTCGAAGCGCTTCACTCCCAGGCGCAAGGTAACGGACAATTTTCATCCGAAACAAGGGCCGCTACCGCAGAACACCTAGTTCTGCCGGACCATTGACGTCCGCAAGGGCCAGGCGCAGAGTCGAAGCGCTTCGACGGCCGCGTGCCGTCGGCCGTGTCCGGGAACGGCTAGAGGCTCTGCGCGCACCAGATCGTCTTGCCGTCGGTGGTGTGCCGGGTGCCCCACCCCTGGGTGAGCTGGGCGACGAGCAGCAGGCCCCGGCCGCCCTCGTCGAAGGCGCGCGCCCGGCGCAGATGCGGGGCGGTGTTGCTGGCGTCGGAGACCTCGCAGATCAGGGAGGAGTCGCGGATCAGCCGAAGCATGATCGGGGGTTCGCCGTACCTGATGGCGTTGGTGACCAGTTCGCTGACCACCAGTTCGGTGACGAACGACGCCTCCTCCAGGCCCCAGGCGTTCAGCTGCTCCAGGGCGAACTTCCTGGCCCGGGGCACCTGCTCGGGGTCGGGTTCGACGTCCCAGTCGGCGACATGCTGGGGATCCAGCGCGCGCGTGCGAGCGAGCAGCAGGGCGGCGTCGTCGGTGCGGCGTTCGGGAAGCAGGGCGTCCATCACCGTGTCGCAGAGGCCCTCCAGCGAGGTGACCGCATGGTTCAGGACCCGCAGCAGTTCGGCGACCCCCTCGTCGACGTCGCGCTCACGGCTCTCCACCAGTCCGTCGGTGTAGAGGGCGAGCAGGCTGCCCTCGGGCAGCTCGAGTTCGGCGGACTCGAACGGCAGCCCGCCGATGCCGAGCGGTGGGCCCGGCTGCGCGGGCGCCGGGGTCCAGGTGCCGTCCGGGGAGATGATCAGGGGCAGCGGATGCCCGGCGCTCGCCATCGTGAAGCGCCGGGAGACCGGGTCGTAGACGGTGTACAGGCAGGTGGCCCCGAACTCGCCGGTCGGCTGGAAATGGCCGACGGGCTGGAGGTCGCTGGCGAGGTGGATCACCAGGTCGTCCAGGTGGGTCAGCAACTCGTCCGGCGGCAGGTCCACGTCGGCGAGCGTGCGGACCGCCGTGCGTAGCCGGCCCATGCTGGCCGAGGCGTGCAGACCGTGACCGACCACATCGCCGACGACCAGGGCGACCCGCGCGCCGGAGAGCGGAATGACGTCGAACCAGTCACCACCCACCTCCGCGCCGGTCCCGGCGGGCAGGTAGCGGGAGGCCACCTCGAGCGCCTCCTGGCTGGGCAGCTGCTGCAGCAGCAGACTGCGCTGCAGCGTCAGTGCGGTCGTGCGCTCGCGCGAGTACCGGCGGGCGTTGTCGATGGCGACGGCCGCCTTGGCGGTCAGCTCTTCGGCGAGGATCAGGTCGTCGGCGGTGAAGGCCTCGGGCCGGTTGCTGCGGGAGAACGCGACCACGCCGAGCAGCGCGCCGCGGGCCCGGAGCGGCACGGTGATCCGGCCGGTCAGCCCCTCCGCGGCGATCGAATCGTCGATCAACGGATTGCCCGGCGGCCAGTGGGCCGGGTCGGCGGCGAGCCCGGGCCCGAAGGCCCATTCGCCGCCCTCGCCCGGTTCGACGGCGAGCTGGACCGTGGACCTGCCGGTGGCCATGCAGCGGACGGCGACGGAACCGGAAGCGTGACTGACCGGCATCGGGGGCCCGGGAGCCCGGTCGGTGTCACCCTTCGCCCTGTGGTGGGCGGCGCGGCTGAGCGTGACGGCTTCGCCGGAGGCGGAAGCGGGGGAGAGAGGCGGTTCCTCTCCGCGCAGCACCTCGTCGAAGAGATCCACGGTGACGGAGTCGACGAATCCCGGCACGGAGGTCCCGGCCAGTTCCTGGGCGGTGCCGATCACGTCGAGCGTCAGGCCGATGCCGCGGCTGGCCTCGTTGAGCATGAGCAGGCGCTGCCTGGCCCAGTACTCCGCGCTCATGTCGAATCCCCAGTTGGCGACCGCGCGGACCCTGCCCTCGGCATCCCGGACGGGCCAGATGCTGGTCGCCCAGGCGTTGGCGTAGTTGCTGCCGAGCGGCCGGAAGACGGTGATGAGACGCGCGGGCTTGCCCGTCCTCGCCACCTCGGCGAGCTGGTCGGTGTAGGGCTTGTCGTCCCTCTCGGGAAACAGCTCGCGGTCGAATTCGGGAAACAGCTCGCGGTACTTCTTGCCGAGCACTTGCTCCTCGGAGTGTGCGATCACCCGGCCCGAGGAGGCGTTGATCCACAGAAACCGCAGCTCAGGGTCGTAGACGCCCAGAGCGAAGGGGCTCTGCTCGAAGGCCAGGTCGGCGATCACCGGGCGGCGCTCCCAGCGCTGGACGGTCACCGCATGGCCCAGCGCCCGGCCGTCGGCGCCGGACAGCGGGTGAGCCGACACCAGGGCGTCCACCGTGGAGCCGTCCCGGTGGCGCAGGGGGATGAGCGCCGTGTGGTCGGGGCCGCTGCCACAGCTCTCGGGGAAACCGGGCGGCGGGGGAGCGGCCAGCAGGTCGGTCACGGGGCGCCCGACGGCGTCCTCGGCAGTCCAGCCCAGCAGCAGCCGCCCGCTCTCGCTCCAGCCGCTCACCACACCGTCCGGGTCCACCACGAGCGCGGCGGCGCGGACGTCCTGCTCGTCGGCCATGTCCACGCGCCTCGCCTCCGTCCGGACACCCTGGGCCCGTCAGGACCGGTTTCCAGCCGCAGCTTCCAGCGTAGGTCGGCTTGTGCGCCCCGGCGCTCCGGCCGGGGCGGGCCCCGTATGCCTTCCGGCCTCGATTGTCATATGCATGCCATGCCGCGCTGCGGGCTACAGCGCGGTGAAGGTCCACAGCAGGTTGGTGCTGTTGCCGTAGGTCCACTGCTTGGTGAGGGACCCCGAGGGGACGTTGCCGCCGCCGTCGAGGACCAGGCCGGTGGTGCGGTTGGCGATCGAATAGCGGTCACCGCCCCGGTGGGTGAGGGTCCACTGCTGGTTGGTCCCGCCGTTCCAGGGGGCCTGCCGGGCGGAGGAGCCGTCGGCGGTGGCGCCCCAGCCGTCGGCGACCATGCCGTTCGTGCGGTTGACCAGCCTGTAATAGCCGCCTCCGACAGCCTCCGCATGCCACTGCAGGTTCGAACTTCCGTCCCAGATCCACTGCTTGAGGTCGGAGCCGGAGGCGACGTCGCCCCCGCTGTCCAGGGCGAGGCCGTTCGTGGCGTTGGTGATCCGGAAGTACGTCGCCGGGTTGAACTGGACCCGCAGCGAGGTGATCTGGTCGTTGTTGCCGGTGTCCCTGAGGTCGGGGTTGTCGGCGGCGAAGGTCCAGGAGGTGCCGGTGAAGTCGTCCTCGGAGTAGCCGACCACCTGGTAACCCGGTGCCGGCCGGAGGGAGGAGAGGGTGCGCGGGCCCGCTCCCGCGGCGGACAGGTCGGCCGCGGTGTAGTCGCCGACCGTGAGGACGGCGGAGCCGCCGGTGTAACGGACGTCCGTGAAGGCGACGGCTCCGGCGAGCGGCCGCAGGCCGGGGATCGTGCCGGAGAAGGTGAGCTTGAGGACGTAGGCGTCGGCGCGGTACGGCGCCGAGGACGGCAGGGTGACCTTGAGGCCGGAGACACTCTGGGCCGGCGTGGGCAGGTCGATGTAGGTGCCGGCGGTGGCGCCGAGGAGCTTCACCGAGGTCAGCGAGGAGAGGTTGATCCGGTCCGAGCCGAGAGTCTTGATCGTCAGAGAGCTGCCGGGCCAGCCCAGGACCGTGGCGTACAGGACGTCGTTCGCCTTGTTGCGGGTGAAGCGGATGTCCTGCGCGGTACCGGCGTGCGGGGTGGTGAACGAACCGCCGCCCATCTTCGTCGGGCCCTCGCCGTACGCCGTCCAGGCGCGGGTCGCGTACACCGACTCGCCGAAGCGCTTCAGGTGGTCCCCGATACCGAGCAGGATGTCCTGCTGCGCCCGGGGGATGGTGCCGTCGGCCATCGGCGCGATGTTCAGCAGCACGTTGCCGTTCTTGCTGACCCGGTCGATGAACGAGTGCAGCATCTGCTGGGTGGTGTAGTAGCCGATGCCCTGGGTGTAGCACCAGCTGCTGCTGGAGATGCTGTCGTCGGTCAGCCAGTACGGGGTGGTGAGATCGGCCGGGCCGCCGCGTTCGTAGTCGAAGACCGCGCCCTTGCCGTTCATGCCGTCCTTGTAGGTGGCGACGACTTCACGGCCCCAGCTGTCCGCCTGGTTGTAGTAGTAGGCCAGGAAGTTCAGACGCTGCTTCTCGTCGACCTCGTCCAGGTTGAAGTCCTGCCACAGGATGTCGGGCCGGGCGCGGTCGATGACCTCCTTGAGCTTGTCGAACCAGAGCTGGTTCTGTGCGACCGGTCCCAGCTGCCCGTAGAGCTTCTTGAGGCCGGGATCCGTCTGGGCGGGGGCGTACTCGTAGAAGCCGGTGAAGTTGTACGCGTGGTGCATGGCCACCAGCAGCTTCAGGCCCCTGGCGCGGATGGCCGTGGAGAACAGCCGCAGCAGGTCGAGACCGGGGCCCTTCTTCACCGAGTTCCACTCGTTGACCTGGCTGTCCCACATGGAGAAGCCGTCGTGGTGCTCGGCGACCGGACCGGCGAACCTGGCACCCGCGTCGACGAACAACTGCACCCACTCCTCGGGGTCGAACTTCCCGCCGGCCGACTTCAGCTTCGGCGCGAACTTCACGGCGTTGCCCGCCAGGTCCTTCGCTCCGTCGATGAAGTTGTGGTACGGCCACGCCGCCGGCCGGCCGTAGGTCGCGGTGTGGTGCTTGTTGGGCGAGCTCCCGGCCTGGTACATGCTGCGCGGGTACCACTCGTTGTCGAAGGCGGGGACGCTGAAGGCACCCCAGTGGAAGTAGATCCCGAACTTCGCGTCCTGGAACCACTCCGGGGCCGGCGGGTGCCGGTCGACCGATTCCCAGTCGGGCGTGTAGGCGCGGGGCGCCGCCTCGGCCGCACCGGCAGCCCACACATCTCCGGCAACGGCCGCCGCGGCCACGCCGGTTGCGGAGGCCACGAACTGGCGTCTGTTGATCGAGCTCGACATGGACACATCCCTGATGCGGAAGGGGCAGGGGGAACGCAGGGCCACGCATGAAGGTCGGTCATGCCGCCATGGGATGTCAACCAGTGCGCAGGGATGAAAGTGGCCATTGCCTAAGGTGAGTTGACTGATTTGCGGTGATGTGGCGAGTGTTACGATCACCAGACATGGCATGTCTCGCAGTGCTTCATGTCTGGGCGATCGCCGCCTCGCACCCGCGCCCCAGTATCATCAGCGTCACGCTGATCAGGTCGGACGTGCTCATGGGCACGGTGGGGGGAGGGGCGAGCGGTGTCTCTGACGGACAAGGCCATCGAGCAGATCCGTGAACTGATCCGGACCGGTGCCCTGCCTCCCGGCTCCAAGCTCCCTCCGGAGCCGGACCTGGCCGTCCAGTTGGGCCTCTCCCGCAACCTCGCCCGCGAAGCCGTCAAGGCGCTGGCCGTCGCCCGGGTCCTGGAGGTCCGACGGGGCGACGGCACGTATGTGACCAGCCTGCAGCCGAGCCTGCTGCTGGAGGGCCTCGGAGGCGCGGTGGAACTGCTGCAGGGCGACTCGGTCGCCCTGCAGGACCTCATGGAGGTACGGCGGCTCCTGGAACCGGTCGCCACGGCGCTGGCCGCGACCCGGATCTCCGACACCCAACTGGCCGAGGTGAAGCGGCACCTGGACGCCATGCGCGAGGCCCGCGACGACGTCGAACAGCTCAACGCCCACGACGCCGCCTTCCACCGCGCCGTGGTCTCGGCCACGGGCAACGAGAGCCTCCTCACCCTCCTGGAAGGGATCTCCGGCCGCACCCTGCGCGCCCGCATCTGGCGTGGTCTGGTCGACGACAAGGCCGCGGGCCGCACTCTCGCCGAGCACGAGGCGATCTTCAACGCGCTGTCCACCCGTGACGCCGCCCTCAGCCAGGCCGCAGCGCTCCTCCACGTGAGCAACACCGAGCAGTGGCTGAGGGAACACCTGCGCTCCAGCGAACCGCTCCCCGTCGGAACGCCCCCGGCGTAGCCGGTGCCCAGGACTCCAATACGTGGGATGTATTAGGAGAGTGTAGGCGGGGTCAATCCCTGATGGCGCGGGAGTTGAGGTCCGGACAGCGACGGCAGGGATGCTCGTCATGGGATGTATTACCTCGGGTAGCTCTTGACGAGGTCATGTCGCCTGCCTACTGTCCTGCGACGGAACCGAACAGGTTCCAACAATCAGGGTCTTCGCGGTTGAGCGGTGTGGCTGACCCTGGCGGCGGGGGTGTCGTCACGGTCGGTGTTCGGTCTGCGGGGTGCCGGCCCTGGATGCGAAGAGCCCGCGCATGATCATTTCTGTTCTTCACGCAGAACGATCATGCAGGGGCCACGGGCTTGAACAACGATACGACGTTGCTGCTCGACCTGGACGGGGTGGCCGTCCAGCGCGTCGAAGGGGCGCCGCCCCGAGGGGCCCTGGACCCTCGTCCACCACCTCAAGCACCTGCATCCCCGGCCTGCCGAGTTGGTCCCGAACCCAGGGTGGTCGGCCTCAGGAGTAGGCGGCGGGCAGCAGCACCGAAGAGTCCGGTTCCAGCTGGGTGCCGAAGCCGCCGACGACGGCAAGCCGGTCCAGATCGACGGTGGCGATCCGGTTGGTGCCCAGCAGGGACACATACGCCAGGGGCTTGCCGGGGTGCAGTGACACGGCGGCCGGGGTCCCGTCGAGCTGAAGGGAGCGGACCGGCCGCAGGTCGGTGCTGAACACGGTGAGGGTGCCCGCGACTATGTCCGTCACCAACAGCCGCTCGTCGTCGAGGGTGTAGACCCGCAGCGGGTCTCCGCCCACCTTCCGGCTCCGCCGCACCTTCATGGTGCGCGCGTCGATGGCGACCAGGGAGGAGCTCTTACGGGCACCGACGAACAGCGTCTTCTCGTCCCGGCTCAGACAGCTGCTCTCGGGCAGTTGGCCGGGAGTCACCAGGAGCGGTGGGACGGAGGCGTCGTAGGGGCGCACAAGGCTCACCGTGTGGGACAACAGGCCGGTGACGTAGGCTCGTTCGCCGTCCCGGCTGAGCGTGAACAGATGGGTCTTCACCCCGTGCGTGGGTACCGCCCTGGTCGGTGCCTGGTCGGTGGACGGGGCGTCGAAACCGAGCAGTACCGCCTTCTCCTCACTCAGGGCGTACAGCCGGTCGTGGCGGTCGATGCCCATGCCGTGGATGCGGTTGAACGGCCGGGTGTCGATGGTCCGGGCCAGGGACCGCTCGACGAGGTCGATGACGAAGACCGCGGCGCCGCCCTCGCCGACGACGGAGGACATGCGCACTCCGTAGTGCCCGACATAGGCGAATCGCCCGCGCGAGTCGACGACCATCTCATGCGGATAGTCGGGCAGCCCGACGGTCTGCAGGCGCTGCCCCGACGCGGCGTCGTAGAAACCGACCGCGTGGCTGCCCTTCTCCACCACCACCAGTACGTCGGCCTCCGCCGCCCGGGGAGCACCGGCAGCCGGCGTGGTCAGCCCGCTCGCTAACGTTCCGGCGCCCGCTGCCTTGATCACCGTACGACGCGTTACCACAGTCCCTCACCTCGATCTCTCGACAGCCCGTCATCGTCGCCGGCACGGGACCGCGGCCCTCGCGTCCAGGCATGAGTCTGATCGACACGGAACCGTGGCGTCCAGACTTTCGCCAGAGCGCCGGCACCCACACGGGCTGAACCGCCGGCCCCCGCGGGCCCCGTCACCCAGCCAGGGTCGCACCGAGCGGAAAGACCCGAGCAGGACGACGCCGACCAAACCCATCGGCGTCGTCGCACGGCAGGAGCGAGCTGATCGCGTTACGGACTCTCAAGGGCCGTCGGCGACAAGGCCGCCGCGCACCTCCTCTATTGAACTGCCCGTTTGTCAGGGAGAGTTGCACGATGGCCCGCCTCATGCGCAGGAAGCGGAAGCCCCTCGTGGGTGTGCGCCCCGGGAGCAAGCCCGCGCACACCTGAACCTCGATCGGCCACACCCACGCAACGGGACGCCATCGCGGAAGCCCCCAACAAAGGAGCTTGAATGTCAGGACTCAGACGAGTAGGCCTCGTGTTGACGATGGCTGCTCTGCTGTCTGCCACGGTCGTGCCGGCCGCGTCCGCAGCGCCGGACGGTTCTGGTCACGGTGTGCCTCTGGACCAGTTGACGGTGGTCACCACCCCGGTGGCATCCGGTCTGAAGCAACCGGTCGCGATGGTCGCGGCCAACGACCACAGCGGGCGGATGCTCATCGCCGAGAGAGCCGGCACGGTCCGGCCCTTCCACCCGAAGGACGGGCTCGCCGCCGACCCAGTGCTGGACATCAGCGACCGGGTGAACAGCACTGGCTTCGAACGCGGCCTGCTCGGCATCGTCCCGGCGCCCGACTTCCGGAAGACCTCGCAGGTGTACGTGGCCTACACCAGCCGGCCGGACGGAGCATTGACGCTGTCCCGGGTCCCGCTCGGCGACCCGGCGCGGGAGCAGGTGCTGCTCACCCAGGAGCACTCCCAGTTCACCAACCACAACGGCGGCCAGCTCGCGTTCGGCCCTGACGGCTACCTGTACTGGAGCCTCGGCGACGGCGGAGGCGGCGGGGACCCGTTGGGCAGCGGGCAGAACCTCGGCACGCTGCTCGGCAAGATCCTGCGCCTGGATGTGAGTCGCTCCTGCGGCGAGCTCCCCTACTGCGTCCCGAAGAACAACCCGTTCGTCGGAACGCCCGGGGCCCGGCCGGAGATCTGGGCCTACGGTCTGCGCAACCCGTGGCGGTTCTCGTTCGACAAGCTCGACGGCTCCCTCTGGGTGGGCGACGTCGGTCAGAGCGCGTTCGAAGAGATCAACCACACCAGGGCCGGGCGCGGCGGGCTCAACTTCGGCTGGTCCTGCAAGGAAGGGCCCGCGGTGTTCAACGCCGAACGCTGCGAACCGGACGCCAAGTACACCGACCCGATATTCCACTACCAGACCGGCGTTGACGGCTGCTCGGTCATCGGCGGACACGTCTACCGTGGCCAACGGCACGCCCGCCTCGCCTTTGGCACCTACGTAGCGACCGACTGGTGCTCCGGGACCGCATGGGCAGTGCGCGGGAACGGCGACGGCACCTACCGCAGCGCCACGATCGGTCAGTTCCCGACCCAGGTCAGCTCGTTCGCTGAAGACCGGTCCGGCGAGCTGTACGTGATCACCGACCAAACCGGCGAACTGCACCGCGTCGGCTTCGAGCGCGTCGCACCGCGGGCGGACTGACCGTAGGGCCGGGGCCGGGTGGGAGATGGAGCGCCACCTCCCACCCGGCCCCGGCAGGCGGTCAGCCGAGCTGGTACCGGTAGGCCCGGAACACGGTCTGGTTGAAGGTGTTGCCGGCGGTGTCCTTGCCGCCGGTGCGCAGCGAGACCCATCCGGAGCCGGTCGAGGGTGGCGGCTACTTGCGGCATGTCAGGTCGTGTTCGGGCAGCTTGCCGGTGGCCAGGTAGGCGTTGACCTGTTTGTCCGCGCAGGCGGCAAGGTGATCAGTCGTGGTTGCGTACCGCAGTGCTCCGGGGTGGATGCTGCGGGGGTCGCCGGTGGCGCTTACCAGCAGCGCCGGTACGTCGTTGTCGAGCACGGTCGGTGCCTCGGCCGGCCGGTCCCAGAACTCACAGGGGGAGGTGTTGTTCGTCAGCGGACCGGCGAAGGGGTAGGCGACGCGGCTGGCCTGGATGTTGTGCCAGTAGCTGCCGATCGAGCGCCGGGTGGCGACGCCCCCGCAGATGATGGCGGCTTGTGCGCTGCCCCGAGCCCGCTTCGGTCGTCCGGAACGTCAGCAGCTCGGCCAGCTCTGGGCCCGGCCGCACGGTGGGGTCGCGGTCGGCGGCGCGTGCCAGGACCTGCATGGTGGCGGCCAACGCGGCCCGACGCTCGTCGAGATCGCTGGCAAGGCCGTTGAAGTAGACGAGCGGCACGAAGTGTTCGACGAGCCGGGCGTCCCCGACTCGCAACGGTTCCTCGGCTGCCGCTTGTTGGATGCCCTCCACCGCGTCCAGCACGGCGTCGGGGGTGTCGCCGAGGCCGTACGTGGTGTCGTGGGCGGCCGTCCAGGCGGTCCAGGCGTGCAGGGACTGTTCGAGGCGACCAATGTGTACAAGGTCGCCGGCGGCGCTACTTCCGCTCCTTCACCTCGCCCAGCCTCACCGGCGGCTCCGTGCCGACTGCAGTACGTCTACCAGGGCGTGGACCCCAGAGCCGACGGGTCGGGGGACAACTACATACGCCTGCCCTGGCGGATGGGTCTGCTCACCCAGACCAACTCCCCCTGCTGACCGTCGAACCTCCGTCATGCCCCTGCCCCGCCGGGCAACTCACCCGGCGGGGCAGGGTCATGAATCCCAGTCGGATCTCAGATATGGCTCAGCACGGAGACCAGGTCGGTGGCGACGCTGCGGTCGATGGGCGCGGGGACGGCCTGATGCCTATGGACGGGGCGCGGCCTGCTCCCCCGAGCCGCGGACGATCAGCCGGGTGGGAACGGTGATGGTGCGAGCGCGGGAGCGGTCGCCGTCGAGGCGGGCCAGGGCGGTGGCCGCGGCGCTGCGGCCGAGTTCTTCGGGGTCCTGCGCGACGACGGTCAGGGCCGGTTCGAGTGCCTCGGCGAGTGAGACGTCGTCGAAGGCGACGACCGCCACGTCCTTGCGCTTGCCGCGGGCGAGTTGGGCGACGATGCCGAGCGCCATGATGTTGTTGCCGGCGAACAGGGCGGTGGGGGGATCGGCCAGTTCGAGGAGGCGGGCGGTCGCGGCCTCGGCGCCCGGCTGGTCATGGGCGTTGGCGACGAGCGAGCGGTCGTAGGGGAGGCCGGCTTCCTGCAGCGCGGCGCGGTATCCGGCGAGGCGCTCGCGGCGGGTGTACAGCTTGACCGGCAGGTCGCCGACGAAACCGATGCGGCGGTGCCCGTGGGCGATGAGGTGGGCGACGCCCTCCTGGGCCCCGGCGCGGTTGGAGCTGACGATGCTGTCCGTGGGCAGGCCGACTCCCGGGCGGTCGAGGAAGACCACGGGCAGCCCGGACCTGCGGTGGGGCTTGAGAGGGGAGTGGTCGGCGCCGACGGACGGCACGACGACGAGGATGCTGACGCGACGGGCGAGGAACTTGTCCGTCAGGGCGCGTTCGCGGTCGGGGTCGTCCGCGGACGAGCCCATGAGCAGGGTCAGTCCGCGTTCGCGGACCGTGTCCTCGATGGCGCGGGCCACGGCTCCGAAGAAGGGGTTGCCGAGGTCGGGGATGACCAGTCCGATGGTGGTGTCCGGGCCGCCGACGCGCATGTTGCGTGCCATGAGGTTCGGCTGGAAGCCCAGCTTGGCCACCGCGGCCAGTACCTGTTCCCGCGTCTGCGCCGAGACGGGACCGTCCTCGTTGAGGACGCGCGAGACTGTCTTGGCGCTGACGCCGACTTCTCGTGCGACATCGGCCAGGGTGGGGCGGCGGCTCGCTGCCATGGAGGAAACCGTCTCCTGAGTGCTCCCGGGTTCCGGCCGCGGCCTCGGCCGGAACATGCGAGAGCGGGGTTGAGCTGTCAAGTGGCCTGGACTCCGGCGGCCTTCGCCGCCGCGGAATCCGCAACGACAGTATCTCCGGCCGCGTCGACGCTGAGCGCGCCGGTCATGATGGCGACGACCTCCGCCATGGAGTAGTCGGAGGGCTTGATCACGGCGGCCCGCCTGCCCAGCCGGTGGACGTGGATCCGGTCGGCGATCTCGAAGACATGGGGCATGTTGTGGCTGATCAGGACGACCGGCATGCCCTTGTCGCGGACGCGGCGGATGAGGTCGAGGACCTGTCCGGACTCCTTGACGCCGAGCGCGGCGGTGGGTTCGTCCATGACGACGACACTGCGGGCCCAGGCCACGGCCCGGGCGACCGCGACGGCCTGCCGCTGTCCGCCGGAGAGCGTCTCGACCGACTGGGTCAGCGAGCGCAGCCCGATCTTCAGGTCGGCCATGTGCTCGGCGGCCTCCTTCCGCATGCGCTTCTTGTCGAGCATGCGGAAGGCGTTGCCGAGGAGGCCGGGGCGGCGCAGTTCGCGGCCGAGGAACATGTTGGAGGCGATGTCCATCGACGCGGCCACGGCCAGGTCCTGATAGACCGTCTCGATGCCGTGGGCGCGTGCGCTCTGCGGGCCTGAGAAGGTGATGGGCTCACCGTTCAGGCGTATCTCGCCCGCGTCGGGGACCACCGCGCCGGTGAGGGCCTTGATGAGGCTGGTCTTGCCGGCGCCGTTGTCGCCGATGACGGCGAGGACCTCGCCGGGCAGCAGGTCGAAGTCGGCGCCGTCGATGGCGGTGACATGGCCGTAGCGCTTGACCAGACCACGGGCCTGAAGGACAGGGGTCGGGGAGGTCATCGGGCCTTCTTCCGGGAGATCTGGTCCACGGTCACCGCGAGGATCACCAGGACACCGGTGATGAGCGTCTGGTAGATGGAGGCGACGCCCATCAGCTGCAGGCCGTTGCGGAAGACGCCGACGATGAGGACGCCGATGAACGTGCCCAGGACCGAGCCGCGTCCGCCGAAGAGGCTGGTGCCGCCGAGCACCACGGCGGTGATGCTGTCGAGGTTGTCGGTCTGGCCGGCCTGGGGGTCACCCACTCCGGTGCGGGAGATGAGCAGCAGGGCGGCGACGCCGTACATCAGGCCGGCCACGGTGTAGACGCCGATGGTCAGCCGCGAGGTGCGGATTCCGTTCAGCCGCGCCGCTTCCGGGCTGTTGCCCAGGGCGTAGACGTGCCGGCCCCAACCGGTGCTGCTCAGCGCGTAGGCGAAGAGGAGGAAGAGGGCGATGGTGACCAGCGAGCCGTAGGTGATGTCGGTCTTGCCGAGCGGGAAGGTCTGCCCGAGAGCCGTCAGGGGGCCGGGCAGGTTGGTGACGGTCTGTTCCTCGGAGTAGATGTGGGTCAGCGCGAACGCCACGTTGAGCATGCCGAGGGTGACGATGAAGGGCGGGAGCGGGATCCTCTGCACCAGTGCGCCGTTGAGCAGGCCGAAGCCGCCGCAGACCACCAGGCCCAACGCGATCGCGGCGAGCGGCGGCAGGGAGCCCTCGGCCGCCATCTTGGCGATCACGATGCTGCCGAACGCCATCACCGCTCCGCAGGACAGGTCGATGCCCGCGGTGAGGATGATCAGCGTCTGGCCGATGGCGAGGGTGCCGACGACCATGACCTGCTGCACGATCAGCGAGAAGTTCCCGCCCGTGAGGAACTGGTCGGTCGAGACGGAGAAGAAGACACAGGCCAGGAGGAGGGCGGCCAGCGGGCCGGTGGTCGGTTGCATGAGCAGTCTGCGGACCGTGGTCGGTGCTTTGAGCTCTGCGTACGGGGAGGACGTGGAGGGTGGCGTGGACGTGGCAGTCATGCGAGGTCCTTGTCGGAAGACAGAAGTCCTTGCCGGTCCTTGTCGGACGGGAAGGTCAGTCCGTGTCGGTCCGGAAGACCGGTCCGTGTCGGACGGGAACGTCAGTCCTTGTCGGACGGCAGGAGGACGAGGGGGCGGCCGTCCCCGGTCGGGGAGGAGGGGCCGGCCGCCCCGCTGAGGGGTGTCGAACGGCGGCGGCCACGGCGGCAGCCGGGGGTCGGCCGGCGGCTCAGCCCCAGCAGTTGTCCAGGCCGTAGGCGGTGTCCTTGGAGGTGACGCCGTCCTGCGCCTTGTCGGTGATCAGCGTGACGCCGGTGTCGGTGTAACCCGACGCCTTCTTGCCGTCCTTGGCGAACGTCGCGACGGCCTTGACGCCCTCGGCCGCCATCTTGAGCGGGTACTGCTGCGAGGTCGCGGCGATCTTGCCGTCCTTGACGGCCTTGGTGCCGGTGCAGCCGCCGTCGACGGAGACGATCAGCACGTCCTTCTCCCGGCCCTTGGCCTTCAGCGCGGTGTACGCGCCCAGCGCGGCCGGTTCGTTGATGGTGTAGACGACGTTGATGCCGGGTTCCTTCTGGAGGCAGTTCTCCATCGCGGTCTGGCCCTTGGACTGGTCGCCGCCGGTGTCCTGAGCACAGGCGACGTCCTTGTCGGTGGCGCCGAAGCCCTTGAGGAAACCGTTGTGCCGCTGCACGCCGACGGACACACCCGGCGCGAGGTCGAGGGCGGCTATCTTCGCGGTCTTGCCCTTCATCGCGGCCTTGGCGTACTCGCCGATCAGCTCGCCCGCCTTGAGGTTGTCGGTGGCGAAGAGGGCGTCGGACGCGCTCTCCGGGTCGGTCGGGGTGTCCAGGGCGATGACCAGAACACCCTTGGCCTTGGCCTTCTCGATCGCCGGCACGATCGCCTTGGAGTCGCTCGGCGTGATCAGGATGCCCTTCACCCCGGAGGCGACCATGTTCTCGACGGCGGTGACCTGCCCGGCGTTGTCCCCGTCGAACTTGCCCGCCGCGGTGACGAGTTGGACGCCGTTCTCCTTGGCGGCCTTCTCCGCGCCTTCCTTCATCTTCACGAAGAACGGGTTGGTGTCGGTCTTGGTGATCAGACCGACCTTGACGCTGCCCGATCCGGCTTCCGCGGTGCCCGATCCGGATCCGGATCCACAGGCGGTCAGGGTGAGAGCCGCGATGCCCGTGCACGCGGCGACTCTGAGCATGGAGGAAGGCAGACGAGAGATACGTGACATGAACGACTCCTGCGGGATTGCGGACGAGCGGCCGGCATCGGGCGCATGCCGCCCGAGGTGTCATCGTTGACTCATGTCAGCGTTGACACTGCTTGGCGAGGATGATGGACTCCGCCTTCAGGCAACGTCAATGCCTTTCACCCGTCACAAATCGGCAACGCCGTGGCCGCCGCCCGCCCGAATCGCTCCAGGGACTGCCCGCAACGTGCCCGTCTCACCGGCGCGTCCCAAGAGAAGAGCCGCCCATGTGCCCGCCTCGGATCACCGTCCTCGGGGAGTGCGTCGCCGACGCGTTCACCGCATCCGCAGGGACCCGGAACGAACTCGCCCTGCGTGTCCTGCCGGGCGGTGGACCAGCCAACACGGCGGTGGCCCTGGCCAGGCTGGGCACCCCGGCCGGCTTCCTCGCCCGGCTGTCCGGCGACGTGTTCGGCCGTCTCTTCCGGACCCACCTGGAGGCGTCCGGCGTGGACCTGTCGCACGCCGTCGAGGCCGCCGAGCCCAGCACACTGGCCGTGGCCGAGCTGGACGCCCAGGGGCAGGCCGCGTTCTCCTTCCACGCCCAGGCCACCGCGGACTGGCAGTGGACGAGCGCGGAACTGGCCGGGGTGGACCTGACCGGCACCGCTTGCGTCCACACCGGGTCACTCGCCCTGGTCAAGGAACCCGGGGCCGGGGTGGTGGAGGACTTCCTGGCAACGGCCGCGCCCCACGCGACCATCAGCATCGACCCCAATGTCCGCCCCCTCCTGGTGCACCCCGAGGTCTACCGCGCCCGGCTCGCGCACTGGTGCGACCTCGCGGACGTGCTGCGGCTGAGCGAGGACGACCTGGAGCTCCTGCTGCCCGGGACGCCGCCCGAGCAGGCGTGCGACGCCTGGCACGCGGCGGGGGCCCGCCTCGTCGTGATCACGCGCGGCGGCGACGGCGCCCTGGCCTCACTCGACGGGGAACGGGTGCGGGTGCCCGCGGTGCCGACGCAGGTCGTCGACACGGTCGGGGCAGGGGACTCCTTCACGGCGGGACTGCTGCACCACCTCGGCGCCCGCGGACTCCTCGGCGGCAGGCTGACGGACCTGCGCCTCGGCGATGTCGAAGCGGCCTGTCTGTTCGCCACGCGCGTCGCGGCCCTGACCTGCTCGGTTGCCGGCCCGAACCCGCCGTGGCAGGACCGGTTGGCGCCACTCACGACGGACGAGGCCGTCGTCCGGCACCTCGACTCCACCCACTGAAAGGACAGGCAACCATGACGAAAACCCTGCTCGCCGAGTTCACCGCCCGCGAGGGAACGGAGGGCGAGGTGGCCCGCCTGATCCGGGAGTACGCCCTGAAGGTGCGCGAAGAGGAAGGAAACCTGGCCTTCGACGTCTACACCAAGGCGGCCGCCCCGCGCGCCTACTGGATCTTCGAGGTGTACCGGGACGAGGACGCCTTCAAGGCACACCTGGACGCCCCGTACGGCGCCCCGTTCAACGCCGCCCTCACCCCGCTGATCGAGGAGGACGCCTCGGTGCTCACGTTCCTCGATCCCCTGGACACGCGCCCGTAGCGGGCGCTCTCGAGGGTCTGAGCCGTAATTCGTTTGACCGGGCCACGGGCCGACGCTGCACTGTGGCGGCAGACCACGAGTCGTGGTGCAGGCATCCCGAGGAGGCAGCGGCCGCAATGGAGATCCGTTCCACGACCGACGAGGATCTCGACGTCTTCGTCGACACCGTCCATGCCGCGTTCGGGCGCTTCCCGGAAACCCCGGTCGAGGGCGGCGGGCTCTGGTGGTCGGCGCTCGAAATGGACCGCTGCCTGCTCGCCCTGACGGCGGACGGGCGGCCCGTCGGCACCGCAGCCACCTACCCTTTCGAACTCACCCTGCCCGGTGAGACCCTCGTCCCGGCCGCGGGTGTGACCGCCGTCGGCGTCCTGCCCTCCCACCGGCGCCGAGGTGTGCTCAGCACGATGATGCGGCACCAGCTCACCGAGTTGCGGGCCCGAGGCGAATTCCTCTCCGTGCTGCTGGCCTCCGAAGCCACGATCTATGGCAGGTTCGGCTACGGACCGGCGACCTACACGCAGCAGCTGACGGTGCCGCGCCACCGGGCCGCCCCCGCCGCTCTCCGGGCCCGCACCACGGCGGGCGCCCCGGCGGCCGGCTCGGACGATGGCTCGGTCGAGGTACTGCGCCGTGCCGAGTGCGGCGAGCTCCTGGAAGAGGTGTACGACCGGTATCGCCGCGCCCAGCCCGGCGCGCTGTCCCGGCCGCACCGCTGGTGGACCCTGCGTGCGGGGCAGCCCCCGATCTCGCCGGCGCCGCGCTACATCGCCGTCCACCGTGATGCCGACGGCGTCCCGGACGGGTACGCCAGCTACTCGATCGACGACGCCAACACCTTGACGGTCGACGAGACCATCGCCACCGACCCCGCCGCCTTCACGGCCCTGGCCCGGTTCGTACTCGGACACGACCTGGTCACTCAGGTCGTGTTCAAGCACGTCCCGCGCGAGCACCCGCTGCGATGGCAGCTTGCGGACTTCCGCGCCGGCCAGGTCGGCGACGACATGGACTGGCTCTGGGTACGGCTCCTGGACATCCCGCAGGCGCTGACCGCACGTGGCTGGTTCACGGACGGCGAACTCGTCCTCGACGTCGACGACCCGTTCCTCGGCGAACACGGCCGCTACCTGCTGACCGTCCAGGAGGGCAAGGCCGACTGCGTCCCGACGGACCGGGAGCCCGACCTGTCCCTGGACGTACGCGACCTGGGCTCGGTCTACCTCGGCGGCACCGCCCCGAGCACGCTCGTGCGTGCCGGACACGTCCGGGCCCACCAGCCGGGCGCGGCCGCCCTCGCCGACGCCCTCTTCCGCGCCGATCGTCCCCCGCACTGCCTGCACTGGTTCTGACCGCACGCCCACCGGCCCTGTACAGACTGATCGTCAGTGGTAGGCGTGGACGACGGCGTGGCCCTTGCCGCGGCCGATCATCCACTTGTTGACCGGCGTGGTGATCACGAAGGCGACCGCGAAGCCGCCCAGCAGTGCCGACCAGAACAGCCCGTCGGACAGGTGGGCGTCCATCGCGCCGGGTGTGAGGGCGATGATGCCGTTGTCGACGAGTTCCATCACGGCGATGGAGACGGTGTCGGCGGCGAGGGCGACCTTGAGCGCGGTCTTGAAGTCCAGGCCGGCCCGGCGGACCGCGAACAGCGTGAAGGAGTAGCCGAAGAGGAACGCGAGCGCGATCGCCAGGGCCATGGTGGGCACGTTGTCCCACATCAGGGCTGTGCCGATGACCATGCCGAGGATCTCGCCGATGGCGCAGCCGGTCAGGCAGTGCAGCGTCGCCTTGGCCGCCGTTCCCCAGGACGCTCCGGCGTTCCCGTCATGGCCCGCGTGCCCGTGGTGACCCTCGTGGGCGGCGTGGTCGTGCCCGGTGCCGGCGTGGTGATCGGTGTGGTCCATGACCTGCTTCCCCAATCCCGTCGAGTGTGGCCCGTTCCTTGGACCCCGCAGTCAGGAACCATATACCCCCCAGGGGTATATGGCCAGCCGCTCGGTATCGGAAATGGGCATGGCTGGGAGGCGCCGCTCGAAGGGTCCTGTGTCTTGGCGTCGGCGTGCTTACGAACGAGCCGAGCGGCCGTCATGGGCGGCGCCGTGCCGAGCGTGGTGCGGCGCATGCGCGGTGGCGTCGGCGTGTGGGGGAGTGTCCGATGCGTCGACGCCGCCCGGCCGTACCCCGGTGAGGGTCACGGTGACGAGCCGGTGCACCGCGGCCTCGGACGCCAGGTCGCCGGCCGCGCTGAGGGCGTGCAGGCAGTAGCTCGCAAGCTCCCCGGGAGCGATGTCGTCGCGGACCTCGCCGGATCGCGCGCCGTCGGCCAGCAGGTCCTCGATCATCTCGTGGAGTCGCTGCCGGGCCTGGCTGACCTGGCGGTCACGGTGCAGGAACGCGGCCATCTCGCCGTCCTGGTGCTGCCGTGATCCTCGGGAGACGAGGGCGAACTCCCGGAGTACCGCTTCCAGGCGCGCTCCGGCACCTTCGGCCCGGTCGCGGACCTCGGCCAGGTGGTCGAGGTGGTGGCTGATCTGTTGCTCGTGCCAGGCGAGGAGGATCGACTCGACATCCGGAAAGTACTTGTACAGCGTGGCGCGGCCGATCCCGGAATCCTTGGCGATTCGCGACATCGTCACCGATGTCAGCCCGTGCTCGGCCACCAGTGCCGCGGTGGTTTCGAGGACCGCCTTGCGTACGGCGGTGCGGTGCGCGTCGATCGTCTCGCTCCAGAGCTTGGGCACGAGCCCAAGCATACGATCCGCCGACCTTGTGACACTGTGCATTGACAGAGACACTGTGTCTCGATAAAGCTGAGGCCGCCACCGGGGGACCCGGACGATAGGACACAAAGCCATGCCGACCGCCGAAGCCCGTGTCGAGACCGAACGGCCCAGCCGGTACCTCGTCCAGCTGTGCAAGCACTTCTCCACCAAGGGCCGCCACCTCGGCCGACGGCTCCACGGTCATCCGGGCGGTGATGAGCAGGCGCTCCGCGAGATGCGGGCCGCGGCGGAGCGGGCGCAGGTCGAGTGGTCCGACGCCGAGGGACACGTCGACCTCCCCTGGGGGCAGATCGATCTGCGCGCCGTCCCAGGGGTGCTGGTTCTGCGTGTCGAGGCAGCCGAAGAAGACGACCTGCGGCGGCTGCGGGACCTCGTCGCCGGGCACGTGGAGAGGTTCGGCCGGCGCGACCGGCTGCGGGTGAACTGGGAGGCAACCGACTCTGCCACGGGTTCTCCCGTAGCCCGCCACGTCGGCGACGGGCTGCCCTCGGCACCTGGTTCCGGGGCGCGCGGCAGTCGTCTCAAGGTGGTGGGCATCCTCGCCGTCGTCGCCATCGTCCTCGCTGTCCACCTGGGGCTCGGCGGTGTCCTCCTGTCGAACTGGCGGTGGACCGGCTGGGCCGCCGGCGGCCTTCTGGCCCTTGTGTTGGTGAAGGCTGCGCTTCTGGGCGGGTTCGCCGTCCGCCGCGGCCGGGCCTCGAAGGGCCGCTGAAACCCCTGCGGCACGGCGACACCCGCTGTGACACCGGCCGTTGACCCGGTCCATGATCTCCGCCGAAGCAAACCGGTCATGTGTGTGGCTCGTTAACGCGCTGTACCACGCGAGTTGGCGGACCAAGGTCGACGAGCCGTTAGTATCACGGCATGATTACGGCCTGGTCACTCCCGCGCCTGGTGCGGGCCCGCGCGTCTGCGGGTCCGTTGCTGCGCGTGCTGGCCATGGTCGTGTTGCTGTTCGGCGTCGTGTCCGCCCATGGACTGAGCGCCGAGAGCACGGCAGGACACCTGGTGACCGGCGCGGCGGCGCCCGTGGCCCCGTCGCACGAGGAGCCCCTCGGAGCCGAGGGCGAGCAGGCCGCGCCGCAGCTCGTCGCGGCAGGTGAGCCGGGCGGCGGTCATGGCGCCTCGCACACCGGTGAGCACTGCGTGCCCGGCCAGCCGCAGCAGGGTCCGGTGCTGACACCGCCGTGCTCCGCGGTGTCGGTCGCCGAATCGACCGGCATCGGGCGCGGTTCGGGCAGGCCGAGCCTCGACGGACCGGCGCTGTCTGCCGTGTCGTCGTCCGCTCTGAGATTGTCCGTGGTCCAGCAGGTCTAGCCACAGCAGCCTTCTTCTTTCTCCCTGCGGCTGCTCCGGCCACGCCTGCCTCCGGGCACGTGGGCGCCGCGTCTCGACGCCGTACTTCCCCCACCCATGCCTGCCGTTCCCGTCTGCCGTGGCTGCCGCTGCCGAAAGGGACGAGCGCACGGAGAACCTGTGCCGACACACTCCCGTACCCCCACACCCGCCCCGGCCCGCTCGCGTCGGCGGCGCCCGCTCCTCGGTCTGCTGTCCGGAGCTCTGCTCGTCATGCTCGGGCTGTGCACCCTCCCGCATGGGCAGTTCGAAGAGCAGCGGCCGACACCCGCCGTCGCCACGGACTTCGGACGGCCGGCGACGGCGAGCGATGTGGTGCCTCATGGGCCGCATCGGCACCATGGGGCCGAGGAGTGCGGCGTGGACGGGGCTGCCCGCATGACGGCGCAGGTCGCTCACCAGCCACCCGCCGAGGCCGGGCCGACGGCGGTCGCCGCCCTCCCCGAGGTTCTGGTAGGGCCGCGGCCTCGGCGTCACCAGTTCCGGACCCGCACCAGACGTACAGGCAGAACCGCGCTTGTCCGCACCTCGCGGTGGCGTATCTAGACCTCTCGCTCGCAGCCGGCCCCGCCCGGCTGCCGCGCCACGGCCCCGCGGACCCGGACGGATCGACCGTCCCCCTGTGGTCGTGGCGCGAGACGACCGTGCCCCGCGTATTCATCGAGCGAGAGCGAAAAGACATGCAGTCGATGACGAACACCGACGCCATGCCCGAGCGGTCCGCCTTGTCCGCACTGGTGGGCAACACGCCGCTGCTGCGGGTGTCCCAGCCCCTGACGCCCCCGGACCGCGGCTTCTGGGCGAAGCTGGAGGGCTTCAACCCCGGCGGCATCAAGGACCGGCCGGGTCTGCACATGGTGGAACGGGCCCGCGCCCGGGGCGACCTGCGCCCCGGCGCCCGGATCATCGAATCCACCAGCGGCACCCTCGGACTGGGCCTCGCCCTGGCCGGAATGGTGTACGGCCACCCGGTCACCCTGGTCACCGACCCCGGCCTGGAGATGTCGATGACCCGGCTGCTGACCGCGTACGGCGCCCAGGTCAACGTCGTCTCCGAGCCGCACCCCACCGGCGGCTGGCAGCAGGCTCGCCGTGAGCGCGTGGAGCAGCTCATCGCGCGGCATCCGGGTGCGTGGTGCCCGGATCAGTACAACAACCCGGACAACACCACCGCCTACACCCCGCTAGCCCTGGAACTGGCGTCCGAGCTGGGGCACATCGACGTCCTCGTGTGCAGTGTCGGCACGGGCGGGCACTCCGCCGGCGTCTCCCGCGTGCTGCAGCAGCTCTACCCCGAGCTGAAGGTGGTCGGCGTCGACACCATCGGCTCCACGATCTTCGGCCAGCCGGCCCGGTCACGGCTGATGCGGGGCCTGGGGTCGAGCATCTACCCCCGCAACGTCGCCTACGACAACTTTGCCGAGGTGCACTGGGTGGCCCCGGCCGAAGCGGTGTGGACCTGCCGCCAACTGGCCGGCTCGCACTACGCCACCGGCGGGTGGAGCGTCGGCGCCGTCGCCCTGGTCGCCGGATGGCTGGCCCGCACCCTGCCCGCCGACAGCCGGATCGCCGCGATCTTCCCCGATGGCCCGCAGCGTTACCTCGGGACGGTGTTCGACGACGACTACTGCGCCGCGCACGGCCTCCTCGACGCCCCTCCTGCTCCGGAACCGGAGGTGATCGGACGCGCGGACGAGAAGGAGGTCGCACGCTGGACCCGGTGCACCACCGTGGTCGACCCGCTCACCCTGGCCGACGCTGCCGCGGAGGAGGACCGGTGAAGGGCACCCTCGCACAGGTACGCGGTTACGAACGCAGCGTCCAGCTGTTGATGGTCAATCAGTTCACCATCAACCTGGGCTTCTACATGCTGATGCCCTACCTGGCCGCTCACCTGTCCGGCACCCTCGGACTGGCCGGCTGGATCGTCGGGCTGATCCTCGGCGTGCGGAACTTCAGCCAGCAGGGCATGTTCCTGGTCGGCGGGACGCTCGCCGACCGGTACGGCTACAAGCCGATGATCGTGGCCGGATGCGTGCTGCGCACGGCCGGATTCGCGACACTCGGCCTGGTCGACTCGCTGGCCGCGCTGGTGGCCGCCTCCGCGGCCACCGGGCTTGCCGGGGCACTGTTCAACCCGGCCGTCCGGGCGTATCTCGCCGCGGACGCGGGGGAGCGCAGGGTCGAGGCGTTCGCCCTGTTCAACGTCTTCTACCAGGCCGGCATCCTGCTGGGTCCCCTCGTGGGCATGGTGCTGACCGGCGTGGACTTCCGCGTCACCTGCCTGGTCGCGGCCGGGATCTTCGCGCTGCTCAGCATCGTGCAGATCCGTGCCCTGCCGGCGCGACGGGCCGGCGACTCCAAGGGCGGCGAGGAGGGGCAGGACCGCGACGGCGTACTGGCCCAGTGGCGCGGCATCCTCGCCAACCGGCCGTTCCTGCTCTTCTCCGGCGCGATGATCGGCTCGTACGTCCTCTCCTTCCAGGTCTATCTCGCGCTGCCGCTGGAGGTACGACGGGTCGGCGGTGACGGGGAGTTCGGCACGGCGGCGGTGGCCGCGCTCTTCGCCGTGTCCGGGCTGAGCACGATCGTCGGTCAGACGCGGGTGACCGCCTGGTGCAAGGCCCGTTACGAGCCGGGCCAGGCCCTGACCCGGGGACTGGCCGCCATGGGCCTGGCCTTCGTGCCCCTGTCGCTGGCCACCGCGGTGCCCGTTCCGGACTCGGGTGTGGGCCTGTGGCTGCTCGCCGCGGTACCGCCGATGCTGGCCGCGCTGCTGCTGGCCGTCGGCACGATGATCGCCTACCCCTTCGAGATGGACACCATCGTCCGCCTCTCCGGTGACCGGCTCGTCGCCACCCACTACGGGCTCTACAACACCATCTGCGGCGTCGGCATCACCCTGGGCAACCTGCTCACCGGCGCGTCGCTCGACGCCGCCCGCGAGGCGGGGATGCCCGCGCTGCCGTGGATCTGCCTGTGCGCGCTCGGCATCGCGTGCGCGGCCGCCCTGTACGGCCTGCACCGCACGGGCCGTCTGGCTGCTCCGGCGGCCGGGCCGCAGCCCGTCGCCGCATGACGGCATGACGGCATGACCGCATGACGGCATGACTGCCTGACCGTGTGCGGCTGAATCTGATCGGCCGCACACGGTCGGGCGCCGCGGCTCGGGCGGCGGCCACGGCCGAGTCGGCCCGGGTGGAACCAGGCCCTTGACCCTCGGTGCGCTCCTCCGGGATGCTCGGTTGCGTATAGCGGTGCGTGTAGCGAATGAGGCAACGCACTCGCGAGGATCCCCCGCTTGAGGAGCAGCTCATGGCTCATGAGGTTCGTGCCGTCGTCGCCCGTAAGAAGGGCGCACCGGTCTCCGTCGAAACGATCGTCGTCCCCGACCCCGGTCCGGGCGAGGCGCTGGTCGAGGTCGAGGCCTGCGGCGTCTGTCATACCGATCTCCACTACCGCGAGGGCGGGATCAACGACGAGTTCCCCTTCCTGCTGGGGCACGAGGCGGCAGGTCGCGTCGAGGCGGTCGGGGAGGGGGTCACCGGCGTCGAGCCCGGCGACTTCGTCATCCTCAACTGGCGTGCGGTGTGCGGCCAGTGCCGGGCCTGCAGCAGGGGCAGGCCCTGGTACTGCTTCGCCACCCACAACGCCACCCAACCCATGACGCTGCTCGACGGCACACCGCTCTCGCCGGCGCTCGGCATCGGCGCGTTCGCGGAGAAGACGCTGGTCGCCGCCGGGCAGTGCACCAAGGTGGACGCGGCGGCGCCGGCGGCGGCGGCCGGTCTGCTCGGGTGCGGCGTCATGGCCGGCTTCGGCGCGGCCGTGAACACCGGGGCCGTCGGCCGGGGTGACTCCGTCGCCGTCATCGGCTGCGGCGGCGTCGGAATGGCCGCCGTCGCGGGGGCGAGGCTCGCCGGAGCGAGCAAGGTCATCGCCGTCGACATCGACCGGCGCAAGCTGGACCGGGCCATGGCCATGGGGGCCACCCACACGGTCGACGGGGCGAAGGGCGACGTCGTGGAAGCGGTGCGCGAGCTGACGGGCGGCTTCGGCGCGGACGTCGTCGTGGAGGCGGTCGGCCGCCCCGAGACGTACCGGCAGGCCTTCTACGCCCGCGACCTGGCGGGCACGGTCGTGCTGGTCGGTGTGCCCACCCCGGAGATGAAGGTGGAACTGCCCCTGCTCGACGTCTTTGGGCGGGGCGGCTCGCTGAAGTCCAGCTGGTACGGCGACTGCCTGCCCTCGCGCGACTTCCCGGCCCTCATCGACCTGTACCTCGGAGGCCGTTTCGACCTGGACGCGTTCGTCTCCGAGACCATCGGCCTCGATGACGTCGAGGAAGCCTTCGAGAAGATGCACCACGGTGACGTGCTGCGCTCGGTGGTGGTGCTCTGATGGCGGGCGCACCGCGTGTCGAACACCTCGTCACCAGCGGGACCTTCAGCCTCGACGGCGGGACCTGGGACGTGGACAACAACGTCTGGATCGTCGGTGACGACGACGAGGTGGTCGTCATCGACGCGGCACACGACTCCGACGCCGTCCTGGCGGCCGTCGGTGACCGTCGGTTGTCGGCCATCGTGTGCACCCACGCCCACGACGACCACGTGCGCGCCGCGCCGGACGTCGCCCTGGCCACCGGCGCTCCCATCCTCCTGCATCCTGACGACCAGGTCCTGTGGAAGATGGCGCACCCCGGCCGGCGCCCCGACGGCCCGCTCGCCGATGGTGACGAACTCACGGTGGCGGGCATCGTCCTGCGCGTCCTGCACACGCCCGGACACGCTCCCGGTGCCGTGTGCCTGTACGCACCCGACCTGGGCGCGCTGTTCAGCGGTGACACGCTGTTCGCCGGCGGGCCCGGCGCGACCGGACGCTCGTACAGCGACTTCGGCACGATCATCAGCTCCATCGGTGACCGGCTGCTGACCCTCCCGGGCGAGACGGTCGTCCACACCGGACACGGTGAGACGACGACCGTCGAGGCCGAAGCACCGCACCTGGAGGAGTGGGCCGCGCGCGGCTGGTGACCCAGTGCCCACAGGCCGACCGGGGCGCTCGCGCCCCGGTTTCCGAGAGATGCTCCGCCCTGACCTGCGTTTCCTATAACGCCGACCGTTTCGCATCACGCAACGGAAAATGAGGCCGCCAGGTGTCCCTCGAACTCCTTGACAAGCGTTTGAAGGCGCCCTCAAACTGGCGTTGCGTTCACCGCAATCCGTTTCGCTATACGCACCGAGGTGTCATGATGATTGCCGCGTGCCGTCTCGTGGATCTGCCCCGAGGCGAGGCCCACAGGCTCGACATCGACCCGCCGGTCTCGGTGTTCCACACCGACGACGGCGAACTCTTCGCCATCGACGACACATGCACCCACCAGGACGCCTCGCTCGCCGACGGCTGGCTGGAGGGCTGTGAGGTCGAATGCCCGCTGCACGCCTCGAAGTTCAACCTCAAGACCGGAGCCGTCGATGCCCCGCCGGCCAAGCTCCCGGTGCGCACGCACGAGGTCTTCGTCGAGGACGGCATGATCTACGTCCGGCTGTCCACGGCGGCCCCGAACCTGCCCCCCTGCATCGCCGCCCGGCTCGCCGGGGGCGTCGCGTGAGGACAGTGGCCGTGGTGGGCGCGTCGCTGGCGGGCCTGTCCGCGGCGCGCTCCCTGCGCAAGCAGGGATACGACGGACGGCTGGTCGTCATCGGCGACGAGATCCACCGCCCCTACGACAGGCCGCCCCTGTCCAAGGAGTTCCTGGCCGGCGGCATCGGCGAAGCCGAGCTCGCACTGGAGCCGGACGACGAGGACCTGCAAGCGGAGTGGCTGCTCGGAGCCCGTGCCGCCGGACTCGACACCACGCCTCGCGCCGTGCGGCTCACCGACGGCCGCGAGGTGCGGGCCGACGGCATCGTCATCGCCACCGGCGCCGCCGCCCGGACCCTGCCCGGCATGGACGGGCTGGCCGGTGTGCACACCCTGCGCACCCTGGACGACGCCCGCGCCCTGCGGGACGAACTGGCCCGCGGCGGACGCCTGGTCGTGATCGGCGGCGGCTTCATCGGTGCCGAGGTCGCCTCCACCGCCTCCGCTCTCGGCCTCGACGTGACCATCGTCGAGGCGGCGCCCACCCCCCTGGCAGGACCGCTCGGCGCGGCCATGGGACGCATCGTCTCCGCTCTCCACGCGGACCACGGCGTACGCCTGTTGTGCGGCGTGGGCGTCAAGGGGCTGAGCGGTGAGAGCCGGGTCGACGCCGTCCTGATGGAGGACGGCCGCAGCATCCCCGCCGACATCGTCGTCGTGGGTGTCGGGGCCCGGCCCTGCGTCGACTGGCTGGCCGGATCCGGCATAGAACTCGACGACGGCGTCAGGTGCGGGGCGGACGGCCGCACCAGCCTGGCCGGGGTGGTCGCGGTCGGCGACTGCGCCTCCTGGTACGACCCGCGCGCGGGCACCCACCGCCGCGTCGAGCACTGGACCGGCGCCCGGGAACGCCCCGACGCGGCCGTGGCCGCCCTGCTGTCCTGGGGCGAGTGCGAACCGGGCCTGCCCCGGCCGCCGTACTTCTGGTCCGACCAGTACGGCGTGAAGATCCAGTTCGCCGGCAACGCGGCCCGTGCCGACAGCGTGACGATCGAGGAAGGCACCGCGGACGACCGCAACGTCCTCGCCGTCTACCGGCGTGCCGGACACCCGGTCGCCGTGCTCGGGATGAACCAGCCGAAGCTGTTCACGCGCTGGCGCAAGCAACTCGCGGCCAAGGCGCCCTGACAGGGGCGATCCACCACGTTTCCCCGAGGAGTGCCCAGTGACCTCGACCGGCCTGCCGGACAGCCTGATCGCCACCCTCCCCGGCTCGTCCTATACGGATCCAGCGGTCTTCGCCCAGGAGCAGGAACACATCTTCGAGGCGATGTGGTTCTGCGCCGTGCGCTCCGCCGACCTCGCCAGGACCGGTGCCTTCCGCACCGTCGAGGTGGGCCGCGAGAGCGTCCTGATCACCCGGGCACGGGACAACTCCGTCCGTGCCTTCCTCAACGTCTGCCGGCACCGCGGAGCCAAGCTCTGCACGGCGGAGACCGGCGAGGTCAAACGCGCCTTCCAGTGCCCCTACCACGCCTGGACGTACGACCTGACGGGCAAACTCGTCGCGGCACCCAACCTCACCAAGATGCCCGACGTCAGCCGCACCGAGTACGGCCTGGCCCCCGTGGCCGTGCGGGAATGGCTCGGCTATGTGTGGGTGTGCCTCGCGGCGGACCCGCCCCCCTTCGACGAGGTCGTGGGGGAGGTGGTCGCGCGCCTGGGCGACACGGAGTCGATCGAGCACTACGACATCGACAACCTCGAAGTCGGCCGACGCATCGTCTACGACGTGCGGGCGAACTGGAAACTCATCGTCGAGAACTTCATGGAGTGCTATCACTGCGCGACGATCCACCCCGAACTGACCGAGGTGCTCCCCGAGTTCGCCGACGGGTACGCCGCCCAGTACTACGTGGGACACGGCGCGGAGTTCGGCTCCGCGGTCAAGGGCTTCACCGTCGACGGCTCGGAAGGCCTCGACCGCATTCCGGGCATCAGCGAGGACCAGGACCGCCGTTACTACGCGATCACCGTCCGGCCGCAGGTGTTCATCAACCTCGTGCCCGACCATGTGATCTTCCACCGGATGTACCCGGTCGCCGTGGACCGCACCGTCGTCGAGTGCGACTGGCTCTACCTCAAGCACGTCGTCGAGAGCGGCAAGGACGTCAGCCGGTCGGTGGAGCTCTTCGACCGGGTCAACCGGCAGGACTTCGACGCGTGCGAGCGCTGCCAGCCCGCGATGAACTCACGGCTGTACGCCAAGGGCGGAGTGCTCGTGCCCAGCGAGCACCACATCGGCGAGTTCCACACCTTCGTCCAGGAACGTCTGGGCGCGGGGCGGCCGCAGGAGGTCAGCCCAGGTAGCCCATGCGGTGGCTGATCTCGTCCGCGCCCTTGACCAGCACAGGGGCGAGCTCGTGCATCCGGTCCTCGGTGAGCCGGTACGCCGGTCCTGAGGCGCTCAGCGCCGCGATGACCTCGCCGTCCCTGTTGCGCACCGGGGCGGCCATGGCGTGCAGTCCCACCTCGAACTCCTCCAGCGTCCAGGAGTAGCCGCGTTCGAGCGCCTCGGCGAGGTTCTTCTCGAGCTTCGTCTTCGCGGTCAGAGTGCGGGGGGTCAGCTTCTTCAGACCCGTCTCCGACAGCAGCGCGGCACGCTCCTTCGGCGGCATGTGGGCCAGCAGGATCTTGCCGCTGGAGGTGGCGTGCAACGGCGTCAGCTGGCCGACCCAGTTGAACGCCGTGACAGCGCCGGGACCGCGCACCTGGTACAGGTTGATCGCGTAGCGCTCCTGCATCACGGCGAGGTTCACGGTCTCACCGATCTCCTCGGCGAGACGCTCGCAGACCGGGCGGCTCTGCTGGGTGATGTCGATGCGGCCGGTGACCGCGCCGGCGAGCCGCACGAGGCCGAAGCCGAGGCGGTACTTGCCGCGCTCGCCCGCCTGTTCCACCAGACCGCGCACCTCCAGGGCGCCGAGCAGCCGGAACGCGGTCGACTTGTGAACATCGATCTCGGCGGCCACCTCGCTGACACCCGCCTCGCCGCGCCGGGCCAGGATCTCCAGCACGGTGATGGCGCGGTCGACGGACTGCACGCCACCGGTCGGCGCAGTTGTCGTTTCGGTCTCTGCATGGTAGTTGCTCACAACGCAACTATACGGGCGTTAAACATAGCGGCCAGCGGTGCAGGTCAAGGCCTTGTGCGGACCTCGGGGAAGTTGCGCGGTTCGCAACCTGGTGCACATAGCGGTACGAGTACTAGCATGCCGCGCATTCTCAACGGCGCGAGCGAGACGAGGCCCCATGGCTGACTTGCAGTACGACTTCGTCATCGTCGGTGGTGGATCGGCCGGCAGTGCCCTGGCCAACCGGCTCTCCGCGGACCCGGGCAACCAGGTGCTGGTCCTGGAGGCGGGCCGGCCCGACTACCCCTGGGACGTTTTCATCCACATGCCCGCGGCGCTGACCTACCCGATCGGCAGCCGGTTCTACGACTGGAAGTACGAGTCCGAACCGGAGCCCCACATGGGCGGTCGGCGCGTCTACCACGCGCGAGGCAAGGTGCTGGGCGGTTCCAGCAGCATCAACGGCATGATCTTCCAGCGCGGCAACCCCATGGACTACGAGCGCTGGGCGGCCGACCCGGGCATGGAGGCCTGGGACTACGCGCATTGCCTGCCGTACTTCCGCAGGATGGAGAACTGTCTCGCCGCCGACCCGGACGACGAGTTCCGCGGTCACGACGGCCCTCTCGTCCTGGAGCGCGGCCCGGGGACCGGCCCGCTCTTCGAGGCCTTCCTGAAGGCCACCGAGGAGGCGGGTCACGCTCCCACCGACGATGTGAACGGCTACCGGCAGGAAGGTTTCGCCCGGTTCGACCGCAACGTCCACCGAGGCCGCCGCCTCTCGGCGTCCAAGGCCTACCTCAAACCCGTACGCAAGCGCTCCAACCTCACGGTCAGGACACGCACGCTGGTCACCCGCGTCCTCTTCGAAGGCAAGAAGGCCGTCGGTGTCGAGTACCGGCGGGGCCGTGGCAGACCCCAGCGGGTGCGCGCCCGCGAAGTCATCCTGTGCGGGGGCGCGATCAACTCCCCGCAACTGCTGCAGCTCTCCGGCGTCGGCAACGCCGGGGAACTGCGCGCCCTCGGCATCGACGTCGTACACGATCTGCCGGGCGTCGGCGAGAACCTCCAGGACCACCTGGAGGTGTACATCCAGTACGCCTGCAAGCAGCCGGTCTCGATGCAGTCGTACCTCGCGAAGTGGCGCGCCCCCTTCATCGGGCTCCAGTGGCTCTTCCGCACGGGACCCGCCGCCACCAACCACTTCGAAGCGGGCGGCTTCGTCCGCGGCAACGAGGACGTGGCCTACCCCAACCTGATGTTCCACTTCCTGCCCGTCGCGGTCCGCTACGACGGCTCCGTGCCCGCCGGCGGGCACGGATATCAGGTGCACGTCGGGCCCATGTACTCCGACGCCATCGGCTCGGTGAAGATCAAGAGCAAGGACCCGGCCGAGCACCCCGCGCTGCGCTTCAACTATCTGTCCACCGAGCAGGACCGCCGCGAGTGGGTCGAGGCCGTCAGGGTCGCCCGCAGGCTGCTCAATCAGCCCGCCATGGCTCCCTACAACGCGGGGGAGGTCTCGCCGGGACCGTCCGTCGAGACCGACGAGGAGATCCTCGCCTGGGTCGCCAAGGACGGCGAGACCGCGCTGCATCCGTCATGTACCTGCAAGATGGGCACCGACGAGATGGCCGTCGTGGATCCCGCCAGCATGCGGGTGCACGGGGTGGAGGGGCTGCGTGTCGTCGACGCGTCGGTGATGCCGTACATTACCAACGGCAACATCTACGCACCGGTGATGATGATCGCGGAAAAGGCGGCCGACCTCATCCTCGGGAAGGATCCGGTGCCGCCGTCCGCCGCCGCCTATCACCGGCACCGCCCCCTGCCGTAACCAGCGCTTTTCAGACAGCCGACCGGCCCGGAGGCAAGGTGTTCCGGGCCTGCCGGTGCTGCGTCCCCGTGGCTGTCACCTTGGCTAAACCGTCATCGTCAACCCCTTGACGTGGGTTGCCGCCTTCTCCAGAGTGTTCCACCACAAGCAATTCGATGCACGATGCGCAACGCGATTCGCTCGAAGGGCCCCGACGTGGCAGACCTGTACGTGGACGGACAATGGCGGGATCCCGTGGCCGGCGGCCACCGGGACATCCGCTGCCCCGCCGACGGCTCGCTCTCCGTGACGGTGTCCGAAGGCACCCGCCCCGACGCCGAGGCGGCCATCGCCGCCGCCCGCCGGGCCTTCGGCGAAGGGCCCTGGCCGCGCACCCCCGAGCGTGAGCGCGGCGCCCTCCTCCTGCGCACCGCCGACCTCCTCGAACGCGACGCCGACGCGTTCGCCCGCGCCGAATCGCTGGACACCGGCAAACGGCTCGTGGAGAGCGAGTACGACATCGCCGACGTCGTCTCCTGCTTCCGCTACTACGGAGGACTCGGCGGCACCGACGCGGGCCGGGTGATCGACACCGGCCGCGACGACGCCGTCAGCCGCGTCGAGTACGGGCCGATCGGCGTGTGCGCACTGATCACTCCCTGGAACTACCCGCTGCTCCAGGCGAGTTGGAAGGTCGCGCCGGCTCTCCTCGCGGGCAACACGATCGTCCTCAAGCCCAGTGAGCTCACCCCCTCGACGTCCGTTCTGCTGATGAAGGCGCTGGCGGAGGCCGGGCTCCCGGCCGGTGCCGCCAACCTCGTCCTGGGGGCCGGGCCCGAGGTGGGCGCACCCCTCGCCGAGGACCCGGCCGTCGACCTGGTCTCCTTCACCGGCGGCCTGGACACCGGCAGACGCATCATGGCCACCGCCGCCGCGACCGTGAAGAAGGTCGCGCTGGAACTCGGCGGCAAGAATCCCAATGTCGTCTTCGCCGACGCCGACTTCGAGACGGCCGTGGACTTCGCGCTCACGGCCGTCTTCCTGCATTCGGGCCAGGTCTGCTCGGCCGGCGCCCGGCTGATCGTCGAGGACTCGCTGCACGACCGGTTCGTCGACGAGGTGGTCCGCCGCGCCCGGCTGATCCGGCTCGGCGGCCCCTTCGACCCGCGCGCCGAGACCGGCCCGCTGATCTCCGCCCAGCACCTGGCGAAGGTCGAGGCGTACGTCGCGGCCGGACTCGCCGAGGGCGCCGTCCTGCGCTGCGGTGGCGCACGCCCCGACGACCCGGCCCTCGCCGACGGCCACTACTACCCGCCCACCGTGCTCGACGAGTGCGGTCAGGACATGCGGGTGGTGCACGAGGAGTCCTTCGGGCCCGTGCTCACCGTGGAGCGCTTCACCGACGAGGACGACGCCGTACGCATCGCGAACGACACCGAGTACGGGCTCGCCGGCGCCGTCTGGACGCAGGACGCCGGGAAGGCCCAGCGGGTCGCCCGCCGGCTGCGCCACGGCACGGTGTGGATCAACGACTACCACCCCTATGTGCCGCAGGCGGAATGGGGCGGGTTCGGGCACAGCGGCGTAGGCCGCGAGCTGGGCCCGACCGGCCTGGACGAGTACCGGGAGCCCAAACACATCTGGCAGAACATCCAACCCAGGCCGCAGCACTGGTTCCGCGGCTGAACGCCGAAAGAGGTCGAACATGACCCCAGCAACGACCGAGGTGCCGCAGCGGCGCGGCACACCCCAGGACGCGGCAGGCACGCCGGTCATCTCCGTACGCGAGATGTGGAAGGTGTTCGGACCGAAGGCGAACCAGGTACCGGGTTCCGAGGAACTGCGCGGGCTCACCCGCCGCGAACTGATGGACCGCACCGGATGCACCGCCGCCGTGCGCGACGTGAGCTTCGACGTCGCGCCCGGCGAGGTGTTCGTCGTCATGGGCCTGTCCGGCTCCGGCAAGTCCACCCTGGCGCGCTGTCTGACCCGGCTCATAGAACCCACCGCCGGACAGATCCTCTTCGAGGGCGAGAACATCCGCGACGCGGACGCGGGCCGCCTGCGCGAACTGCGCCGGAGCAAGTTCTCCATGGTCTTCCAGCACTTCGGGCTGCTGCCGCACCGGCGCGTCGTCGACAACGTGTCGTTCGGGCTGGAGATCCGCGGCATGAGCCGGGCCCAGCGCACCAAGCGGGCCATGGAGGTCGTCGAACTCGTCGGCCTCTCCGGGTACGAGAACTCCTACCCCGACCAGCTCTCCGGCGGTATGCAGCAGCGCGTCGGTCTCGCCCGCGCCCTGGCCGGCGACCCGGACGTGCTCCTCTTCGACGAGCCGTTCTCGGCGCTCGACCCGCTGATCCGCCGTGACATGCAGAGCGAGGTCATCCGTCTGCACCACGAGGTCGGCAAGACGATGGTGTTCATCACCCACGACCTGTCCGAGGCGCTCAAGCTGGGCGACCGCATCCTCATCATGCGCGACGGAAAAACCGTCCAGTGCGGCACCGGCGACGAACTGGTCGGCGCCCCCGCCGACGACTACGTACGCGACTTCGTCAGGGACGTGCCCCGCGGGGACGTCCTGACCCTGCGGTGGATCATGCGCCCGGCGGAGCCCGACGACCCCCTGGACGGCCCCGAGCTCGGCCCGGACGTCGTGGTGAAGGAGGCCACGCGCGCGGTGCTCGCCGCCGAGAAGCCGGTCAAGGTCGTCGAGGACGGCAAGCTGCTCGGCATCGTCGGCGACGAGGAGATCCTCGCGGTGGTCGCCGGGCAGGAAGGCGACGCCTGATGACCGTCGCGATGGAGAAACCGGAGAAGACCGGGACCGTGGAGCCACCCGCTCCGGCCCGGACCGTGCGCACGGTCAACCGCGCCGTGGTGGTGGCCGCGATCCTGCTCCTCTGGCTGGTGCTCTTCGCCGTGCTGCGCGGCAAGCAGACCCTGTCCCTCGCGGCGGCCGACCTGACCGATCTGCACCGCTGGTTCAACGACGTCAACGACTCGATCGGCGCCAACCGCAACTCCAACCCCCTCTTCCTCTACTTCTTCAACGAGATCCGCCTGGTCATCGACACCCTGGTGACCTTCGTCCAGGAGCTGATCTCGCAGCCGTCCGCTGACCGCCCGGTTCCGCAGATCGGCTGGCTCGGCGTCGTCGGCATCGCCGGCTATGTCTCCTGGGCGGTGGGCAACTGGCGGGTGGCGCTGCTGGCCGTGGCCGGCTTCACCTTCCTCGGCCTGCAAGGGCTCTGGCAGGAGAGCATGGACACGCTGGCGCTGACCCTCTCCGCGGTCTTCGTGGCGCTGCTGTTCGCCATTCCCCTGGGCGTGTGGGCCGGGCTGTCGGAACGGTTCCACCGGATCGTCACGCCGTTCCTGGACTTCATGCAGACGATGCCGACCTTCGTCTATCTGGCGCCGCTGACCCTGTTCTTCCTGATCGGTCCCGCCTCGGCCACGATCGCCACCGCCATCTACGCGGCGCCACCGGCGATCCGCATCACCGCGCACGCCATCCGCTCCGTACCGCAGACCACGGTCGAGGCGGCGGACTCGATGGGCGCGACGCGGCGGCAGGCGCTGCTCAAGGTCCTGCTGCCGATGTCCAAGCGGACCGTGGTGATGGGCGTCAACCAGACCATCATGGCCGCCCTGGCCATGGTGACCATCGCGGCCCTGATCGACGCGCCCGGCCTCGGCAAGACCGTCGTCCAGGCCCTGCAGTCGCTGGACGTCGGCACGGCCTTCAACGCCGGTCTGGCCATCGTCGTCATGGCCATCGTGCTGGACCGGGTCACCACCGCGGCGAGCGCACGGGCGGAGACGGCCCGTGGCTCGGACAGTCCCTTCCTCAAGTGGCGGCGGCAGCTGCTCGCGGCGGGCGCGGTGGCGGCGCTGGTGCTGGCGTACCTGTCGCACACGTATGTGTGGGCGGCCGAGTTCCCCGGCGACGGCGGCATCGGCAGCAGCATCGCCAAGACGGCGGCCGATGTGACCACCTGGGCGCAGGACAACCTGTCGGGCCTGACCAACGCCTTCCGCGACGCCCTCACCAACGGCCTGCTCAATCCGTTCCAGACCGTGCTCACCGACTCCCCGTGGTGGCTCGTGGGCGCCGCCCTCGTCGCCATCGGCACGGTGCTCGGCGGGTGGCGCGCCGGGGTCACCACGGCCGTGTGCGTGGGCCTGCTCGTCGGTACCGGTGTCTGGTCGGACGGCATGACGACGCTGGCGTCCACCGCGGTGGCGACGGTGCTGGTGATGCTGCTCGGCGTCGTCCTCGGAGTGTGGATGGGACGCAGCGCGCTCGTGGACCGGCTGCTGCGGCCCACCCTGGACGCGGCCCAGGTCATGCCGCCGTTCGTCTATCTCGTGCCGTTCCTCGCGCTGTTCGGCGCGACACGGTTCACGGCCATCGTCGCCGCCGTCGTCTACGCGGCACCCGTCGCCATCAAGATCATCGCGGACGGGGTGCGGGCCGTGCCCGAGACCACCGTCGAGGCGGCGACGTCCACCGGGTGCAACACCTGGCAGATCATCACCAAGGTCCAACTGCCCATGTCCCGGGGCGCTCTGACCCTCGCGACCAACCAGGGCCTGATCTACGTGCTGTCGATGGTCGTGGTGGGCGGTCTGGTGGGCGCGGGCGCCCTCGGCTACGACGTCGTGGCCGGGTTCTCACAGGGCCAGCTGTACGGCAAGGGACTCGCGGCAGGGCTCGCCATCGTCCTGCTCGGAGTCATGTTCGACCGGATCACTCAGGCAGCGGCTCGCCGCGCCGGCGCATAAGGAGCAGCACACCATGGCACGACACTGGAGAGCCGGCGCGACCGGCCTGGCCGTCCTCGGCCTCACCCTCACGGCCTGCGGCGGCGCGAAGGTCGGTGACGACAGCGCCGGCGGCTCGGGAAGCTCGGGCAAATGCGGCACCTTCAACCTCGCGATCAACCCCTGGGTCGGTTACGAGGCGAACGCGGCGGTCCTCGCCTACGTCGCCGAGCACGACCTCGGCTGCAAGGTCGAGCAGAAGGACCTGAAGGAGGAGATCGCCTGGCAGGGCTTCGGGACGGGCGAGGTCGACGCCGTCGTCGAGAACTGGGGCCACGACGATCTGAAGAAGAAGTACATCACTCAGCAGAAGACCGCCGTCGATGCGGGCCCGACCGGCAACAAGGGCCTCATCGGCTGGTACGTGCCGCCGTGGCTGGCGAAGGCGCACCCGGACATCCTCGAGTGGAAGAACCTCAACAAGTACGCGTCGAAGTTCAAGACCTCCGAGTCGGGCGGCAAGGGCCAGCTCCTCGACGGCGATCCGTCGTTCGTCACCAACGACGAGGCGCTCGTGAAGAACCTGAAGCTGGACTACAAGGTGGTGTACGCGGGCAGCGAGACCGCGCTCATCCAGGCGTACCGCAACGCCGAGAAGAACAAGGAATGGGTGATCGGCTACTTCTACGAGCCGCAGTGGTTCATGTCCGAGGTGCCGCTCAAGAAGGTCGCCCTGCCCGAGTACAAGACGGGCTGTGACGCCGACGCCGAGAAGGTCGCCTGCGACTATCCGGTGTACGAACTCGACAAGATAGTCAGCGCCAAGTTCGCCAAGTCGGGGAGCCCGGCCTATGACCTGGTGAAGAAGTTCAACTGGTCCAACGACGACCAGAACACCGTGGCCAAGTACATCGCCGTGGACAAGATGGCGCCCGAGGCCGCGGCGAAGAAGTGGGTCGAGGCCAACCGCGACAAGGTCGACGCCTGGATCAAGTAGGGCGCACGACTGTCTGTGTGAACCCCGCCGGGAAGGCCCGGCAGGCTGTGATTCAGCCTGCCGGGCCTCGTCGTTTTCCGGTGATTCCTCCCCGCCGCTTCCGGGGTTTTTCCGGCGTCGCGGACCCCTTGACACGCCTGTCCACGGCGGGCACATTGAGTTGCGCAACCTGAACTCTGTTGCGCACACAGCAACTGCATCGCTTTCAACGTCGGAGGTGCGGCGATGGCGGGACCCCGGGTGATCATCATCGGAGCGGGCGTCGTGGGAGCAGCGCTCGCCGATGAGATCTCCGCGCGAGGCTGGACCAATGTGACCGTCGTCGACCAGGGCCCGCTGCCCGCCACCGGGGGATCGTCGTCACACGCCCCGGGCCTGGTCTTCCAGACCAACCCCTCCAAGACCATGACCGAGATGGCCCGCTACACCGTCGAGAAGTTCTGCTCGCTCGACGTCGACGGTGAGCCCTGCTTCCTCCAGGTCGGCGGCCTGGAAGTGGCGACCAGCCCGGAGCGCGTCACGGAACTCCAGCGGCGCCACGGCTGGCTCACCTCCTGGGGCATCGAGTCCCGGCTGCTGAGCACCGAGGAGTGCGTCGCACAGCACCCGCTCGTCAACCCGGACAAGGTCCTCGCCGGCCTCCACGTGCCCACGGACGGCCTCGCGAAGGCGGTCCTCGCCGTCGAGGCGCAGATCCGCCGGGCCACCGAGCGCGGCGTGCGCTTCCTCGCCCGCCATGAAGTCCTCGACGTCCCAAGGGCCGACGGCGAGGTGACAGGCGTCCTCACCGACCAGGGCGAGATCCCGGCCGACATCGTCGTGTGCTGCGCCGGCATCTGGGGCCCGAAGATCGCCCGCATGGCCGGCATGAACCTCCCGCTCACGCCGCTCGCCCACCAGCTCGCCTGGACGGGACCGGTACCGGCCCTGGCTGGCCAGACGCAGGAGGCGGTCCGCCCGATCCTGCGCCACCAGGACGCCGACCTCTACTACCGCGACCGCTTCGACACCCTGGGCATCGGCTACTACGGCCACCGCCCGATGCCGGTCTCCGCCGACGACATCCTCTCCGTGGACGAGTCCGAGGACATGCCGTCCGTCCTGAAGTTCACCGAGGAGGACTTCGAGGAGGCCTGGAGCGAGACCCGGTCCCTGCTTCCCGCGACGAAGGACGCCAAGGTCGAAGAGGGCATCAACGGCCTGTTCTCCTTCACCACCGACGGCCTGCCGCTGCTCGGCGAATCCCCGGACGTCAAGGGCTTCTGGGTCGCCGAGGCCGTCTGGGTCACCCACTCCGCGGGCGTCGGACGGGCCATGGCCGAGTGGCTGGTCGACGGCCACTGCTCCTCGTTCGACCTGCACGAGTGCGACGTCAACCGCTTCGAGCCGCACCAGCTCTCGCCGGAGTACGTGCTGGCCCGCGACTGCCAGAACTTCGTCGAGGTCTACGACATCCTCCACCCCCTCCAGCCGTCGGGAGACCCGCGCCCGATCCGCACGAGCCCGTTCCACACCCGCCAGCAGGAGCTCGGGGCCTTCTTCCTGGAGGCCAACGGCTGGGAGCGCCCGCAGTGGTACGAGGCCAACGCGGGCCTGACCGAAGGCCGTTCCATCCCGACCCCGAACGACTGGGCCGCGCGCTACTGGTCGCCCATCGTCGGCGCCGAGGCCCAGGTCACCCGCGAGACCGTCGCGATGTACGACATGACGGCCCTCAAGCGTCTGGAGGTGAGCGGCCCCGGTGCCGCCGCCTTCCTGGAGCGGCTGTGCACCGGCAAGGTCGCCAAGTCCGTCGGCTCGGTGACGTACACGTTGCTGCTCGACCACGACGGCGGCATCCGCAGCGACATCACCGTCGCCCGGCTGGCCCCCGACCGCTTCCAGGTCGGTGCCAACGGCAACCTGGACCTCGACTGGTTCACGCGTCACCTCCCCGCCGACGGCACGGTCCAGGTCCGCGACATCACACCCGGCACGTGCTGCATCGGCCTGTGGGGGCCACGCGCCCGTGACGTCCTCCAGCCGCTCACCGACGCCGACTTCTCGGCGACCGGCCTGAAGTACTTCCGCGCCCGGAGCGCCCACATCGGCTCCGTCCCGGTGACGGCCATGCGCCTGTCGTACGTCGGCGAACTCGGCTGGGAGCTGTACACCACAGCGGACTTCGGCCAGAAGCTCTGGGACACCCTCCGGCAGGCGGCCGAACCGCTCGGCGGCATCGTGGCCGGCCGCGGCGCCTTCAACAGCCTGCGCCTGGAGAAGGGCTACCGCTCCTTCGGCACCGACATGACCTACGAGCACGACCCCTACGAGGCCGGGGTCGGGTTCGCCGTCAAGCTCGACAAGGACGACTTCATCGGCAAGGCGGCGCTGGAGCGGCGGAGGGCCGACGTACGGCGGAAGCTCACGTGTCTCACGATCGAGGACCCGGGGGCCGTCCTGATGGGCAAGGAGCCGGTGTTCGACGGTGACTGTGCGGTCGGGTACGTCACGAGTGCGGCGTACGGCTACACGATCGGCAAGGGCATTGCCTATGCGTGGTTGCCGGTGGAGCTTGCGGCTCCGGGGACCGTGGTGCACATCGGGTACTTCGACCAGAGCGTCGAGGCGGTCGTCGCCGAAGAGCCGCTGTTCGATCCGGCCATGTCCCGTCTTCGTGGGTGAGTTTTCGGGTGCGGCTTTCGTCGTGGCTGGTCGCGCAGTTCCCCGCGCCCCTGGGGGGCGTCAGCCACAGCCTCGTTGGAAGGAACTCCAGGTGACCGCACAACTGCTCGACGGCAAGGCGACCGCCGCTGCCGTCCGGCTCGAACTCGCCGAGCGCGTGGCCAAGTTGACCGCGACCACGGGGCGGACGCCGGGGCTCGGTACCGTGCTGGTCGGTGACGATCCCGGGAGTCGCGCCTACGTCGGAGGCAAGCACCGGGACTGCGCGCAGGTGGGCATCGCCTCCCTCCGGCGGGAGCTGCCCGCCGACGCCTCGCAGCAGCAGGTCGAGGAGACGATCGACGAGCTCAACGCCGACCTCGCCTGCACCGGCTACATCGTCCAGCTCCCGTTGCCGCGCCACCTCGACGCGGGCGCCGTACTGGAGCGCATGGACCCGGCCAAGGACGCCGACGGACTGCACCCCGTCAACCTCGGCCGGCTCGTCCTCGGCGTCGAGGCCCCGCTGCCGTGCACCCCGCGCGGCATCGTCGAACTGCTCCGCCGCCACGACGTGCCGCTCGCGGGAGCGCGGGTGTGCGTGATCGGCCGGGGCATCACCGTCGGACGGCCCATCGGACTGCTGCTCACCCGCAGGTCCGAGAACGCCACCGTGACCCTGTGCCACACCGGGACCAAGGGCCTGGCCTGGCACGTCCGCGAGGCGGACGTCGTCGTCGCGGCCGCCGGCTCGCCAGGACTGATCACCAAGGACATGCTGCGCCCCGGCGCGGCCGTCCTGGACGTCGGCATCACCCGCACCGACCAGGGCCTGGTGGGTGACATCCACCCGGACGCCGCCCGGGTCGCCGGATGGCTGGCGCCGATGCCCGGGGGCGTGGGCCCCATGACCCGGGCCATGCTGCTCGCCAATGTCGTCGAGGCCGCCGAGAGGAACGCGAACCCCGTATGAACGCGCTGAACACCCCCCTGGCGGAGCTGGACCCCGAGGTCCACGCCGCGCTCCGCGCCGAACTGCACCGCCAGCAGTCCACCCTGGAGATGATCGCCTCCGAGAACTTCGCGCCCACCGCCGTGATGGAGGCACAGGGCTCGGTCGCGACCAACAAGTACGCGGAGGGCTACCCGGGCCGCCGCTACTACGGCGGCTGCGAACACGTCGACGTCACCGAGCGGCTGGCCATCGAGCGCGTCAAGTCCCTCTTCGGCGCGGGCTTCGCCAACGTGCAGCCGCACTCGGGCGCCCAGGCCAACACCGCCGTCTTCTTCGCCCTCCTCCAGCCCGGCGACACCGTCCTCGGCCTCGACCTCGCGCACGGCGGGCACCTCACGCACGGCATGCGCATCAACTACAGCGGCAAGATGCTGAACGTCGTGCCGTACCACGTGTCCGAGGGGGACAACCTCGTCGACATGGACGAGGTCGAGCACCTCGCCAAGGAACACCGCCCCAAGATGATCATCGCGGGCTGGTCGGCGTACCCGAGGCAGCTGGACTTCGCGGCCTTCCGCAGGATCGCCGACGAAGTGGGCGCCCTGCTCATGGTCGACATGGCGCACTTCGCGGGACTGGTCGCGGCGGGACTGCACCCCAACCCCGTACCGCACGCCCACGTCACGACCACCACGACCCACAAGACCCTCGGCGGCCCGCGCGGCGGCGTCATCCTCACCAACGAGGCCGACCTCGCCAAGAAGATCAACTCGGCGGTCTTCCCCGGGATGCAGGGCGGCCCCCTGGAGCACGTCATCGCCGCGAAGGCGGTGTCGTTCAAGGTCGCCGCGTCACCGGAGTTCGCCGAACGCCAGGCCCGCACCCTCGCCGGCTCCCGCATCCTCGCCGAGCGCCTCACCCGGGCGGACGCGGCGGCTGCCGGGGTACGGGTCCTGACCGGAGGAACGGACGTCCACCTCGTCCTGGTCGACCTGCGCGACTCGGAACTCGACGGCCGGCAGGCCGAGGACCTGCTCCACGAGATCGGCATCACCGTCAACCGCAACGCCGTGCCCTTCGACCCGCGCCCGCCCATGGTCACCTCGGGCCTGCGCATCGGCACCCCGGCCCTGGCCACCCGCGGCTTCACCGAGGCGGACTTCGCCGAGGTCGCGGACGTGATCGCCCTCGCCCTCCAGCCGGAGCCGGACGTCGCCGCCCTGCGCGCCCGCACGGAGGCCCTGGCCGCAAAGCACCCGCTCTACCCGCACCTGTCCGAGGACGGAGACGCCCGATGAGCCCCCGCACCCCCGGCGCCGAGCTCCCCGAACACCCCGACTGGCTGTGGCGCAACCCCGAGCCGAAGCGCTCGTACGACATCGTCATCGTGGGCGGCGGCGGCCACGGCCTGGCCACCGCCCACTACCTGGCGAAGAACCACGGCATCACCAACGTCGCCGTGCTGGAGAAGGGCTGGCTGGCGGGCGGCAACATGGCCCGCAACACCACGATCATCCGCTCCAACTACCTCTGGGATGAGAGCGCCGGCATCTACGAACACGCGCTCAAGCTGTGGGAGGGCCTGGCCGAGGAGCTCGACTACCCGATCCTCTTCTCCCAGCGTGGCGTGCTGAACCTCGCCCACAGCCTCCAGGACGTCCGCGACAGCGTGCGCCGCGTCGAGGCCAACCGCCTCAACGGCGTGGACGCCGAGTGGCTCGACGCGGACGGCGTCAAGGACGTCTGCCCGATCGTCAACATCTCCTCGGACGTGCGCTATCCGGTCCTGGGCGCGACCTACCAGCCGCGCGCGGGCATCGCCAAGCACGACCACGTGGCGTGGGGCCTCGCCCGCTCCGCCGACGCCGCCGGGATCGACATCATCCAGAACTGCGAGGTGACCGGCCTCGACGTCGTCGGCAACCGGGTGGTGGGAGTCCGGACCACCCGCGGCCCGATCGCGGCGGGCAAGGTCGCGCTCTGCTCCGCGGGCCACACGTCGGTCCTGGCGGCCATGGCGGGCATCGAACTCCCCGTCCAGAGCCACCCCTTGCAGGCCCTGGTGTCGGAGCTGCTGGAACCCGTCCACCCGACGGTCGTCATGTCCAACGCCGTCCACGTGTACGTCAGCCAGGCCCACAAGGGCGAGCTGGTCATGGGCGCGGGCATCGACGCGTACAACTCCTACACGCAGCGCGGCGCCTTCCACATCATCGAAGAGCAGATGTCGGCGGCCCTGGAGCTCTTCCCGGTCTTCGCCCGGGCCCACGTCCTGCGCACCTGGGGCGGCATCGTCGACGTCAGCCCCGACGCCTCACCGATCATCGGCCTCAGCCCGGTCGACAACCTCTACCTCAACTGCGGCTGGGGGACCGGCGGTTTCAAGGCCACCCCCGGGGTCGGCTGGGTCTACGCCCACACCATCGCCCACGACACACCGCACCCGCTGAACGCCCCCTTCTCGCTCGACCGTTTCACCACCGGCGCGCTCGTCGACGAGCACGGCGCGGCCGCGGTGGCCCACTAGGACCACTGGAAGTTTTGGGAGCCGATCCATGCTGCTGATCCCCTGCCCGTGGTGCGGGCCCCGCGACGAGGCCGAGTTCCACTACGGCGGCCAGGCGCACGTGCCGTACCCGCAGGACCCGTCCTCCCTCACCGACGAGGAATGGGCCCGCTACCTCTTCTTCCGCGACAACCCCCGGGGCCCCTTCGCCGAACGCTGGACCCACGCGGCGGGCTGCCGCCGCTGCTTCAACGCCGTGCGGGACACATCGACGAACGAGATCCTGACGGTGTACCGGGCGGGGGAGGAGCGCCCGGGAACGGTTGAACCGCGTGGGGGCACTCTCGACACGCGTCCGGCCACCTTCCAGCCGACTCCGGCACCACCAGCCCGTCCGGCGTTTGAGGACGAGGCCGTTCAGGCCGAAGCGGGGTCCGGGGCGGCAGCCCCGGTGGGGGCGCGGGGGGCGCAGCCCCCGCGGGGGTCTGGGGGCGCAGCCCCCAGCGGGGTCGAAGGGGCGGAGCCCCTGGAGGATGGGACGGGTAGGGGCGGCGGGGGCGAGGAAACCCAGCCGTTCCGCCACCCCACCCACGGCCGGATCCACCGCGACACCCCGATCACCTTCACCTTCGACGGCACCACATACCAGGGCTACAAGGGCGACACCCTCGCCTCCGCCCTCCTCGCCAACGGCGTAATCCAGACCGGCACCAGCATCAAACTGGGCCGCCCCCGCGGCATCTTCTCGGCCGGCGCCGAGGAACCCAACGCGGTCGTCCAGATCGAGGCCCCGTTCCCCGAGCCCATGCTCCCCGCCACCACCATCGAGCTCTACGACGGCCTCGCCGCGACCGGCCTCCCCGGCCAGGGCCGCCTCGCCACCACCCCCGACCCGGCCCGCTACGACGCCGTACACGCCCACTGCGACCTCCTGGTCGTCGGCGCGGGCCCGGCCGGCCTCGCCGCAGCGGCAGCCGCCGCCCGCTCAGGCGCCCGCGTCATCCTCGCCGACGACCAGCCCGAACCCGGCGGCAGCCTCCTCGGCACCGGCGAACTCCTCGACTGGGTGGACGACACGACCGCCCGACTCGACGCGGCCCCCGACGTACGCGTCCTGCGCCGCACCACCGTCTTCGGCTACTACGACGACAACCACCTCCTCGCCGTGGAGCGCCGCACCAACCACCTCGGCGCCCAGGCCCCGGAGCACGTCTCCCGCGAACGCGTCTGGCGCATCCGCGCCCGCCGGGTCGTCCTCGCCACCGGCGCGCACGAACGCTCGCTGGCCTTCGCGGACAACGACCGCCCCGGCGTGATGCTGGCCGCCTCGGCCCGCGCCTACGTCAACCGCCACGGCGTCCTGCCCGGCCGTCACGCGGTCGTCTTCACCACCAACGACAGCGCCTACGCGGCAGCACTGGACCTCGCCGCGGCGGGCGTGGCCGTCGAGGCCGTGGTCGACACCCGCCCGGAGCCGGGGGCGTGGGCCGAGCGCGCCCGCGAGGCCGGCATCGAGGTGCTGACGGGCCACGGGGTCACCGTCACGGAAGGCGCCCCCCGGCTCACTGCCGTTACCGTTGCCCCGTACGGAGAGAGCACAGGCCTACGGGAGTTCCCCACCGACCTGCTCCTGGTCTCCGGCGGCTGGAACCCGGTCGCGCACCTGTTCAGCCAGGCGGGAGGCAAGCTCCGCCACGACGAGGAACTCGGTACCTTCGTCCCCGACACCTGCCGTCAGGCCGTCGAGGTCGCGGGCGGCGCGAGCGGCGTCTTCGACCTGGCCCGGGTCCTCGCGCAGGGAGCGGACGCCGGTGCCCGCGCGCTCGAGTCCGAGGGCTACACCTGCGAGGCCCCGCGCCTGCCCCAGGTGGCCATCCCACCGCAGACACCGCCCATGCGGGTCTTCACCGTCCCGGGCCGCGCAGGCACCCCGCGCTTCGTCGACCTGCAACGCGACGTCACCGTCGACGACCTGGCCCGGGCGACCGGTGCCGGCCTGCGCTCCGTGGAGCACACCAAGCGCTACACCACGGCCGGCACGGCGAACGACCAGGGCAAGACCTCCGGCGTCCTGGCCAGCGGCGTCGTCGCCGAACTGCTCGGCGTGGACATCTCCGCGCTCGGCACCACGACCTTCCGGCCGCCGTACACCCCCGTCTCCTTCGCCGCCCTCGCCGGCCGCGACCGTGGTGCCCTGCTCGACCCGATCCGCACCACCGCCCTGCACGAATGGCACGTCGCACACGGCGCCCTGTTCGAGAACGTCGGCCAGTGGAAGCGGCCCTGGTACTACCCGCAGGACGGCGAGGACCTGGAGACGGCCGTACTGCGCGAGTGCGCCGCCGCCCGCGAGGGCGTCGCCTTCATGGACGCCTCCACCCTCGGCAAGATCGACGTGCAGGGCCCGGACGCCGGCGTCTTCCTCGACCTGCTCTACACCAACATGATGAGCACCCTGAAGGTCGGCATGATCCGCTACGGCGTGATGTGCCGCCCGGACGGGATGGTCTTCGACGACGGCACGGTGATCCGCCTCGACCAGGACCGCTACCTGGTCACCACCACGACGGGCAACGCCGCCGCCGTGCTGGACTGGATGGAGGAGTGGCTCCAGACGGAGTGGCCCGAACTGCGCGTCCACTGCACATCGGTGACCGAGCAGTGGGCCACCGTCGCCCTGGTCGGCCCGCGCTCCCGCGAGGTCCTGGGCTCGCTCGCGCCCCGACTCGCCGTCGCAGCCGAGGACTTCCCGTTCATGGCGTGGCGCGAGACGACCGTCGCCGGCATCGACGCGCGCGTGTGCCGGATCAGCTTCTCCGGCGAACTCGCCTATGAGATCAACGTGTCACCGTGGGAGGCCCTGGCCCTGTGGGAGGCGCTGTACGAAGCCGGCGCGCCGTACGGCATCACCCCGTACGGCACGGAGACCATGCACGTCCTGCGCGCGGAGAAGGGCTATCCGATCGTCGGCCAGGACACCGACGGCACGGTGACGCCGCAGGACCTCGGCATGAGCTGGGTGGTGTCGAAGAAGAAGCGGGACTTCATCGGCAAGCGGTCCCACGCCCGCGCCGACACCGCCCGCCCCGACCGCAAGCACCTGGTCGGGCTGCTTCCGGAGGACCCGGGCACGTTCCTCCCCGAAGGCACGCACCTGGTCGCCGGCAGTGTGCTGCCCGCCCCGCCCGTCCCGATGCTCGGTCACGTCACCTCCAGCTACCGCAGCGCGGCCCTCGGCCGGACCTTCGCCCTGGCGCTCGTCAAGGGCGGCCGGGACCGCATCGGTGAGCGCCTCTACGCCCCCGTGGGCGACCGGCTGGTCCCGGTGACCGTCGCGAGCCCCGTCCTCTACGACCCCGAGGGAGCCCGCCGCGATGGCTGACACCGCCGTTACCACCCCGCTCCGCAGCCCCCTGTCGCATGCCGCCGGCCGGCTGGCCGCCGCGACCCGCGCCTCCGGGGGCGCGATCCGGCTGGCGGAACTGCCCTTCCTGACCCAGCTCAATGTGCGTCTCGACCCCAAGGGAGCGGCGGCGGACGCCGTGGGGCTCGCGCTGGGGCTCCAACTCCCCGTCGAACCCGGCACCGTGGTCCGCGCCGGGGAACTGACCGCGCTGTGGCTCGGCCCCGACGAATGGCTCGTGGTGGGACCGCCGGGCGGTGGGCAGGACCTGGAGAGCCGGATCCGTGAGGCCGCGGGCGACGAGCCCGTGTCCGTCATCGATGTCTCGGCTCAGCGCACCACGCTCCTCGTCGCAGGCCCCCGGGCCCGCGACCTGCTGGCCCACGGCTGCTCCCTCGATCTCCACCCGCGGGTCTTCGGCCCGGGGCGATGCGCCCAGACGAACCTGGCCCGCGCCCAGGTCGTCCTGGTCGCACGAGACGAGCCCAGGGCCGGGTTCTGGGTGCTGGTCCGTTCGTCCTTCGCCGGTTACCTGACGGACTGGCTGCTGGACGCGGCCGTGGAGTGGACGGGCTGACGCGGGCAGCGTGAAGCGGGGGGGGGGGGGGGGGGGGGGGGGGGGGGCCGCGGGCGCGGGGGGGGGGGGGGTGGGGGGGGGGGGGGGGGGGGGGGGGGGGCGGGCGGGGCCGGCGGGGGGGGGGGGGGGGGCGCGCGGGGGGGGGCCCCCCCCCCCCCCCCCCCCCCCCCCCCCCCGCCGCGTGTCGTGAGGGGCTGGTTCCGTGCTTGTCGTGAACCTCAGTCCGCTTGGGCGAGACGGTGGCCGAGCTCGTCCGCTCCCGCGATGAGCAGGGGCGCGAGTTCGTGCATCCGCTCCAGGGTGAGCCGGAAGGCCGGTCCCGACGCGCTGAGGGCGGCGACGACCTCGCCGCCGTCCGAACGCACGGGGACGGACAGGGCGTTGAGGCCCTCCTCGTATTCCTCCAGCGTGATGGCATAGCCGTGCTCACGGGCTTCGGACAGGTCCGCCTCCAGTTTCTTCCTGGAGGTCACCGTGCGCGGCGTCAGACGGGGGAGGCCGGACTCGGCGAGGAGCGCGTCGCGTTCCTCGCGGGTGAGGTGGGCCAGGAGGATCTTGCCGCTCGACGTGCAGTGCAGCGGCGTCAGCCGTCCCACCCAGTTCTGCGCGGCGATGGCCGACGAGCCGCGCACCTGGTAGAGGTTGATCGCGTGGTGGGCCTCGAGCACGGCGATGTTCATCGTCTCGCCGACGTCGTCGACGAGACGCTCACAGATCCCGCGCCCGTGCCTGGTGACGGCGATACGGCCCGTCACGGCGCCGGCCAGGCGCACGACGCCGAAGCCGAGACGGTACTTTCCCCGGTCGCTCTCCTGCTCCACCATCCCATGCGCTTCCAGCGCGCCCAGCAGACGGAAAGCGGTGGACTTGTGGACGTCGATCGCCGCGGCCACCTCGCTCACGCCCGCCTCTCCGTGCTGGGCGAGGATCTCCAACACGGCGACGGCACGGTCAACGGATTGCACTCCGCCACTGGGAGCGCCTGAGGTCTCAGCGCCGTGGTTGCTCATGGCGAAACCCTAGGTGAATTGGGCAACAGGCGTGAGGGGGTGGGAATGATTTTCCTCAGGGGATTCCTCAGGAGACTCCTCAACGGAAGACGACCGTACGGTTCCCGTTGACCATGACGCGGCTCTGAGTGTGCCATTCCACCGCCCGCGCCAGGACCTGCGCCTCGACGTCGCGCCCCAGGGCCACCATGCTGTCGGGCCCCTGCGAGTGGTTCACGCGGATGACGTCCTGCTCGATGATGGGGCCCTCGTCGAGGTCCGGCGTGACGTAGTGGGCCGTCGCCCCGACGAGCTTGACGCCGCGCTCGTACGCCTGGACATAGGGGCGGGCGCCCTTGAAGCTCGGCAGGAACGAGTGGTGGATGTTGATCGCCCGGCCCTCCAGCTGCTTGCACAGGTCGTTCGACAGGATCTGCATGTAGCGGGCGAGGACCACCAGGTCGATGTCCAGTTCGTCGACGAGCTCCAGCAGCCGCGCCTCCGCCTCCGGCTTCGTCTCCCGGGTGACGGGCACGTGGTGGAAGGGGATCCCGTAGCTCTCGGCGAGCGGCTCGAAGTCGCGGTGGTTGGAGACGATCGCCGGCACCTCGATGTTCAGCGCGCCGGCGCGCCAGCGGAAGAGCAGGTCGTTCAGGCAGTGCCCGAACTTCGACACCATGATCAGCGTGCGCGTCGGCGTCGACGCCTCGTACAGCTGCCAGGAGATGCGGTACGCCTCCGCGACCTGCGCGAAACCGGACTTCAGGTCCTCCAGCGAGGTGCCGGGCTCCGATACGTCGAAGTGCACCCGCATGAAGAAGCGGTCCTGCAGCCGGTCGTCGAACTGCTGGCTCTCCTGGATGTTCCCGGAGTGCCGGACCAGGAAGCCGGTGACGGCGTGGACGAGGCCCGAGCGGTCGGGGCACGACAAGGTGAGGACGAACTCGCGGCCGGTGGTGGGTCGAGGAGACACGGAGCCCTCCCAGAGGGAAGTGCGTATTACGCAACGAGCTGACTGATACGCAACATGGTCCTGGCTGCGACGGTCCGCGGTCAAGGGCTTGACACCGCTTCGGCCGGACTGCACCGTGAGTTGCGTAGCAAGAAGCATGTTGCACATGAGGCAACCACTCGCCCGCCCGAGGCGCTTCACTCCGAGGTGAACCATGACGACGACCGGCCTGCCGGAGAGCCTGATCGCGACCCTCCCCGGTGACCACTACACGGACCCGGAGATCTTCCGCCTGGAGCAGGAGCACATCTTTGAGTCCATGTGGTTCTGCGCGGCACGCGCGTCGGAACTGTCGAAGCCGGGTGCCTTCCGGACCGTGGACGTCGGGCGGGAGAGCATCCTGCTGACCCGGTCGCGGGACGGCTCCGTCCGGGCCTTCTTCAATGTGTGCCGGCACCGGGGCGCGAAGCTGTGCACGCAGGAGTCCGGCGAGGTGAAGCGGGCTTTCCAGTGCCCGTACCACGCCTGGACGTACGGCCTCGACGGCAAGCTGGTCGCGGCCCCCAACCTGACCAGGATGCCGGACGTCGGCCGCGCCGAGTACGGCCTGGCGAGCGTGGCGGTACGCGAGTGGCTCGGCTATGTGTGGGTGTGCCTGGCCGAGAACCCGCCTTCGTTCGAGCAGTCGGTGATCGCGGACGTGGTGGCCCGCCTGGGCGACGTGGAGTTCATCGAGCGGTACGACGTCGAGAGCCTGGAGGTGGGCCGGCGCATCGTCTACGACGTCAAGGCCAACTGGAAGCTCATCATCGAGAACTTCATGGAGTGCTACCACTGTGCGACGATCCACCCCGAGCTGACGGAGGTCCTCCCGGAGTTCGCCGACGGCTACGCGGCGCAGTTCTACGTGGGGCACGGCGCCGAGTTCGGCTCGGACGTCCAGGGCTTCACCGTGGACGGCTCGCAGGGCCTGGACCGCATCCCCACGGTCTCCGAGGAACAGGACCGTCGGTACTACGCGATCACGGTGCGCCCGCAGGTGTTCATCAACCTGGTCCCCGACCACGTGATCTTCCACCGGATGTTCCCGGTGTCGGTCGACCGCACGATCGTGGAGTGCGACTGGCTGTACCTGAAGGGCGTGGTGGCCGGCGGCCGGGACGTGAGCCGGTCGGTCGAGCTGTTCGACCGCGTCAACCGGCAGGACTTCGACGCCTGTGAGCGCTGCCAGCCCGCGATGAGTTCCCGGCTCTACGCCAAGGGCGGCGTCCTGGTCCCCAGTGAGCACCACATCGGCGAGTTCCACGACTGGGTCCAGGACCGCCTCGGCACCCGCACGAACCTCGCGACCGGCTGACAGCGGCCTTCGTCTCGCCCGAACTCGTGTGACAGTTCTGCTTCCGGTCAGGCCACTGAATGACGCATGTGGTGCCGGCCCGATCGTTACAGTGGGGACCGCCCTACTCGACGTGTCGGAGCGGACCTTGGCGAACCTGTCCCACCTCGAGGAGATCTTCTCCGGCGACGGCACCGGGCCGGTGCGGCTGCCGCGCTGGCAGGGCGGCGGGTCACCGGCGAGCTTGGCGGTGACCTTGATCGCCGACTACACGTTCCCGGGCCGGACATGGCTGCCGGCGGCGGCGATCGTGGCCCTGCTGGGGGAGTTCGACGTGGCCGCGGGCGCCGCCCGTACGACGATCAGCAGGCTGGCGCGTCGAGGGGTGCTGGAGGGCAGCCGGCAGGGACGGTACAGCTCGTACCGGCTGACACGGGAGGCCGCCGTCGACCTGTGGAGTGGCGGTGGCTCCATCGCCACGTTCACCACGCAACCGGACTCCTGGGACGGGTGGTGGACGCTGGTCGCCTTCTCCGTGCCGGAACAGGAGAGCACCCGACGGCGTGCGCTGCGCGCCGCGCTGCGGTGGCGGGGCTTCGCGCCGGTGTACGACGCGGTCTGGGCGTCGCCGCACCCGCTCACTCCCAAAGGGCGTGTCGAGCTGGGCGACTTGGCGCTGGGGGCGGTCAGCGTGTTCCGCGCACGGCAGGTGGATCTCGAGACGGAGGCCAACCGCAACCCGATCGAGGCCTGGGACCTGCCCGGCATCGCCGAGCAGTACGAGATCTTCATCCGGCGGTGGAGCAGCCTGCGTCCCCGCATCAGTGCTGGTGACGTCACAGGCGCCGCGGCGGTGCGCGCCCGCACCGAAGTGATGAACACCTACCGTCACTTCCCGGTGCTGGACCCCCTGCTGCCCCTCGACCTGCTGCCGGCCGACTGGCCCCGGTCCCGGGCGCGGGAGGTGTGCGTCGCGGTGTACGACGGTCTGGCCCACCCCGCCCAGGAACACGTCCGTTCCGTGGCGGCCCGGTCCGCGGATGGTCCGCACCTCGACATCAGCGCCCACACGATCGCCGGTATGAGCGCTGGAATCGGTCACAGCCACGGCTGAACACCGGTGGTCCGACCCTGAGTTCGGACGGATTGAGTCCCGGCGATTGACAGATGAGAGCCCGACGGTGACTCTTTCTGTTATTCGACCTGGTGTGGGAGCGCTCACAGTCATGTGCCTCGGAGAGCAGCTCGCAGTCGCTCCTCGCCGCCTCGGGCTCCACATGTGCAACCCCCCACTCACACAGGAGTCATCCATGAGCATGCAACGGCGCACCTTCCTGGCCCTGAGCGCTGCCGGAGCGGCGGGCATGGGCGCGTCCCTGCTCGGTACCGGGCAGGCAGGCGCCATCGCCAGGCCGCAGAGCGCACCGACCACGCCGTTCGCGGTCGGCGTGCGCCGGTATGACTGGACTCGCGGCAGCCGCCGGTGCACCACCTACGTCTACTACCCCGCCACCGGCACCCCCGGCGGCAGCCCGGTGACGAACGCCCCGGTCGCCGGGGGTGTCTTCCCCGTCTACAACTTCACCCACGGCTACGGAAGCAGCCCGCAGAACTCTCTGTTCATCATCCGGGCCCTGGCCTCGGCGGGCTTCGTCGTCCCGGCCCCGCACTTCAACCACAACTTCAGCGACGTCAACAACGGCAACTCCTCCAAGGACGTCTCGCAGATCCTCACCAACACCCTCGCGCTCAACGCGAGCGGTCCGCTGGCCGGGCACATCAACACCGGGATCGGCGTCGGCGTCTCGGGCCACTCCCTGGGCGGCATGATCACCCATGGCCTGCTGACCTCCTGGCCCGACCGCCGGATCATCTCCGCCAACCCCCAGTCCTGCGTGGACATGGGCAACCCGTCCAGCTCGGTCTCGGCCAAGGTCCTGTTCGTGCACGGCGACCGGGACTCGACCACGCAGTACTCCTCGGCCCGCCAGGCGTACAACGAGATGACCTGGCCCAAGGCGTTCCTCACCTTCGTCGGCGGCAGCCACACCAGCTTCTGGAGCGACCAGCGCTTCCCGAGGACCGTCGTCGACTGGGCCCGCTGGACCATGTACGGCGACACCGCCGCACGGGACCGCCTCCCTGCCGACGCGGCCGGGTCCAACACGAGGTGGGAATCCGTCCTGCGCTGAGCAGCAGCCGCTCCACGCCCGGCCTGACGTCCCCGTAGGTGAGGCACGTCAGACACCTGATTGGCATGATCGCGTCACTTTGTAGGGACATCCCCCCACACCGGAGGTCACTGTGACCGACTCTCACCCGCGCCCCCGTACGGCGCCGCGTCCACGAAGAATCCGCCGAGCCTCAGGCGGCCGTGTGACAGGCGTTCTCGCCGCCGCCTTCGCACTGGCCGCCTCCGCGCTCACCGTGCTGCCCCAGACCGCTCAGGCCGCGACCGCGCGACAGGTGGAGCGCCTCGACCGGGGACTCACCAGTGTCCACACCAGCAGCGGGAACCTGGTGTCGTGGCGCTGGCTGGCCACCGACCCGAACGACGTGGCGTTCAACGTCTACCGCGGCGCCACCAAGCTCAACTCCTCGCCGATCACCGGCTCCACGAACTACTTCGACTCCGGCGCCCAGGACTCCGCCGACTACACCGTGCGCCCGGTGGTGAACGGAACCGAACAGGCCCCTTCCGAGCGTGCCTTGCAGTTCCGGTCGGGGTACCTGGACGTCCCGATCTCCCCGCCCGCGGGCGGCACGGCCCCGGGCAACTCGGCGTACACCTACGAGGCCAACGACGCCAGCCTCGGTGACCTGGACGGCGACGGCAGGCTCGACCTGGTCCTGAAGTGGTATCCCACCAACGCCAAGGACAACGCCCAGTCCGGCTACACCGGCAACACGATCGTCGACGGCATCAAGCTGGACGGTACCCGGTTGTGGCGTATCGACCTGGGGCGCAACATCCGCTCCGGGGCGCACTACACGCAGTTCCAGGTGTACGACTACGACGGTGACGGCAGGGCCGAGGTCGCCATGAAGACGGCCGACGGCACCAGGGACGGCACCGGCGCGGTCATCGGCAGCTCGTCGGCCGACCACCGCAACTCCAGTGGCTATGTGCTCTCCGGCCCTGAGTTCCTGACGATGTTCAACGGCCAGACGGGCAAGGCGATGCAGAGCGTCGACTACGTCCCGGGCCGTGGCAACGTCTCCTCCTGGGGCGACAACTACGGCAACCGCGTCGACCGCTTCCTGGCGGGCACGGCGTACCTGGACGGCGCCCGCCCGTCGCTGATCATGGCGCGCGGCTACTACACCCGGACCGTCATCGCCGCCTGGGACTGGCGGAACGGCTCCTTCACCCGCCGTTGGACGTTCGACACCAACTCCTCGACCAACAGTGGCAAGGGCTACGACGGTCAGGGCAATCACAGCCTCTCCGTCGCGGACGTCGACGCCGACGGCAAGGACGAGATCGTCTACGGCGCGATGACGGTCGACGACAACGGCAACGGGCTGTGGACGACCAGGCTGGGCCACGGCGACGCCGGCCACGTCGGGGACCTCAACCCCTCCCGCGCGGGCCTGGAGTACTTCAAGGTCTCCGAGAACTCCGGCTCACCCGGCTCCTGGATGGCCGACGCGCGCACCGGCCAGATCCTGTGGCGGACGGCGTCGGGCTCGGACAATGGCCGCGGTGTCGCCGCGGACGTCTACGCCGGCAGCGCGGGAGCCGAGGCCTGGTCCGCCGCCGACACGACCCTGCGCTCGGCCACCGGCGCCTCGCTCGGCCGGGAGCCGTCCAGCATGAACTTCCTGTCCTGGTGGGACGGCGACCCGGTCCGCGAACTCCTCGACGGCACCCGCATCGACAAGTACGGAACCTCGGGCGACACCCGCCTGCTGACCGGATCCGGGGTCCACTCCAACAACGGAACCAAGGCCACCCCGTCGCTCTCCGGGGACATCCTCGGCGACTGGCGTGAAGAGGTCGTGTGGCCGACGTCGAACAACAGGGCCCTGCGGATCTACTCGACGCCGCACCAGACGAACACCCGGATCACGACCCTGCTGCACGACACGCAGTACCGCACGGCGCTGGCCTGGCAGAACACGGCCTACAACCAGCCCCCGCACCCGAGCTTCTTCATCGGCAACGGGATGCCGACGGCTCCCCGGCCCACCGTCCACACGCCCTGAAGGAGGGATCATGCACCCTACCGAGGCAGTCGGTTCCGGGACGGATCATCCGTAGGGCCTGCAAGGCCACCACCGCCACTGCCCGGTCGGCTGGGGCAGCCAGTTCGACGCCCTGTTCAACACCCCCTCATCTGCTCCGGCGGCACGGCGACCAAGAACCGCGGCTTCGTCTCCCAGCCCTTCGCCGCCGGAGCCGCGACCGGGGCGCCGGTCATCGACCGGCAGACACTCAGCGTCTCGCGCTGCAACAGCCTGCGCTTCTGCCCGAACAACGGCGACTAGTCAAGTAGCGCCCGGGGCCACCGGTTTGCCTGCCACTGCCAGACGTAGCAACGGCAGTGGTAGCTACCGGAGTCGTCCCAAAACCGCTCACTCGTTGGATCGTGCCGCGTGCACCACAGTGGATGACACGCCGCACCGAGGGCCTGGTGAGGCGGCTTCCGGAGGCGTTGAGCCACCGGCCGCCGCGCTCCTCCCGGGCCCGGCCCGGCTCGGTCTCCCGTCGACCAAGAGAGTGGGCATGTCCATCGAATCCCCCGAGTCACCCGTTTCTCCATCCGAGGGATCTCCCGAGGGATCTCCCGAGGAATCCACGTCCGCCCCGTCCCGGCGCACGTTCATCGCGAGCACCACCGCCGTCGGCGGTGCGGTCGTGGCGGGTGGCCTCATAGCGGGGCCGTCCGTGTTCGGTGCCGAACCCGCGGACGCCGCCGAGGGACCGCCCGGCAGCCGTGTCTCCCTGACCGTCAACGGCACGCGGCACACCGTCACGGTCGACAACCGGACCTCACTGCTGGACCTGCTGCGCGAACACCTGGACCTGACCGGCTCGAAGAAGGGCTGCAACGCCGGTGCCTGCGGGGCCTGCACCGTCCTGGTCGACGGCCGCCGGGTCAACTCCTGCCTGACCCTGGCGGTCCGGCTGGACGGCGCCGAGGTCACCACCATCGAGGGCCTGGCCCAGGGCGAACGGCTGCACCCGCTGCAGCAGGCCTTCATCGACCAGGACGCCTTCCAGTGCGGCTACTGCACCCCCGGCCAGATCATGTCCGGCGTCGGCTGCATCGACGAGGGCCACACCGGCTCGCCGGAGGAGATACGGGAGTGGATGAGCGGCAACATCTGCCGCTGTGGCTGCTACGTGAAGATCGTGCGCGCGGTCGAGCAGACCGCGCGCGGGAAATGAGGGCCGATGTACCCCTTTGCCTTGACCAAGGCATCCGACGCCCGGCAAGCCCTCATCGCGGGCCGCGACGGCGGCCGTTACATCGCCGGCGGCACCACTCTGGTCGACCTGATGCGCGAGACCGTCGAACGCCCCGAAACCCTGGTCGACATCAGCGCCCTGCCCCTGCGCGAGATCACGGTCACCCGGCGCGGCGGCCTGCGCATCGGCGCGCTGGTACGGATGTCCGAGGCCGCCGCCCACCGTGGGGTGCGCGCGCTGTATCCGGTGGTCTCCGAGGCGCTGGAGCTGAGCGCGTCGGCGCAGCTGCGGAACATGGCGACCATCGGCGGCAACATCATGCAGCGCACCCGGTGCACGTACTTCCGGGACGTGACCGCCGACTGCAACAAGCGCGAGCCGGGCTCCGGTTGCGCGGCCCTGCACGGCGTCAACCGCACCCACGCGATCCTCGGGACCTCCGACGCCTGCGTGGCCACCCACCCCTCCGACGTCGCCGTGGCCTTCACCGCCCTGGAAGCGACCGTGCACCTGCTGCGCCCGGACGGGGAGCGGACCGTGCCCTTCGCCGACTTCCTGCTCAAGCCGGGCAGCACACCGCACCGCGAACAGGCCCTGCGCCGAGGCGAGCTGATCACCGCGGTGGAGCTTCCGGCGCTTCCGCGCCCGCTCAAGTCGGGCTACCTGAAGGTGCGCGACCGGCAGTCCTACGAGTTCGCGCTCACCTCGGCGGCGGTCGCGCTGCACATCCGCGGTGGGGTGATCCGGGAGGCGAAGGTGGCCGCCGGCGGAGTGGGCACCGTGCCCTGGAAGCTCACCGCCGTCGAGCGGCAGCTGATCGGGCGGCGGCCGTCCGACGCCCTGTGGACCACGGCCGCCGTACACGCCGCTGATGGGGCCCGGCCCCTCCGGCACAACCGTTTCAAGGTCGAGTTGCTCAAACGGACCGTCGAGCGCCAACTGCGCGTCGTAGGAGGTGGCAAGTGAGCCCGCAGCCGCAGGCAGCCGTCGGAGCGCCGCTGTCCCGGGTGGACGGGCGGCTGAAGGTCACCGGCCAGGCCACATACGCCGCCGACCACGGCATCGACGGCGTCGTCCACGCCGTCATCGTCAACAGCACCATCGCGCGCGGACGGATCACCGGCATCGACACCCGCGCCGCCGACGCCCAGCCCGGCGTCCTGGGCGTCATCAGCCACCTCGACAAACCCACGCTGGCCTACCGCGACAACCCGGGCGCCTGGCTGGACCCCTTCGTCGGCGAACGGCTGCACGTCTTCCAGGACGACAAGGTCCGCTTCTTCGGGCAGCCCGTCGCCGTGGTCGCCGCCCGCACACTGGAGGCCGCCCAGCACGCCGCTGACCTCGTGAAGGTCTCCTACGACGCCGAGCAGCCGTCGACCGACATGGCGGCATCCGGAGTCCGGGAGAACGACCCCCTGCCGCCGCAGAACTACGTGCGCGGCAATCCCGAAGACGCACTGGCGTCGGCGGAGGTCGAACTGGAGGGCACCTACCGGCTCACCCGTAACCACCACAACGCGCTGGAGCCGCACGCCACCATCGCCCGCTGGGACGGCGACAAACTCACCGTGTGGGACAAGACCCAGTGGGTGGTGGGCGCGCGGGACGAACTCGCCGCCGTGTTCGGCATGTCGGCGGAGAACGTGCGCGTCATCTCGCCGTTCGTCGGCGGCGCGTTCGGCAACGCGCTGCGTACCTGGCCGCACACCACCATCGCGGCCCTCGCCGCCCGCCAGATCCGCCATCCGGTCAAACTGGTCCTGACCCGCGAGCAGCTGTACTACGGGGTGGGCTACCGGCCCGCCTACGAGTACGGGCTGCGTCTGGGCAGCACCCGAGGCGGACGCCTGACGGCGGCGGTCCACCGGATACGGGCCGAGACGTCCTCGTACGAGCACTTCGCCGAGGGTGTGATGAGCCCGGGGCAGCTGCTCTACGCCACGCCCCACGTCCGCCAGGCGTTTCGGACCGTGCCGCTGGACGTGAACACACCGACGTTCATGCGGGGCCCCGGGTGGTCCAGCGCCGCCTTCGCCCTTGAGTCGGCCATGGACGAACTCGCCCACAGAACCGGCATCGACCCGGTCGAGCTGCGGCTGCGCAACGAACCGCAGGAGGACCCTGTCAACGGGCTGCCCTGGTCCACCCGGCGCCTGAGCGAGTGCCTGCGGACCGGAGCCCGCGAGTTCGGCTGGCACCGGCGCAACCCGAAGCCCCGCTCCCGGCGGGACGGCGACTGGCTGATCGGCATGGGCATGGCCAGCGGTATCTACGACACCCTGCGCATGCGGTCCGAGGCACGGGTCAGGCTGGACGCCGACGGCACGGCCCTGGTCCAGGCGTCGACCAGCGACATGGGCCCCGGTACCTACACCTCCATGACCCAGCTCGCCGCCGACGCCCTCGGTCTGACCATGCGCACGGTCCGCTTCGAGCTCGGCGACTCCACCTTCCCGGCGGCCCCGCCGCACGGCGGATCGCAGACCATGGCCGGCGTCGGCTCCGCCGTCCAGGACGGCTGCGACAAGCTGCGACAGGAGGCGATCAGACTCGCGGTCGAGGACGAGCGGTCACCGCTGCACGGCGTCGACGCCGATGACGTCGTGGTCCGCGGTGGCCGGCTGTACGTCAAGGGCAACCCCGCACGCGGGGAGACCTACCGGCAACTGCTGGCCCGTAACAGCCGTACGCACCTGGAGACGCGCGGGATCTTCACCCCGAGCGGCGACGACCGGTACTCCATGAACGCCTACAGCGCGGTGTTCGCCGAGGTGGCCGTCGACCGGCGGCTGGGTCTGGTGCGCATACGGCGGATGCTGGGCGTCTACGACGTGGGGCGGATCATCAGCCCCAAGCTCGCCGACAGCCAGGCCCTCGGCGCCATGGTGGGCGGCATCGGGCAGGCCCTGCTGGAGCACACGGTCACCGACCACCGCGACGGCCGGATCGTCAACGCCGACCTCGCCGACTACCTCGTCCCCGTCAACGCCGACGTCCCCGACCTCAAGGCGATCTATCTGGACGGGGAGGACCTCCACGCCGACCCCATCGGCGTCAAGGGCCTCGGCGAGATCGTGAAGGTCGGGGTCGCGCCGGCCATCGCGAGCGCGGTCTTCCACGCCACCGGCCGTCGCGTCCGCGACCTGCCCATCACCGCCGAAGCCCTGCTCTGAACCCCGGACGGCAGGGGCCCCTCCCGCCACCCGGGCGGGGCCCCGAGAGCCGTCCCGCTGATCGGCCCGCCGCCGTGCCACCCGATCCCCCCCCCATGCCGGCACGGCGGCGGGCTTCCCCATCGCCCCAGGAGTACCACTCATGCTCAACATCGCCGACACGCTGCACCGTTGGTGCCGCGAGGCCCGTCCCTTCGCCCTCGCCACCGTGACCCGGGTCAGCGGCAGCGCACCCCTGCCGCCCGGCACCGCACTGGCTGTGGACACCGCCGGTGAGGCGGTCGGCAGCATCTCCGGGGGATGCGTGGAAGGCGCCGTCTACGAGCTGTGCAGGCAGGTGCTGGAGTCGGGTGAACCCCCGGTACGGGCCCGGTTCGGCTACTCCGACGACGACGCCTTCGCCGTGGGCCTGACCTGCGGCGGCGAACTGGAGGTCCTGGTCCAGCGCGTCGACCCCGCCGACCAGCCCCACCTCACCAGCGCCCTGGAACAGGTGCCGGCCGGTCTGCCCGTCGCCGTGGCGCAGGTGGTGGACGGGCCGGAGCACATGCTCGGCCGCACCCTCTCCGTCCTCGGGGGCGGCAGCGCGTACGACGGGACGCTCGGCAGCCGACAGCAGGACCGGGCCGTGGCCACCCAGGCCCGCGCACTGCTGCGGGCAGGCCGTACCGCCCGCGTCGAAGTCGGCGGGGACACCGGCACCTGCCCGGAGAAGCTGACGCTCCTGGTCCACACCCACGCGGCGCCGCCCCGCCTGCTGATCTTCGGTGCCGTCGACTTCGCCGCCGCCCTCAGCCAGGCCGGACGGTTCCTCGGCTACCACGTCACCGTCTGCGACGCCCGCCCCGTCTTCGCAACCGCAGCCCGCTTCCCGCACGCCGACGAGATCGTCGTCGACTGGCCCCACCGCTACCTGGAGGCCACACACGTCGACGCCCGCACCGCCATCTGCGTCCTCACCCATGACGCCAAGTTCGACATCCCCTTGCTGCGCCTGGCCCTCGACCTGCCGGTCGGCTACCTCGGCGCGATGGGCTCACGCCGCACCCACGAACACCGCCTGGCACGCCTGCGGGACACCGGCGTGCCCGATGAGCACCTCGCGCGCCTGCACTCACCGATCGGACTCGACCTGGGGGCCCACACACCCGAAGAGACAGCGATCTCCATCACCGCCGAGATCATCGCCCACACCAACAACGGCACCGGCCTGCCCTTGTCACGCGTCCCCGGGCCCATCCACGGTTCCGTACCTGTGGCCCAGGTGCCGTCACCCGCCGCACTCCTGGCCGCATGACGGCGCATCCGTGCTCAGCGCAGTGGTTCCATCTCCCAACTGGCCAGTACCCGCAGGGCTTCCTCCGACCGTGAGCCCGGTTCGGCATGGAAGGTGGCCAGCCGCATGGGGGCGCCCCCGGGCAGGGTCATGGGCTCGTGGACGAGGTCGAACTCTCCGACGAGCGGATGCCGCATCCGTACGGAGTCGCCGACGGTCCCGCAGCTCACCTCGTGCCGTGCCCACAGCCGCCGGAACTCCTCGCTCGACCGCGTCAACTCCTGGATCAGGGAAGAGAGGTAGACATCCCCGGGGCTCTTGCCGGCGTTGATGCGCAGAACGCCGGCGACCTTCACGGCCATGTGGGCCGGGTCGGCGAACCGGTCCCGTGCCTCGGGGGAGAGGAAAATCAGCCGGGCCGCGTTGCGCTGCTCGGGCGGCAGCCCGTCCCAGTCCCCGAAGACGGCGGTGGCGAGCCGGTTCCATCCCAGGATGTCCAGGCGCCGGCTGACGACGTAGGCGGGTACACCGAGCGCGTCGAGCAAGTGCTGGACGGAGGGCCGCAGTTGCTGCGGCGGGGACGCGGCCTGTGCCGTGCTCTGCCGGTCGGCCTGCGCCAGCCGGCCCAAGTGGCCGCGCTCCTCCTCGGTCAGGCGCAGGGCGCGGGCGACGGCGTCCAGCACCTCGGTGGACATGGTGTCGCCGTGGCCCTGTTCCAGGCGGGCGTAGTAGGCGTACGACACCCCCGCCAGCTGCGCCAGCTCCTCGCGCCGCAACCCCGGAACCCGCCGCCGTCCGTAGGAGGGCAGGCCCACGTCCTCGGGCCTGAGCCGAGCCCGGCGGGACCGCAGGAACTCCCTCAGCTCGACGCGCCGGTCGAGGCCGGACGTCACTTGGTCACCTTCGGCCACATCTGAAGACATCTCTGTCCTCCAGTTGTCATCCATGCCTCGTAGATGCCGTGCAGCGTACCTCCGCCGAGACCGCAGGCAAGCGTCCCGGCTTGCGTGAGCGGCCTGGCTCTTGAGGCCGGCTCGGTCGCTGTCAGGGAGCCGTGCCGAGATCCACGGCCAGGTCCTCGGTCTCCGTCCAGAAGCTGTCGTCGGCGTCCTGGAGCCGGCCGGCGGCGTGTTTCATGTGGCGGCGAGCGGCGGCGCGCGCCGCTTCGGGGTCGCCCGCTTCGATGGCGGCGAGGATGGCGTGGTGCTCGTCCCGGACCGCTTCGATGAAGTCGTTCCGGCGGGCCTCGTTCGCGCGGGTGACGCGGATACCGCTGCGCGACACGTCGCCCAGGTACCGCACCGTCGAGACCATCACGGCGTTGCCGGTCGACTCGGCGATGGACCGGTGGAAGGCGAGGTCCTCGTCCACACCGTCGCCGCCGGCCGCGACCGCCGAGTCGATCGTGTCCAGCGCCTGGCGCATCCGCGCGAGGTCGTGCGGGGTGGCCCGGGTGGCGGCGAGGCTGGCTGCCTCGCTCTCCATGGCCCGGCGTACCTCGACGATCTGCAGCACCTTCGCCTTGGTGTCGGCGGCGTCGAGGTCGAGCGGGCGGGTGCGCCGCGGCAGGACGAACACGCCGATGCCCTGCCGCGGTTCGATCAGGCCCGCGTTGCGGAGCCTGGACAGGGCCTCGCGCACCACGGTGCGGCTGACACCCAGCTGCTTGACCAGCTCCACCTCGGTCGGCAGCCGGTCGCCCTCGGCGAGCCGCCCCGACTCGATCTCCTCGGAGAGCGTCGCGGCGACCTGGTCGGCGAGCCGGACGGGACCGGGCACCTTGGAAAACATGGTTTTCAGTCTATAGACCCTCGCTCGGCTGCCCCGCCGTGAGCGGCCCGTCGACCAGGACCGCGTCACGGTGGCGGGCGACGTAGTCCCGTACCACCGCCGCGAAGTCCGGATCGGGCCGGAGCCCGAGTGCCGAGGCCCGCGTGTGGTCGAAGACGGAAGGCCAAGAACCCACGATGGCCTCGACATCGCGGTCGGGCGCGATCGTCACCAGGTCGGCGACGGCGCCGCCGGCCAGCTGCCGCAGCGTGGTCAGCATCTCGGCGACCGAGACCGTGAGCCCCGGAAGGTTGACCGGCAGGCCGCCCTCGAACCGGCCCCTCCCGGTACCGCGCTCGGCCTCCGCGATGCGGAGGACCCCCTCGACCGTGCGCCGGGGCGACGCCAGGGCCACCCGCAGCTCGGGACGCACGGGGCAGACCGCGGGCAGACCCGCGAGCGGCTCGCGGATGATGCCGGACAGGAAGCCGGAGGCGGCCGCGTTCGGCTTGCCGGGCCGCACCGACACGGTCATCAGGCGGGCCACGCGCCCGTCGAGGAAGCCCCGGCGGGTGTAGTCCGCGACAAGCTGCTCGCAGACGAGTTTCTGGATGCCGTAGCTGGAGCGGGGCGTGGGCAGCGTCGACTCGCTGACCACCGGCGGGAGCGGCAGCGCCGGGTCGGAGCCGTAGACCGCCACACTGCTGGCGAACACCAGGAGCGGTACGGGACCGCCGGCCGACGACTGCGCCCGGGCGGCTTCGAGGAGCGCGCGGGTGGTGTCCAGGTTGGCGCTCATGCCCAGGTCGAAGTCGGCCTCGCATTCGGCCGAGACGGCGGCGGCGAGGTGGATCAGTACGTCCACCGGCTCCGCGAACACGTCGTCGAGGCACTCGGCCAGATCACCCCGCACCGTCTCCACGAGCGGGTCGGCCGTCTCCGGGGCACCGGCCGGCACGATCCGGTCGGCGAGCACCAGCCGCTCGATCGGTGCGCCGCGGAAGGTCCGCGTCCTGAGCAGGGTGCCGGTGACCTGTCGTCCAAGGAAGCCGAAGCCGCCCGTGATGACGATCCTCATGCGGTGTCTCCTCGGTAGTCGTTCGGGCGGTAGTCGCTCAGCCAGCCGAGGCCTTCGCTCGTGCCGGCGAGGGGGACGTATTCGCAGCCGATCCACCCGTCGAAACCCAGGTCGTCGACGACGCGGAACAGGTGGCTCACATCGAGCTCGCCCCGGTCGGGCTCGTGACGGTCGGGCACGCCCGCGATCTGCAGATGACCGACCCGGCCGGTCGGCAGGTCGCGGCGCAGGGTGGTGGTGAGGTCGCCCTCGACGATCTGGCAGTGGTAGAGGTCGAGCTGCACTTTGAGGTTCGGGGCCCCCACCTCCCGCACGACCGCGTGCGCCGCCGCCTGCCGGGACAGGAAGTAGCCCGGCATGTCGCGGCCGTTGATCGGCTCGATCAGGATGTCGACGCCCTGCGGGGCGGCTCGCTCGGCGGCCCACGCGAGGTTGGCCACGTAGGTGGCGCGGTGCCCGGCCCGTTCCTCCGGCGTGGCGTCGGGCGGTACGAGCCCGGCCATCACGTGCAGCCGCGGGCAGTCCAGGGCGGCGGCGTACTCCAAGGCCCGGGCGATCCCGGAGCGGAGCTCCGCCTCGCGGCCGGGCAGCGCCGCGATCCCGCGTTCTCCTTGCTCCCACGCTCCGGGAGGGGCGTTGAACAGCACCTGCCGGAGGCCGTGGTCGTCGAGCCGGCGGCGCAGCTCCTTGGCGTCGTAGGCGTAGGGGAAGAGGTACTCGACGGCGGTGAAGCCGTCCGCCGAGGCCGCGGCGAAGCGGTCCGGGAAATCGTGCTCGGTGTACATCAGGGACAGGTTCGCTGCGAACCTCGGCATGCTGGCTCCTGTGTGGGGACCGGGAGGCCCGGTCAGCGGTTGACGACGTGCTTGTCGGTGGTGAGCACCGCGGCGGCACCGACGACGAGGCTGAGCGCCAGGACGTACATCGGAACCGACGTCGAGCCGGTGGCGTCCTTCAGCGCGCCGATCATGTAGGGACTGACGAAGCCGGCGAGGTTGCCGACCGAGTTGATCGCGGCGAGGCCGACCGCGGCGGCGGTGCCGCCGAGGAACGCGGTGGGCAGGGACCAGAACAGCGGCGCGCAGGTCAGCACGCCCGCCGCGGCGATGGACAGCGCGACCAGGGACAGCGCGGTCGACCCGGCCCAGCCCGCCGCCAGCGAGAAGCCGACCGCGCCCATGAGACTGGGCACCACCAGATGCCAGCGGCGCTCACGGCGCTTGTCCGCCGAACGCCCGAACAGGTTCATCGTGACGAGCGCGGCCAGGAACGGCACCGCGCTGAGCAGGCCGATCGCGAGGTTGCCCTCGATCCCGGTGGTCTCGATGAACGTGGGCATCCAGAAGGTCAGCGCGTACTGGCCCATCACGAAGCAGAAGTAGATGAGGCACATCAGCCACACCTTGGGCTCGCGGAAGGCGTCCCAGACCCGGCCGTGCACGGTCTGGTGCGCGGCGTCCTCGGCGATCGCCCGCTCGACGACGGCCTTCTCCTCGTCGGTGAGCCACTTCGCGGCGCGCACGCTGTTGTCGAGATAGAACAGCGTGGCCACCCCGATGAGGAGGGCCGGGATCGCCTCCAGCAGGAACATCCACTGCCAGCCCTCCCAGCCGTTCACGCCCTGGAACCGGTCCATGATCCAGCCGGAGAGCGGGTTGCCGAAGATACCGGCCACCGGGATGGCGGACATGAAGAGCGCGATCACCCGGGCACGGCGGTGGGAGGGGAACCAGTAGGTGCAGTACAGGATCACCCCCGGATAGAATCCCGCCTCCGCGGCTCCGAGGAGGAACCTGAGGACGTAGAACATCGCCTCGTTCTGGACGAACATGAACGCCCCCGAGACCACACCCCAGCTGATCATGATCCGGGCGATCCAGGTGCGGGCGCCGACGCGCTGGAGCATCAGGTTGGACGGCACCTCGAAGAGGAAGTAGCCGATGAAGAACAGTCCGGCACCGAGGCCGTACGCCGCCTCGCTGAAGCCGAGGTCGCCGGCCATCTGGAGCTTGGCGAAGCCGACGTTGACCCGGTCCAGGTAGGAGACGATGTAGCACAGGACGAGGAAGGGGACGATACGCCGCACGACCTTGCGGAAGACGGCGTTCTCACGGGCGACGTCGGCGGATGCCGACGCCGTTATGGGCATGGACATGGGTGATCCCTAGTGCGGCTCAGGGGGAATTCTCTGACGGGGGGGGGGAGCGGGTCACCACGCGGCGTCGAACGCGGACCTCAGTTCGTCGATCGCGTGGGACGGGAGCGGCTCGGGGCGACGGTCGGTCAGGAGCCAGAGACGTGCCGTCTCCTCGAGTTCTTCGAGGACGGCGAGGGCGGTGGCCGCGTCGGGTCCCCAGACGACGGGGCCCAGCCGGTCGAGCAGCACGGCCCGCAGCGGCGTACGGCTGGTCGCGTGTGCGGCGATGCGGGCGGTCACCAGGTCGGCCACGCGCGGGTCGCCGGGCCGGTGGTAGGGGATGAGCGGGACGTGCCCGACCTTCATCACGTAGTACGGAGTGAGGGGCGGGAGCACGTCGTCGTCGCTCCACACGCCGGCCAGGGTGAGCGCGACCAGGTGCGTGGAGTGGGTGTGGATGACGAACCGGGCCGTGGGGTCGGCGGAGCAGATACGCCGGTGCAGGGTCAGGGTCTTGCTGGCGCGGTCACCCGCGATCTGCTCGCCACGGGCGTCGACCAGGGCGAGGCGGCCGGGATCGAGGAACCCGAGGGCGGCGTCGGTGGGGGTGATCAGGTGGTGGTCACCGGCCTTGGCGCTGATGTTGCCGGCGCTGGCGTGGACGTAGCCCCGGGCGAAGAGGGTGGTGCCCACGCGGACGATCTCGTCGCGCGCCTCGCCGACGGCCCTGCCCACGGCCGCGTCCACGGCCTGGTCGACAGCCTCGCCGTCCGCCGCGTCGCGGCCTGTCCCGGCGGTGGTGTCCGGCTGCTCGGTCATGCGGCCTCCTCGTCCAGCAGGGCGAAGGAGGAGGTGAAGAAGTCAGGCCCGCCGAAGTTGCCGGACTTGAGCGTGATGTGGAGGGTGTCCCCGTCGGGCAGGGTGACAGCGCACCACGGGACACCGGGGTCGATCTGCGGTCCGATCCTGAGCCCGGTGACACCGAGCGCCCGGACGACCGCTCCCGAGGTCTCACCGCCCGCGACGACGAGCCGGCGGACGCCCCGTTCCACCAGCCCTTGCGCGACACGGGCCAGCGTCCGCTCCACGAGCTCACCGGCCTCGGCGGCACCGAGCCGGCCCTGGACGGAGCGGACCGTGTCGGCCGACTCGGTGGAGTAGACCAGAACCGGTCCGTCGTCCAGATGGGACTCGGCGAAGGCCAGGGCCTGCCCGACCACGTCCTCACCGGCCGCCACGCGCAGCGGATCCACGCTGAACGCGGGCCGGCCGCCGCGCAGGTACTGGAGGACCTGGCCGTTGGTGGCGGCGGAGACCGATCCCGAGACGATGGCCCGGTGGCCGCCGGAAGGCGGCAGGTGCGCGGCGGCGCGGGACGGCTCGAACCCCCAGTTCGCCGGCAGCCCGATCGCCAGCCCCGAACCGGCGGTCACCAGCGGAAGCCCTCGGACCGCCGCGCCCAGGCGCAGGAGGTCGTCGTTGGAGACGGCGTCGGCGACGGCGATCCCGAAGCCGTCCTCGCGCAGGGCGTCGATGCGGGCCCGGATCGCCTCGGCGCCGCCGGCGACGACCGTGTGGTCGATGAGGCCGACTGCCCGCCGGGTCTGCGTGCCGAGGACGGAGACCAGGTTGGAGTCGGTCATCGGGGTGAGCGGATGGTGGCGCATGCCGCTGTCGCCGAGCAGCACGTCACCGACGAAGAGATGGCCCTTGAAGACCGTGCGCCCGTTGTCGGGGAAGGCGGGCGTCGCGATCGTGAAGTCGGTGCCCAGCGCGTCCATCAGCGCCTCGGTGACCGGGCCGATGTTGCCGGCCGGTGTCGAGTCGAAGGTGGAGCAGTACTTGAAGTACACCTGCTCGGCGCCGGCGGACCGCAACCAGGCGAGTGCCCGGAGCGAGGCGTCGACGGCTTCGGCGGCCGGAACGGTACGCGACTTGAGGGCGATGACCACGGCGTCGGCGTCCACCGCCTCTTCGGCACCGGCCGGCGGCAGGTCGATCAGCTGGACGACGCGCATGCCCGCGCGCACCAGGTTGTTGGCCAGGTCGGTGGCGCCGGTGAAGTCGTCGGCGATGCATCCGAGTCGGATTCCCATCTCACGCCTCCACCGGCTCGGGCAGGTCGATCCCCGGGAAGACCTTGATCACCGCGCTGTCGTCCTCGGCCCCCAGTCCGGACGCCGATGCCTGGAGGAACATCTGGTGGGCGGTGGCGGCCAGGGGGAGCGGGAACCGCTCCGGGCGGGCGGAGTCCAGTACGAGCCCCAGGTCCTTGACGAAGATGTCGACGGCGGACAGGGGCGTGTAATCCCCGGCGAGCACATGGGCCATGCGGTTCTCGAACATCCAGGAGTTGCCGGCGCTGTGGGTGATGACCTCGTACAGCGCCTCCGCGGGAACGCCGGACCTGATGCCGAGGGCCATCGCCTCGGCCGCGGCGGCGATGTGCACGCCCGCGAGGAGCTGGTTCACGACCTTGACCTTCGAGCCGAGTCCGGCGCGGTCGCCCAGGCGGTAGACGGTGCTGCTCATGGCCTCCAGCACCGGGTCGGCGACGGCGTACGCGGCGGCGGAGCCCGACGTCATCATCGTGAGCTCGCCGGCCGCCGCACGCGCGGCGCCACCGGAGACCGGCGCGTCCAGGTAGAGCACTCCCGACTCGGCCAGGCGGCCTTCGAGCCTCGCGGACCAGCCCGGGTCGACCGTGGAGCACATGACGAAGACGGAGCCCGGGCGGAGCCGGCCGGCCGCCCCGCCGGCACCGAACAGCACGGACTCGACCTGCTCCGCGTTGACCACCACGCCGACCAGGACGTCCACCGCGGCTGCCAGCCCGCCGCAGGAGCCGAACGCGGTCCCGCCGTCACGGGCGAAGGCCGCGGACACCTCCGGCCGCAGGTCGTGGACCCCCACGTCGTAGCCCGCGTTCCGCAGACTGCGGGCCATCCCGAAGCCCATGGCTCCCAGTCCCACCACGCCCACACGCGCTCGTGCGGGCTTGTTGTCGTTGTCCATGCCCATCCTCGTCCTGCCGTGTCGTCCAGAAGGGTCGGCCTGACTCCCGGAGGAGATCAGGTCATATGATGACCTGACGATGACGATTTGCCTGCTGTGATGTCGCTCACACGGGCAGAGGGGGTTGTCGGGGTGCCGGTCAGCGGTACGGAGAGCGGCGCACGGTCAGGACGGCGACGTCGTCGTGCTGGTTGACGTCGCCGGCGAAGGCGCGGGCGTCCTCGTACAGGGCCCGGGGCAGTTCGGTCGGGGAGAGGGCGAGGTGCTCCGTCAACCGCTCGTCGACCGGGTAGAACGTGCCGTCCCTGGCCCGGGTTTCGGTGAGGCCGTCGGTGGTCAGCAGCAGTGTGGATCCGGCCGGGAAGTCGAACCAGCCCACGGTCGCCGGTTCGGAGGCCAGCTCCGCGAGACCGAGCGGCACACCGGACTCCAGCGGCGGTGCCGTGACGACGCCGTCATGCAGCAAACGGGGCGGGATGTGCCCGCAGTTGACGATCTGCGCCTCGGCGTGGGCGTCGACGGAGATGACGAGCGCGGTGACGAACCGCTCGTCGTCGCCGTTCTGTTCGGCGTAGGAGTTGTGCCGGACGACCGAGGCGTCCAGCGTGTCGACGAGCGCGGTGAGCGTGGGTTCCCGGTGGGCCGCTTCGCGGAAGGCGCCGATCACGGCGAACGCGGCCCCCACGGCGGCCAGCCCCTTGCCCTGCACGTCACCGATCAGCACCCGGGTCCCGAAGGGCGAGGCGACGACCTCGTAGATGTCGCCGCCGACGAGCCGGTCCTCCTGGACGGGCTCGTAGACGCCGTTGACCAGGACGTCGTCGGTGACCAGGGGCAGGGGGTGCAGGATGTGCCGCTGCATGGCGGCGGCGGTGGAGCGCAGGCGGAGCATCTCGTGCTCGCGCCTGATGCGGCGCTGGCAGGCGTAGACGGAGGTCACTCCGAGGGCGAGGGTCAGCAGGACCAGCAGGGCGCGGTCGAGCGACCGGCCTACATCACTGCCGCGCAGCAGCACCGTGAGGGTGACGATGACCGTGGTCCAGGCGGCGACGAACCTCGTCTGCGCGGCGGTGCACAGCGCCGACGCCGTACCCGGGAGGAAGACCAGCAGGCCGAGGAGCCACACCGCGGACCCGGACAGGGCGCCCAGGATCTCCACGAGGGCCGTCACCGAGACCACGCCGGCGGCCAGCTCCAGGTTGCCCGGAGGCTCGATCGCCTCGAGGGCGTCCGACTGCCTTCTCCGGCGGGTGTCGATCATGGGAACTCCCGGGCAGCTCGTGATCTCTCCCGTACGTTAAGCAGGCCCGGCGCTCGCGGGCGGGCGCCCCGCCGCGCCCTTGCCCGCCCGGGTGGCGCTCTCCCTACTGGCTGCCCGGGTCGTCCTGTTCGTCACGTTCGTCCCGGTCGCCCTGGTCGAGCAGCAGACGGACGAAGTCGTTGAGCGGTCCGATGATGTCGAGGTCCTGGTCCAGGACCCACTGCAACTGGAGGCCGTTGAGCACGGCGTGGAAGAGGGCCGCGGCGCTCGCCGGGCTGACCCCCTCGCGCAGCCGGCCGCGGGCCGCCTTGTCCAGGAATCCCTCGGCGAACTGCGTGCGCCCGCGTTCGTAGCGCTCGACGAAGTAGGCGTGAGCCGGGTGATCCGTGCGGGAGGCCGCCGCGGCGAGCTCGATCCACAGGCGCATCAGCTCGGGCGCCTTCTGGTGGTGGCGGATGAGCTCGTCGAGGTAGGGCGCGAGCTGGTCGACGCTGTCGACCTGTGCCGCGCCGTGCTGCCACTCCTCGGAGTCCCGCTCGGCGAGCACTTCGGCGAGGATCTCGTCCTTGTTGCGGAAGTGATGGAGGAGTCCGGCGTGGGTGATGCCGGCCCGCTCCGCGATGTCCCGCAGGGAGGCCTTGGCGTAGCCGTTCTCGGCGAAACTGTCGCGGGCCGCCCGTACGATCTCCGCTCGGCGGGCCGGTGTCTTGGCGTACGGCCCGCGCGCTGTTGCCTGACCCACGGTGCGCTCACTCTCCCCAACGAAGCCGGTCCGGACAGGTCGTGCGCAGCGATTGACCGCTGAAAACCTACCACCGGTCACGGCGTCTTCTTCATACGGCGAGTGGCACGGAAGGCGCCCGTCGTGGCGGTCTCGGTGGTGCCGTCGGGGAAGACGACGCGGGCGGTGGTGGCCGGCGGCACGTCGACGGTGAGAGTCAGCTCGTCACCGGCGGTGTACCACTCGACGGCGATCGTGCCCTGGGGGGACTCGTGGGTGCCCCGGGCCCACGTCAGCGACGGGTGGGGGACGGGCGCGACCTCGACGGACTCCCAGGCGACCGACTCCGGTGCCTGCCGCAGCCCCAGCGTGTGGGTGTGCAGGAAGCGGATCACGGCGCCCTTGCTGTAGTGGTTCAGGGAGTCGTGGGCGTCTCCGTTCTCGTCGATGCCCTCCCAGTCCTCCCAGATGGTCGTCGCGCCGTGGTCGAGCATGTACAGCCAGGATGGTGCGGTGCGCTGGAGGAGCAGCTCGTAGGCGACGTCGGTGTGGCCGGTGTCGCAGAGCACGGGGAGCAGGTCGCCGGTGGCGAGGAAGCCGGTGCCGAGGTGGGTGCCGGCGGCCCGGATCAGTTCGACGAGGCGGGCCGCGGCGGCCGGGCGCAGCTCCTCGGGGACGAGCCCGAGGGAGAGTGCCCGTACGTAGGCGGCCTGGGTGTCGCCGGTGGTGCGTCCGTCGGGCCTGAGGAACTCGGTGCGCCAGGCGTCCCGGACGCGCTCGGCGGTCCCGGCGTAGCGGGCCGCGTCCTCCGTGCGGCCCAGCACCTGGGCGACGTCGGCGAGGGTCGACGCCGAGCGGTACAGGAACGCCGTGCCGATCTCGCCCTTGTCGGCCGTGAACCAGGCGATCGGGTCGGTGCGGATCGGGTCGATGCGGGTGCCGTCGGCCGCCTTCGCCTTCGGCTCGGTCCACTCACCCCAGTGGAAGGAGCCGTCCCAGATGTACCGCTCGTGCGGGAGCGGCTCGGCCGAGCGCTCGATCCGGGACGGGTGGCGGGCGGTGCGGGCGGTCCCGAGCGCCCAGTCGACCCAGCGGACCATCGCCTCCCAGTTCTCGGCGAGGACCTCCCGGTCGCCGTAGGACCGGTACAGCTCCCAGGTGACGGCCACGATGGCGTCGCCCCAGCCGGCCGAGCCGGTCATCATGGCGAACTGGTCGTCGAGGTGGTGCTTGATGCGGCGGCCGTCGGGCGAGAAGTTGGCGATCCGGCCGTCGGGCAGCTGGTCGTCGCGGACCGAGCGGAGCCATTTGCGGCTGAATCCGAGGACGTCGTACAGGCGCGTGGCGGTCGGTGCGAAGACCTGGAAGTCGCCGGTCCAGGCGAGGCGTTCGCGGGTCGGGCAGTCCGTGGGCACGTCGACCGCGTTGGATCGGAAGCTCCAGTCGGCGATCTCGTGCAGGCGGTTGAGGTCGTCGTCGCTGCACGCGAAGGTGCCGGTGCGGCGCAGGTCGGTGTGGACGACGCGCATCGTGACGCCCGCCGGGTCCAGTGGGGCGCCGTCGCGGCGGATGCGCGCGTACCGGAAGCCGTGCACCGTGTGGCGCGGCTCGAACGTCTCGGCCCCGCCCGCCGAGACGGCCTCGTCGCGCTGGACGAAGCGGACCGGGGCCTCGCCGGGGCGTTCGGAGTCCAGATGGGCGGTCGTCAAGTCACCGTCGGCGCCGACGTGTTCGCCGTGCTCGATGACCGTGCGGGTGCCGGCCGGGCCGAGGTCGCTCAGGGCGAGCCGGCCCGAGGCGTTCTGCCCGAAGTCGGCGACCCACAGCCCGTCGCGCACCTGCCTGACCGACTGTGCCGGGCGCGATGCGACGACGCGCACGGGCGGTGCCGGTGACCAGTCGATCGCGGGCGCCTCGACCTGGTCGACGAGGACCGGGCGCGCTGGGGCCGGTCCGGCGCGGAAGTCGGTGGTCTGCCCGTCCATGAGGCCGGCCCGGACGACGGCCGACCGGGTACTCGTCCAGGTCTCGTCGCTGCGCACGACCTGGCGGGAACCGTCCTCGTACGCGAGGTGCAGCTCGGCACGGGCGCCGAGGACCGTGCCCCAGCCGGCCGGCAGGCGGAACGCGCCGACCTGCCCCCGGTACCAGCCGTCGGAGAGGACGATCTCGATCACGTTGCCGCCTGCCCTGACGGCGGCGGTGACGTCCGACGCCTGGGCGTAGAGCGTGCGGTCGTAGGACGTGGATCCGGGCGACAGTTCGGCGGTGCCGGCCCGCTCGCCGTTCACGTACGCCTCGTACACGCCGAGCGCCGTCGCGTACAGCCGTGCCGAGCGCACCCCGGCCCGTGCCTCGAACCGGCCCGTCAGGGTGTGAGCCGGGCGCTTGCCGTAGCCGGGATCGCCGGATTCGGCGGGTGATATCCAGCGTGCCTGCCAGTCCTCGTCGAGGAGGCCGGCCTCGAACGCGTGCCACTGCGACCACGGTGACCGGCCTCCGCTGCCGTGGGCCCGGACCCGCCAGGCCACCCGCCGGCCGCTGCGCAGAGCCGCCCAGGGCCAGGGGAGGACGCGGTGCCCGCCGGACACGACCCGCACCGCGGGCTGCGTCTCGCCGTCGACGGCGCATTCCAGTTCGTATCCCGTCGGGCGTTCCGCGTGCGACGGGGGCTTCCACGACAGGCGGGGTGCGGGGCCCGAGACGGGGAACTGGTCACCGCCGCTGTCGATGCACAGGTCATAGGGTGCGTTGTTCATGCTCCGCCTTCTCGTCGAACTCTGCTGTGTGAGCGGCGGCCGGCGCCCTGGTGCGCATCGTCGGTCACCGGCGTGCGGCGTCACCGGACCGACTTGACCTTGAACTTGATGATCAGGCCGCCGAGGAGCGCGAGCACCGCGCCGCTCAGATAGAGCAGCGTGTAGTTCTTCTCCCCTCCGCTCGTGACATCGACGGTGATGACGAGCGGTGCGATGAGCGGCGCGAGGGCGCTGGGGATCTTCTGCGCGAAGGCGACGACCGCGAGATAGCGGCCGGCCTGGGCCCGGTCCGGGAGGACCGCGAACACGATCGCCTGGTCGACGGCGCTGAACATCGCGATGGCGATCTGCATCAGCACCGCGCCGACGACGAGTTGGGGCAGCGCGTGGGCGAACGCCTCGGTGACGGCCCCGGCCACGAAGATCGCGGAGCCGATCAGGGCGAAGAGCTTGCGCCGGCCGAGCTTGTCGGAGAGGAAGCCGCCCGCCAGGGCGCCACCCGTCGCCGCCAGCACTCCGAGGGTCCCGATGGTCGCCACGACCCCGGCGACCTCTTTGATGGGCAGGTCGAGCCGCTGGGCGTAGAAGAAGGTCCCGAAGGTGGTGTTGAAGTACAGGCCCATGAAGAACACGAAGCGGCCGAGCCAGTTCCAGCCGAAGTCGGGGTACTTCCGGGGATTGAAGCCGTAACTGGTGACCAGGCCCTTGAGGCTCACCTCGCTGGTGCGGACGAGCGCACGGGAGTCGCCCTCCGGCTTGAACAGCGGGAACAGCACCAGCATGACCGCTCCGATGACGCCCGGGACCAGGAACACCAGCAGCGTGCTGGAGGCCACCGTGTACGCGATGCCGATACCGATCACCGGGGCGATCTGCGTCGTGACACCGGTCGTCACCGCCGCGACGCGTCCGCGCTGCTCCTCGGGCACGCGGTCGGCCTGGACGTTCTGGACGGCCTGCCCGACCGTGGACCAGCCGACCATCCCGACGACCCACGCCACGCCCACCAACAAGACTGTCGGTGCGACGGCGACGCCGAGGAGCCCGGCCATGCCGAGGGCCGTGCCGGCGAAGACGAAGGGGGTCCGGCGCCCCAGCCGGGAGCGTTTCCGGTCGCTCCAGAAGCCGATCAGAGGGCTGAGGACCAGATAGATGAACTGGGCGGATCCGGTGACGTATCCGAGCAGTTCCTCGCGTCCCGGGGCGAGGTCGTCGATCCGCAGCGCCAGCGAGTACGACAGCGGCACCATCAGCGCCAGGGAGGCCCCGAAACTGGCGACCATGATCCAGGCGATGAAACCCCCGCTGACCCTCTCCAGCGGCGGTGCCTCGATTTCGGGGGCGGGAGTCCCGGCCCGCTCCACGGCTCCGGCCTGCTCCACGGCTCCGGCCTGCTCCACGGCTCCGGCCTGCTCCACGGCTCCGGCCCGCTCCACGGCTCCGACCCCGGCCGTCCCGGCCGGCTCCGGACCGTCGCCCTCAGGCGCCTCGGCCGGCGGGGGACCGGCCACACTGATGTCGCGGTCGTTCTGAGGCATGAGGACTCCTTCGTCTCATGAATGCCAGGGGGCGCCGCGGTTGGCGGCAGACGGAACCTGCGACGCCGCTGGCCGCAGTGCCGGTTGGAACGTTTCAGTCACTGGCGTCAGTCGTCCGCCGCGAGGCCCGGCTTGCGCCCGTTCAGGTCGCGCCAGCGGCTGCGGAGCGAGAACGCGGCCGTCTTCGGCCTGCGGTCGCGGGTGAACACGCCCTTCTTGTTGCCGTCGACGCGGTGGATGCCGTTGGAGGTCTGGAAGTCGGCGAAGTTCCACACGTGTTCGCCGACGAACTCGGGGATGCGGTCGAAGACCCGGTGGTACATGGCGAGGTAGTCGCTCTGGTACTCCTCGCTCCACGGGGTGTCCCAGACGGAGTGCAGGCCGGGCTGGGTGTCGGCGCCGTACTCGGACATCATCACCGGCTTGCCGAAGCGCTGGACCCAGCCGCGCAGGTCCCTCTCCAGATACTGCTCGGCGGTCGCGAGGTCGCCGGTGAAGAGGTACCAGCCGTAGTAGCGGTTGATGCCCAGGACGTCGAACAGGTCACCGATCAGGTCGTTCTCCGGCGTGGCGAACATGACGGCGGTGTAGGTGAGGGGGCGGGTCGGGTCGAGCTTGCGGGCCAGTTCGACCAGCGGCTCGAAATAGGCCCGGGCGCCCTCCTCGTTGGAGGCGGGCTCGTTGGCGAGGCACCACATCACCACGCTCGGGTGGTTCTTGTCCCGCTCGATCAGCTCCCGCAGGTGCTGGGCGTGGACGTCGCCGGTGGCCCCGCCGAAGTTCTCCGGCGCGAAGGTCGGGGTCGGCGCGGCTCCCGTGAGGCCGCCCATGACGCCCAGGTTGAGGCCCACGGCGGCGGTCTCGTCGATGACGACGATGCCGTGCCGGTCGGCGAAGTCGAGCACCTCCTCGGCGTACGGGTAGTGCGCGGTGCGGAAGGAGTTGGCGCCGGTCCACTCCATGAGCTGGAAGTCGTGGACGAGGTAGGCGTCGTCGTGGCCCTTGCCCCGGACGGGGGTGTCCTCGTGCTTGCCGAAACCGGTGAAGTAGAACGGTTCGCCGTTGATGAGGAACCGGGTGCCCCGCACCTCGACGGTACGGACGCCGAAGGGCTGCGTGTAGCTGTCGACGAGTTCTCCCGCAGCGGTCCCGCCGTCGGCGACCAGCTCCACCACGAGGTCGTACAGGTAGGCGGCGCCGGGCTGCCAGAGGGTGACGTCCTCGATCCGGAAGGTGCCCTCGGGGCCGTGTGCCTCCGCCACGGTCCGGCCCGCCTCGTCGACCGCGCGCACCCGGACGGCCGTCGCCCCGGCGGCCTCGCCGCCGGTCTCCACGCGGTAGTCGACGACGCCGGCCGCACCGTCCCGTCCGGTGACGACCGTGACGTCCTCCACGAAGGTCGCCGGTGTGCTGCACAGGCGGACCGGGCGGGCGATGCCCGCGTAGTTGTAGAAGTCGTGCAGGTACGACTGGCGTTCGCGGCCGTCGGGGCCGGTGGTGAGTGTGCCCGGCGGGATCGTCTCGTTCGTCAGCCGGTTGTCCACGCCGACGGTCAGCCGGAACTCGGCGCCGGGGCGGGCGATCCCGGTCAGGTCCGCCTCGAACGGCGTGTAGCCGCCGACGTGTTCGGCCACCAGCCGGTCGTCGACGTAGACCCGCGCGGCATGGGTGACGGAGCCGAAGCGGAGGACCACCCGCTCTCCCGCCCAGCCGCGCGGCACCCGCACGTCGCGCTGGTACCAGACGACTCCGACGTGGTCACGGATCTCCGGGTCCGTGAACAGGTCGTTGTAGCTGGCGGGGACGGGGGCTTCGAGGGGTGGCGTGAGCCGCGACGTCCACGGGGCGGCGCCGGCCCGGCTGTCGAGGGCGAATCGCCAGAGGCCGTCGAGGCTGACGATGTCGCGGGTGGGACTCGTGCGGGGCGAGAGCATGGGGCTCCTTCATGGGCAGTGGGGGAGGAAGCTGAGTGGGGAGGAGGTGACTGAGCAGGCTCGGCTGCATCACGGGGACGGTGTTTCCGGCGGCTGCGGGAGCCTTGGCGGCAGCGGCAGCGGTGGCGGTGGCCGTCGCCGTGGCCGTCGGTCGGCGGCGGATGCGACCCCGGCGTCGGAGACGTCCACGGGGGCTGGAGACGTCCATGGGGGCTGCCACCGCACAGCCCGGGCAGGGGCGTTCGGGGATCAGCCGCGGAAACGGCGGGCGGTCTCGCCCAGCCAGGCGAGGCTGGGCTTGGGGCGGCGCTCGAAGGTCTCGCGATCGACCTCGATCAGGCCGAACGTCGGCTCCCAGTGCCCCCACTCGTAGTTGTCCAGCAAGCTCCAGTGCAGATAACCGCGTACGTCGGCGCCGTCGGTGATCGCGGCCCTGAGGTGCTTCAGGGCCTCGTCCGTGTAGGCGATACGGCGGGTGTCGTCGTGCGTGGCGATGCCGTTCTCGGTGACCAGGATCGGCATGCCGTCGGTGACCTCGGCCGTGTGCCGTACGGCGATGCCCAGGGCGTCGGGCCGGTAGGCGGTCCCCACGAGGGTGTTGTCCGGGTGCAGCGGGTGCGGCTCGATGCCGTCCGGGCCGACCCACTGGCTGGAGTACGACTGCACGCCGACGAAGTCGTCGCCGCGCGACCCCTCCAGGTAGAGGTCCTCCCAGACGTACTCCAGCTCCCGCTTCTTCTCCTCGGCTCCCGGGCGGGCGGTGAAGGCGCGGTTGGCGACCGTCCAGCCGATCTGCGCGCCGGTGCGCTCGCGCAGCACCTCGCGGACGGCGTGGTGCGCCTCGACGAGCCGCTCGCCGGTCTTCACCTCGGGGGCGGGCAGTGGCGGTCGCGGGCCGTCGTGGTCGAGGGTCGGGCTCTGCCACTCGCCGGCCGCCTGCTGGTTCCGCATGGCCTCGGCCATGCCGATCATGATGGACAGCATGTTCGGCTCGTTCATGGTGACGACCCACTCGACGCCGTCGAGGACCGGGGCGACCGCTTCGGCGTACGCCCGGAACCGCTCGACGGCTCGGTCGCCGAGCCAGCCGCCCTCCTGGGCGAACCAGAGCGGGCCGGTGAAGTGGTGCAGGGTCACGACCGGGGTCAGACCCAGCTCGAAGGCCGTGTCGATCATCCGCCGGTAGTGGGCCAGTGCGGCACGCGAGATCATCCCGGGGACCGGTTCGATCCGTGCCCACTCGATGCCGAAGCGGTAGGCGTCGAGCCCGGCGTCGGCGAGCAGCGTCATGTCCTCGCGGTACCGGTGGTAGCTGTCGCAGGCGTCACCGCTGCGCTCCATGCCCGGCATGCGCCCCTCGCTCGCCCAGAAGTCGCTGTTGAGGTTGTTGCCCTCGATCTGGTGCGGGGCGGTGGAGGCTCCCCAGAGGAATCCCGGAGCGAGTTCAGTCATCGTCGACTGCCTTCCTGAATGTCGGTGGTGACGGCTGGAGAGTGAGTGGCCGACTTCGCGAGTGGCCAATGTCTACCACGTGGTTGGTTTTCGGGGGAAGGGTGTGTAGGAAAGCGGCGATGATCTTGTGCTCGGGCGGAGATTGCGCGAGATGGGGCGAAAACGTAACTTGAACGCCTGTTCTTCGAGCTGCGTGTTTGAGAGGTGTCCCGGTGGGGCGACGCGAGAAGCCGGTCGACCCCGACGCCGGTCCCGTACAGCGGCTTGCGCACGATCTGCGGGTGCTCCGCGAGAAGGCCGGGAAGCCCCCGTACCGGGAGATCGCCCAGCGGGCCGGCTACTCGATCACCGCGGTGTCCCAGGCGGCGGCCGGCGAACAGTTGCCGTCCCTGGCGGTGGTACGCGCCTACGCCGAGGCGCTGGACGGCGATCCGGACGAGTGGGAGCGGCGGTGGCGGGAGACGGACGCCGAGGTCCGTGGGCCCGCGCCGGACGAGAGGCCGCCGTACCGGGGGCTGGCCCGCTTCGAGCCGGACGACAGCGATCTGTTCTTCGGGCGGGAGGCGCTCGTCACCGACCTGATGGAGCTGGTGCGCGAGCACCGGTTCGCGGCGGTGTTCGGAGCGTCCGGCAGCGGTAAGTCGTCGCTGCTGCGGGCGGGACTGATTCCGCGGCTGCGGCAGGCGGCGGGGGCGGAGCGGCCGGCGGTGATCCGGGTGCTCACACCGGGGGAGCGGCCCGCGCGCACGCACGAGCAGGCGCTCGTCGCGCGCGACGGCGACGCGGAGACCTGGGTGATCGTCGACCAGTTCGAGGAACTGTTCACCCTCTGCCACGACCGCGCGCAACGCGACCGGTTCCTCGCTCTGCTGCTGGCGGCGTCGCGGCCGGAGAGCCGGCTGCGCGTGGTGGTCGCGGTCCGCGGCGACTTCTACGGTCACTGCGCCGACCACCGTGAACTGGCCGAGGCCGTCTGCCGGGCGAACCTGCTGGTCGGGCCGCTGGGCCGGGACGAACTGCGCGAGGTGATCACCGGACCGGCAGCCTGCGCCGGCCTGACCGTGGAACGTGCTCTCACCGCACGGATCGTCGATGAAGTCGTCGACCAGCCGGGCGCGCTGCCCATGCTCTCGCACGCCCTGCTGGAGACCTGGCGGCGCCGTCGCGGCCGGATGCTGACCGTGGCGGCGTACGAGGAGACGGGCGGCGTACGCGGCGCGATCGCCGCCACCGCCGAGGAGGTGTACGGCGGGCTGTCGGCGGCGCAGGGGCGTGTCGCCCGGCGGATTCTGCTGCGGCTGATCGCGCCGGGCGACGGCACGGCCGACACTCGCCGTCCGGCCTCCCGGACCGAACTCGGCAGCGGCGCGCGGGACGTGCTGGAGCGCCTCGCCGGCGCCCGTCTGGTCACCCTGGACGGCGACACGGTGGAGCTCGCGCACGAGGCGCTGATCACCGGGTGGCCGCGCCTGGCCGGCTGGATCGAGGAGGGCCGCGACCGCCTGCGCGCGCAACGCCGGCTCGGCGAGGCGGCGCGCGGCTGGGAGGAACTGGAACGCGACCCCGGCGCGCTGTACCGGGGGACGCGGCTGTCCCGGGCGGAGGAATGGTTCGCGCGGCAGCCGGACGGCGGCTTCACGGGGCTGGTGCGGCCGGACGGTGGTCCGGCCTGGGCGCATCGGCGGGGTGGTGGGGTCACTGGGCTGGTGCGGCGGGGTGGTGGGGTCACTGGGCTGGTTCGCCGGGGTGGTGGGCTCGCTGGGCTGGTGCGGCCGGACGGTGGTTCGGCCTGGTCGGTTCGGCGGGACGGGCCCACTCGGCCGGCTGGGCCCGACGGCGGCTCCACCAGCCCCGTTCGGCCGGACGACGGTGCCGCCCGGCTGGTTCGGCCGGACAGCGAGGACGCGCGGTCGGCTGAGTCGGACGACGGCCCCGTCCGGCGGGTCCAGCCGGACGGCGATCACACCGGGCGGGTCCAGCCGGACGGTGACCACGCCCAGCGGGCTGAGTGGGACGGTGACCACGCCCGGCGGGCTGAGTCGGACGGCGACGGCGTGCGGCGGGCTGAGTCGGATGGCGACCACGCCCGGCCGCCCAAGGCGGACGGTGACCACATCCGGCCCACTGAGCAGGAGGACGGCCCCGCCCGGACGGCCGAGCCGGAGGATGACCACGTCCGGACGGCCGAGCCGGAGGATGACCACGTCCGGACGGCCGACTCGGACAGCGACCACGCCCAGTCGGCCGACCCGGACGGCGATCGCACTCGGCTGGCCGATTCGGACGCCGACCACCCCCAGCCCACCGAGCCCGACGACGACCTCACCCCCCTGGAACGGGCCTTCCTCGTCGCTTCGCTCGTCGCGCGGGATGCCGAGCGGGAGGGCGAGAGCCGTGCCGCGCGGCGGACGCGGTTCCTGGTCGTCGGCTTGGCCGTGGGCCTCGTGCTGGCGCTCGCCGCCGGCCTGGTCGCCTGGCAGCGTGACCGGGTGAGTGAGGAAGAGGCCGCGAAGGCCACCGCCCGCCGCCTGGCCACCGTGGCCGACAGCCTCCGGTCCACCGATCCGCGCACGGCCGCCCTGCTCGGGGCCGCCGCGTGGCAGACGGCCCCGCTCACCGAGTCCCGCTCGGCGCTGCTCGGTGCTCTGGCGCAACCGGAACGCGACGCCTTCACCGACCCCCGGGTCGGCAGAGACGTCCGGCGCTTCCTCACCGACGGCGGCCGGTCCCTGCTCAGCGTCGACGACGGCACGGTGACCGTCCGGAGAGTGGCCGACCACAAGGTCACCGCCACCCACCACCTGCCGAGCGATACGGAAGTGGCCGCTGTCGGTCCCGACTCCCGCTTCCTCGACATCATGGGGCCGGACGGGTACGGGACACTGTGGAGCCTTCCCCGGGGCAGGTCCGCCGCCGATCTGGGCGATGCGTCGTTGCAGGGCAGCGCGGACGACGGGAGCGCGTACGTCACCAGTTCCCTGGACGGGCCGGGCACGGTCCGGCTGCACCGGGTGAACGACGGCAGGGTTGCTTTCAGCACCGGCATGCCGCGCCCCCTCACCTCGACGGCCGTCGGCCCCGGCGGACGCCTGCTCGCCCTCTGCCCCGCCGACGGGCCGCTCCAGCTGTGGGACGCAGCCGGCGGAAAGCGACTGCCGGGGGACTGGGAGAAGGCCGACAAGACCCTGTGCGGGACCGGCACCGGCGCGGACGGCGGCTCACGCCTGCTGCGGTTCAGCCAGGACGGCAAGCGGCTGGCCGCCGTCTACGGCACGACGGCCGTGGTGTGGGACGTCGCCAGTGGCCGCACACTCGACGACTTCACCAGTGGTGGTGACGCCGGCTTCACGCAGGCGGGTCTCTCGCCCGACGGGGAGTTCCTGGCCACGGCGGACGACCACGAGCTCGCCGTATGGCGGCTGGCCACCGGCGGCACCCAGGTCTTCCACAGGCCGCTGTCCGGTGCGGACATGAGGGGGCTGACCTGGGACGCGGGCAGCCGTCGCCTCCTGCGCTACCTCGACGGCGCCACGGTCCACACCCTCGACCTGACCGACCGCCTCGCCCCTCGGTGGCAGAGCACGCCGGCCGACGGGAGCCTGCTCAGCCCGGACGGCGCCGCCCTGGCCACCGTCACCCGGTCCGGTGGCGGCTACCGCTTCGAGCTGCGTTCCACACGCACCGGCACCGTCCGCGCCCACGCCACGCTCGGCCCGCTGTCGAACCTGTCCGACGAGGAAACCCCGCTGCTGGCGTTCAGCCCGGACGGCCGTGCGCTGGCCGTCGCCGACACGGTGTCGTCGCACGGCTCGCTGCGGCTGCGCTTCACCGTGTGGGACGTGGCCGGGCACCGGGTGCGTACGGTTTTCGACACCTCCGGCGCGGCGGACCGCCCGGCCACCGCCCTCGCCCTGGGTCCCGGCGGCCGCACGCTGCTGGCCGTCCGCGACGCTGCCGGACGCTACGGGACGGAGGTCTGGGACACCCGGACCCATCGGCGGTCGCGGGCCATGCCCGGTCCGTCCGGCGCGGCTCTGGCGGTACGGCCGGACGGAAGTCTGCTCGTGGGCTCCGACGACCAGTACGCCGATCCGGTGTCCGGGAAGGTCACCGGTCGGGCGCTCGCCGACGGCCGTGAGGTCACCGCGCTGGCCTTCAGCCCCGACGGCTCCCGGCTCGCCGTCGGCGACACCACCGGGCACGTCACGCTGTGGGACGGCGGCCTCCGGCACCGCGCGGGCGCGCTGACCGGCACCTCCGACACGGTCTCCGAGGGCGAGCCGGAAGCGGTCGAGGCGCTCGCCTTCTCGTCCGACGGCAGCACGCTGGCCGTGGGCGGCGCGAACGGGACCCTGCGGCTGTGGGACACCGAGGGCCGGCAGCTCCTCGGGTCGGACCTGCCCACACCCGGCGACGAGATCCGGTCCCTCGCCTTCGCCGAGGACGGCGGCACCGTCTACGCGAGCGGCCCGTACGTGCCGCTCCAGCGTTTCCCCGTCGCCCCGGACCAGGCCGTCCGGATCATCTGCGCCCGTACCGGTGGCGGACTGACCGAGGCGCAGTGGCGCACCTACGTCCCTGACGCGCCGTACGAGCCCGTCTGCGGGGATTGATTTTTTTCACAGGCCCTTCCGGGTCGCTGAAAAACGCCTCTGACCTGCACGCTCCATGACCAGAACGACCGCGGCGTCCCGTCGGCGGTGCCGCGAATCCCCTCAGTCAGGTTCTGGTCTCACTCATGCGCATTCACCCCTTGGTCCCCTCCCTCCTGCTGCTCGGCACCCTCTCCTTCACGGCGGCCTGCTCGTCCGGATCCGGCGAACCGTCCGGGTCCGCGGGCGCTGACTCCGCGCAGCCCGGCTCCACCCCCGGCCCCTCACCCGTCCGCGGCGTCGACCCGTCGAAGATCAAGGGCCTGGAGATCGTCAGCGACAGCAGCGAGAACAAGTCCTGCCCCTTCGCGACGAGCTATCCCGACGTGCCCGGTGCCGACCCGATGACGGCGGCGATGAAGAAGTACGTGGAGCGGCGCCTGGCCGCCTTCCGCTCGGACTCGGCGATCTGCCAGGACGGCACGGGCGGCGCGGAGAGCGGCGAGCTCAACATCAGTCACCAGTTCCTGGTCGCCTCCGGCGACGTCCTCGGCGTCCGGCTCAGCACCCAGGACCCCGGCAGCGCCGGGTCCGGGCAGTCGTCGACGACGTACTGGTACGACGGCAAGGCGGGCGCGTACCGAACGGCCCTCGGACTCGTCGCCGACGGCTCCCGGGACGCCTTCCTCAGCGCCTTGAAGGACCGGCTGAAGGGGCGCGAAGGCGTGGACGCCGCCTCCCTGGACGACACGTTCTCCGACCCGACCTCCCGCGCCGCCGCCCTGGACGACATGGCGTTCACCGCCGACGGCGCACTGCGGGTGGCCTTCGACCGCGGCGACGTGGCCGTGCCGCCCGCCGGCGCCGTCACGGTGACTCTCCCCAAGGAGACGGTCACCCCCTGGCTGTCCGCGTTCGGGAAGCGCGTCCAGCGGCAGACGGTGACGCCCAGCCGCTCGCTCGACCTGGGCGCGACGAACGTCCCCACGCATGCCGTCCCCACCCACACCGCTTCCGGTGACGACGACACCGACTGCAAGAAGGTCCGGTGCGTCGCGCTGACCTTCGACGACGGACCGGCAGCGCCGGAGACCGCGACCCTGGTGACCTACCTGGCGCGGTACAAGGCGCGCGCCACCTTCTTCACCGTCGGCCAGAACGTCGCCGCCCACCCCGGCCTGGTCCGCGCCGCCGCCCGCGCCGGGAACGAGATCGGCAACCACTCCTGGAACCACCCCGACCTCACCAAGCTCCCCCGCGGGCAGGTCGTCTCCCAGCTCAACCGCACCAGCGCCGCCATCGAGGCCGCCACCGGCAAGGCCCCCACCCTCTTCCGGCCGCCCTACGGTGCCGTCGACCGCCGCGTCCGGGCCGCCACCCACCTCTCCCCGGTGCTGTGGGACGTGGACACCGAGGACTGGAAGTACCGCGACGCCGACAAGGTCGCGCGGACCGTCATCGACAAGGTGCGGCGCAACGACGTCGTCCTGATGCACGACATCCACCCCACGTCGGTCGCGGCGGTCCCGCAGATCCTGCGCACCCTGACCGCCCGCGGCTACCACTTCGTGACCGTGAGCCATCTGCGCGCCACCCTCTGACGGTGCCGCTTCGGACCGGACGGCCTCGCATTGCAGGCCGTCCAGGCGGCGGCGGAGACTGAAAGGAAACGGCGGCATCCCGGAAAGGCCCGGAGCGATGGGTGACTATGTGGAGCTCCCCGGCGTCAGGACGTGGTACGAGACCGATGGCGCCGGTGACCCGTTGCTCCTTCTCCACGGCGGCCTCTGCACGAACGAGACGTGGCAGGCGCAGCGGCCCGATCTCGCGGCGAACTTCCGTGTGCTGCTTCCCGAGCGCCGCGGGCACGGGCACACGCCCGATGTCGACGGGCCGCTCTCCTACCAGGACATGGCCGGCGACACCGTCGCCTTCATCGAGAAGGTCGTCGGCGGTCCCGCCCATCTCGTCGGGTGGAGCGACGGCGGGGTCATCGCCCTGCTCGTCGCCATCGCCCGCCCCGATCTGGTCCGGAAGGTCGTGGCCATCGGGGCCAACTTCCTCCCGAGCCCGGAAAGCGGTGCGGCACCGGAGATGCTCGACCAGATGGCGCCCGACGCACCCGACCTGACCATGTTCCGCGAGGCGTACGAAGCCGTGTCGCCCGACGGTGCCGCCCACTGGCCGGTGGTCGTGGGCAAGCTGGCCGCCATGTTCCGCACCGAACCGAACATCCGCACCGAGGACCTGGCTCGTATCACGGCGCCCACGCTCGTCCTGGTCGGGGACGACGACCTGATGACCCTCGAACACACGATTGCCCTGTATCGCGCGATCCCCGGATCCCAGCTGGCCGTCGTGCCGGGAACGTCGCACGCGCTGCTCATGGAGAAGCCCGGCGAGGTCAACCGGATCATTCTCGACTTCCTCACCAAGGAGCCGATCCCCACGATGCTTCCCCTACGGCGTTCCCCGGCGGCAACCACCGGGGGCAGCGGGGGCACCGTGGGCACCGGGGGCAGCACTGCGGTGGACGCTACTCGTCGGAGAGCGTGAGGTCGGGAACCCGCCAGGCCGCCAGCGCGAAGGCCGCCAGCGACACCGCGGCGCCCGTGAGGAAGACCAGGCGCATCGAGGTGACGTAACCCTCCAGGAACGGCAGTGCCGTGCTCGGGTCGAGGGTGTGCAGGAAGGCGGAGTCCTCCAGGTTGACGCCGCCGCCGGGCCTGAGGACGCCTGTCAGGGCGTGCGCGTTCTCGGGCTGGGTCAGAAGGTGGCGGTAGGCCGGGTCGCGGCGGGCCTCGGCCAGTCGCTCGGCGATGCTGCCGGCCGCCGTGGTGAACAGGATCGACAGGAACGCCGCGGTGCCGACCGTGCCGCCGTTGGAGCGGAAGAAGTTGACGGACGCCGTCGCCGCGCCCATGTCCGTACGGGGGACCTCGCTCTGCGCCAGCGTGGTCAGCGTCTGCATCGACGCGCCGAGTCCCGCCCCCATCAGGACCATGCCGAGGGCCGGGTGCCACAGCGGGCTGTCCACGCGCAGCGTGGCGAACACGAGCATCGCGGCGGTGAACGAGCCGACACCGGCGACGAGATGGACCTTGAATCGGCCGGTCCGGGCGATCATCCGGCCCGTCAGCAGCGTCACCGCGAGGTTCGCGGCGACCGTGGGCAGGGTGGCCAGGCCCGCCTCGATGGGGCTCATACCGCGCACGAGCTGGAGGTAGAGCGGCAGTGTCGTCATCGCGCCGAACATGCCGATGCCGACGACGAAGTGCAGCCCCACGCCCAGCCGGAAGGTCCGGATGCGGAACAGGCGCGGCGGCAGCAGCGCGGCGTCGCCCGACTGCCGCTCCACCCGGACGAACACCGCGAGTCCTGCCACCCCGATCACGTACATCAGCAGGGCCCGGGGCGAGTCCCACCCCCAGGTGCGGCCCTGCTCGGCGACGGTGAGCAGCGGCACAAGGCCCACGGCCAGGGCGAGCGCCCCGGCGTAGTCGAGCCGGTGCCGCACCCGCCGGTGCGGGAAGCGCAGCACGCGCATGATCGCCACCGCGGCAGCGGCGGCGAGCGGCACGTTGATCAGGAAGATCCAGCGCCAGCCCGCTATGCCGAGCAGCTCGGCCCGGTCCGCGAACGCCCCGCCCACCAGAGGCCCGACGATACTGGCGCCGCCGAACACGGCCATGAAGTAGCCCTGGTAGCGGCCCCTTTCACGCGGGGTGGTGATGTCGGCGACGATCGTCATCGCCAGCGACATCAACCCGCCGCCGCCGAGACCCTGCACGGCGCGGAACGCCGCGAGTTCGTAGATCGACGTGGCACCTCCGCACAGCAGCGAGCCGACGGTGAACAAGGCGATCGCGGCGAGGTAGACGGGCCTGCGGCCGTGGATGTCGGAGAGCTTGCCGTAGAGCGGCGTCGCGATGGTGGCGGTGATGAGGTACGCCGTGGTCACCCATGCCTGGGCGGTCAGCCCGTGCAGGTCATCGGCGATGGTCCGCAGCGCGGAGGCGACCACCGTCTGGTCCAGCGCCCCCAGGAACATGCCGAGCACCAGCCCGGACATGACGGTGGTGATCTGCCGGTGACTGAGCCGCGGGGGCATGTCCCCGGCCGCGCCCTGTTCTTGGGTGTCGGAGAAGGTCACGTGTCGTCCTCGGGGTGGGGGCGGGTACGGCGCGCGGGCGCGGGCCGCCCCGGGGTTCCGGAGCGGCCCGCGCCGGGGCCGGAGGCGGCGGGCCGACTGTGCGGAGCCCGGTCAGACTGCCTGCCTTGTCAGGGCGGGTCGGCAGGCGTTGCGGCCTGTTTGGGGGCGCGGGGAACTGCGCGACCAGCCCCCGCCGACCCGCAGACGGCATCAGTCCAGGTAGCCTCTCAGCTGGTCCGCGAAGGTTTGCCAGGTCTGTCGGCAGGCGTCGTCGGGTCTGTCGGCAGGCGTTGCCGGCGCGGCTAGCCCGCGAGGCCCGCCAGGTCGTCGACCGCCTGCTCGACATCCGGCAGCGTCAGCATCGCCAGCTGGGCCGCCCGGGCCCGCGCCCGGGGCCCGGGATCGGCGAGGAGCTTGCGGCACACCTCGGCGATGCCGGCCGCGCTGCGGTCCGCGATGTGCCGGCCCAGGCCCAGCTCCTCCACGCGCTCCGCGTTGGCGGGCTGGTCCCCGAAGTGCGGCAGGACCGCCAGCGGCGTGCCCGTGCGCATGGCCTCACGGATGCTGTTGAAGCCGCCGTGGGTGATGAACAGGTCGACCGACTCCAGCAGCAGCGGCTGCGGCACCCGCTCGGCGACATGGACGTGCCCGGGCAGCCCCTCGGTGTCCACCGCCAGTCCGGACGTCGACACGACCACCGTGCAGTCGTCCAGCTCGGCCGTCGCCCTCACGATCGCGCGCAGGCTCTCGCCGGCGTCCGGCAGCTTCACGGGCAGAGGCGTCTGCCCGTCCTCCATGCGCGCCCGCATCTTCGGCAGGGCGGTACCGATCGCGGCGTACACCAGCGGCCGGTCCGTGGGCAGTGCGGCGGCCCACTCCGGCAGCACCATGCCCCGCTCGACGTCCACCGTCTGCCGGTACGCCCACGTCCTGGGCAGGTGCCGGGCGAAGGAGAAGGCGGGCGGCACATAGTCGACGCGGCCGTGCGGCACGAGGGACAGCGGGTCGTCCCGTACGGGCAGTCCCAGCTCCTCGCGCCGCTCGTTCAGCTGCGGCAGCACCTCGGCGGGATCCAGGACGTTGCTGAACCCGGAAGGCGTCGGCAACTGCGGCACGCCGAGCAGTTCGGCGGTAAGCACCGCGCCCATGTCCATACCGTCCCGCAGGATCACATCGGGCCCGAACTCCCGGGCGAGAAGGAGCAGGACGTCCAGGTGCGGCTTGATCCCCGGCCCGGCCACGTTGCGCATCAACAGCCGTGCCAGCGCGTCCGTCGGCTCCGTCAGGTCGGGGGTGTCGCCGAGCTCGGCGAGGTAGGGGCCCATCGTAGCGAGCGGATCGAACTCCGGTAAGGCGGCGGTCACTTGTACGTCGTCGTCACGGAAGACGGGGACCAGGGCCTCGGTGGTGACCACCAGCACCTGATGTCCTGCCCTGGCGAGGGCCCGCAGCAGGGGCAGCTGAGCGCGCCCGTGGGAGGGACTGCCGAGCGTGGTGCACAGAACCCGCATGGGGGTGAGCCTTTCTGTCGGGTTTCTTCTGGGGCTTGTCTTCTCGCGCTTGTCTTCGTCCGCGGAGGCCGGGGAGGAGATGTCACGCCACCCGCGTCGGTGCCTGCGCCCGCCCGAGGCCCTGCCGGCTCAGCCCGGCCCGCGCGAGCCGGTCCGCGTCCAGCAGGTTGCGGAAGTCGTGGACCTCCCGGCCGGACATCCGCGCGGCGATCGACGCCCAGTCGAGGTCGCGCAGCTCCGGCCACTCGGTGAGGACGAGGCAGGCCGCCGCGCCTTCCGCCGCCCGCACCGGGTCGTCGACGAGGTCCACGAGATCGCTCAGGTCGGGCCGCTCCTCGCGCAACGCCGGGTCGTACGCCGTGAGTTCGGCGCCGCGCTCGCGCAGCAGCCGGGCGACGGAGAGCGCGGGCGAGTCGCGCAGATCGGAGGTGCCGGCCTTGAAGGTCAGGCCGTACAGGGCGAGTCGTACCCCCTGCAGGGAGCCGTCCGCGCCGCGTCCGCAGGCGGCGGCGACCCGGTCGACGAGCTGCCGCTGGTGGGTGACGTTGGTCTCGATGGTGGCGCGCAGCAGGGGGAAGTCCACCCCGGCCAGCTCGCACACGGTCAGCAGGGCGTGGGTGTCCTTGGGCAGGCAGGAGCCGCCCCAGCCGGGCCCGGGCCGCAGGAACGCGGAGCCGATGCGCGGGTCCCGGCCGATGCCCTCGGTGACGTCGTTGATATCGGCGCCGAAGCGGTCGCAGACCGTGGCCAGGTTGTTGGCGAAGGACAGCTTCATCGCGAGGAAGAAGTTCGCCGCGTACTTGGTCAGTTCGGCACTGGCGGGGTCGGTGAGCACCAGCGGCGCGTCCAGCCCGGCGTACAGGTCGGCCACACGCCGGGCGGCGTCCCGGTCCGCAGCGCCGATGACGATCCGGTCGGGGTGCAGGAAGTCCTGGACGGCGCGGCCCTCGCGCAGGAACTCCGGGTTGCTCACCACGGCCACGTCGTCCCGGCCGAGCAGCGCGGCGACGCGCTCGCACGTCCCGACGGGCACGGTCGACTTGTTGACGACGACGCAGCCGGGCGGCAGGACGTCCCGGATCTGCGCGGCGACGGCCTCCACGGCGGCGAGATCGGCGGCGCCGCCCGCCCCCATGGGCGTGGGCAGGCACAGGAACACGACCTCGGCCTCGGCGACGGCGGCCGCGGTGTCGCCGGTGAAGTCGAGCCGGGCCGCGTCCAGGGCGTCCCGGACGGTCTCGGGCAGACCGGGCTCCAGGATGTCCACCCGGGCCTCGCGCAGTCGTTCGACCTTGTACGGGTCGGCGTCCGCGCACACCACGGAGTGTCCGAGGGAGGCCAGACAGGCGCCTGTTGTCAGTCCGACGTAGCCGGTGCCGATCACGGTGACGCGTCGAGCAGGCACAGAGGATCACCTTTTCCGGTCGGTGGGGGTGGCCCGCGTGCGACGGTCGGGGGGCGCGCGAGGGCGCGCTCGATCGTGGCGTGCGGGCGGACCTGGAGGGCCGACTCCGTCGTACGGCCCGGGCAAGCGAAGGCTCAAGTCATCAATCGTTGACCCGAGTCAGGTATCGCACGCGGCGAGAACGTAAGTCAACGATTGATGACATCGGTCGGTGACTTTGAGACAGGCGCCGCAGACTGGAACATGGGCGGGCGGATGGCCAGAAGGCCGTGGACCACGGAGGTGCGGTACGTGACCGGAGTACACAACGGCGAGGCGGCCGAGGCGGTGGCCCGCCGGCCCGCCCACAAACGCTCGGCTTCGGCGACGCGCACCGCGCTGCGGGCTGCGGCGGCCTTCCGCTTCGGCAAGTACGGCTACGAGGGCACGAGCGTGCGCGACATCGCGGGCGACGTGGGCGTGGACGCCGCCCTCGTCTACCGCTACTTCGGCTCGAAAGAAGCGCTGTTCAACGACGTTTCGGGGACGGGCAAGATATTCGAGCCGCTGCTGGAGGAGCCGGTCGAGGCGATCCCCGACTGGTTCTGCGCGTTGCTCATGGGACAGCCGAGCGAGGGCGACTTCCCGCATCCGGTGCTGTCCGTGCTGCGCTCGTCCGGCCGGGACGAGGCGGTGGCACGGCTGCGGGCCGACTTCACGGACGTGTTCTCCCACCGGCTGGCCGCCCGCCTCGGCGGCCCCGACGCCGACCTGAGGGCGGAACTCCTGGCGGCCTGGATGCTCGGCACCAGCCTGATGCGCACGGAGATACGCCCACCCGCCCTGTCCTCGGCACCGGACGCCACGCTGGAGCGCTATCTGCGCGCGGGCATCGAGGTCCTGCTGGGTCCGGCACCCGAAGCCGACGACGGGCCGGCCGGGGACGAGGGACGCGCCGCCGGTGACGACTGACTCGCGGGGCGACACGGAGACGGTCCGTCAGGCAGCAGGGCGGGCAACGACGTTGATGTTGAACGTGTGAGAACCCAGTCCGCCCGCGATGCCCATGAAGAGCAGGGCGAAATGCTCCTGTCCGCGGGCTGTGGTGATGCCGCCGATGTCGAGCTGGGACGACGGAGGCCAGCCGAGGTCGGTGAGTAGCCGGCCGGTGGTCCGTTTGGCTTCCGGGTCGTCGCCGGAGAGGAAGACGGTGCTCGGGCCGTCCAGATCGCCCGGAGCGACCATCACCGTCGAGTCCATGGTGCACAGCGTCTTGACGACGGGTGTCAGGGGAAAGGCCTCCTGGATCTGTTCCCCCAGGCTGCTGTTGGGGTGCGAGAGCTCGGTGAAGTCGTCGGAGAGACCGACCCCGACATCGATCAGCAGGGTGCCGGCCAGAGCCGATGCCCCGATGGAGTGCAGAAGTTCCACGGAGACGGTCCCCGGGGTGGCGTTGACGAGCACCTCCGCGTGGGCTGCTGTGTCCTTCAGGCCCGCTACAGGGAGACCGAGGCCCGCCCGCTCGTCAGGTCGGCGTGAGCCGAGGAGCACATCGTGTCCTGCGGCGCTCCAGCCGTGGGCCAATGCTCGGGCGACGTTGCCGGTGCCAAGTAGTCCTAAGCGCATGGATGGGACGCTAGCTGCCGCCGGAGAGCGGCGGATCGGACCTCGGGCCGAATGGACCGGGGCACCAAAGACCTAGTCCGGTGGGCGGCGTTGGTCAGGAGTGCGTTTCCTCGACGACGCGGGCGGGGTCTGCTCACCTTCGCCGACGAGCGGCCCAAACTGGTCCACGAGGCGTTCCGCAAGGCGGCCGGTCCGGGGGCGAGCGCCCCGCCCCTCAGCCCTTGACGCTGCCCTGGGTCAGTCCGGAGCGCCAGTAGCGCTGCAGGACGAGCATCGCGGCGGCCAGCGGGAGGACGGAGAGGAACGCGCCGCCCACCGTGAGCTGGTTGAGCTCGGGAATGCGGTTGGCCGCCGCCTGCCAGGTCGTCAGGCCCAGGGTGATCGGGTACTTGCGCTCGTCCGAGAGCATGACCAGCGGCAGGAAGTAGTTGTTCCAGATGCCGACGAACTGGAACAGGAAGACGGTCACGAGCGCGGGAGTCATGGTGCGCAGCACGAGGGTGCCGAAGATCCGCCACTCGCCCGCGCCGTCCACGCGGGCCGCCTCCAGCATCTCGGCCGGTACCGCGGCCTCCGCGTAGATCCGGCACAGGTACACCCCGAACGGGCTGACGACGCTGGGAATCAGCACCGCCCAGTAGGTGTCGGCCAGGCCCACCTTGCTGAACAGCAGGTACAGCGGCAGCGCGAGCGCGGTACTGGGAAGCAGCACACCGGCGAGGACGACCTTGAAGACCGCCTCCCGGCCGCGGAAGCGGTACACGGCGAGGGCGTAGCCGGCGGCGCCCGCGAGCAGGGTGGCCAGCACGCCACCCACACCCGCGTACAGAACGCTGTTGAGGGTCCAGCTCCAGAAGACGCCGTCGCCGTAGGAGAAGACCTTCGACAGGTTGTCCAGCCACTGCGGGTCGGAGAACCACAGTCCGAAGGTGCCGAAGAGGCCGGCGCTGCTCTTGGTGGAGGCCACCACCAGCCAGTAGACGGGCAGCAGGAAGTAGAGCGTCGCGATGGTCAGCAGGGCGACCAGCAGGATCCGCGAGGGCTTCACGCGACGGCGCGGTCCGCTGTCACGTCCTCGCCCGGTCGCCTGCGGAACGTGGGCGGATGCGGCTGTCGGTTCCTCGGTGCGGGGTGTGGACACGCTCACCGTGCATCCCTTCCTTCCCTGCGGTTCACCAGGCTGAGGAAGCCGAAGGACAGCACGCTCGCCACCAGGGCGAGGATCACCGACTCGGCCGCGGCGAGGTAGATGTTGTTGTTGGCGAACGCCTCGTTGTACGCGCTCAGGTTCGGTGTGTAGGAGGTGGTGACCGCCGGGGTGAGCGGCTTGATGACCAGGGGTTCGGCGAACAACTGCAGCGTGCCGATGATGGAGAACACGCCGGTCAGCACCAGGGCCGGCCGGGCGAGCGGCAGCTTGATCCGCACCGCCGTCTGCCATGCGCCGGCCCCGTCGATGCGGGCGGCCTCGTACAGCTCCTGCGGGATCGCCTTGAGCTGGGCGACGATCACCAGCATGTTGTAGCCGGCGAACTCCCAGATCACGATGTTGGCGATGGACCACAGCGCGGTGTCGTAGCCGAGGAAGTCGGGCGCGAGCCCGATCCTGCCGAGCAGATCGGTGAGCGGGCTGACGCCCGGCACGTACAGGAAGCCCCACAGGATGGAGGCGATGACGCCGGGGACGCCGTACGGCAGGAAGTAGGCGGCACGCAGGATGCCCGCCCAGCGGTGGGAGAGCGTGTCGAGTGCCAGTGCCAGCGCGGTGGCCAGCAGCAGCATCACGGGGATCTGCACCACGCCGAAGAGCAGTACCCGCGCGAAGCTCTCCAGGAAGGCCGACTGCTGCAGGGCGAGGGCGTAGTTGTCCAGTCCGGCGAAGCCGAGGGTGGCCGGGCCCAGGCCCAGAGCGCCGGAACGCACGGGGGTGAGCAGGCTCTGGTAGACCGCGTAGCCGAGGGGGAGGACGAAGGTGAACAGGAAGAGAGCGACGAAGGGGAGCAGGAACCCCCAGGCCGCCCGGTCGGGGCAAGCCGAACGCCGGCTGCCCGGTGGGGACTTCTTCGTCCGGTCGATCGTGGTGCTCATCGCGCGCTCCTTGCCTTCAGGCCCTTCGCCTTCAGGTTGTCCACGGTGCTTTTCTGGGCGTCGGCCAGCGCACCGGTGAGGCTGCCGGCTCCGTCGATGGCGGCGCCGAAGGCGTCCTGGAGCTGGGCGAAGTCGGCGTCGGTGGTGGGCGACCACTTCCAGGAGGTGTCGATCGCCCGGTCGGACAGCGTGAACACGTCGTTGTAGCGCTGCCCGCCGAAGAACGGGTCGGGTTTGTCGAGCGCCGATCCGCGGAAGATGCCGGCGGCCGCGGGCCAGCCGTAGCCGACGGAGACGTTCAGGTCGACGGCCCGGCGGTCGGTGTTGATCCAGTGCGCGAACTGCAGCGCCTCGCGCGGGTGCCGGGTGCCCTGGAGGATCGCGGTGGACGATCCGCCCCAGTTGGCGGAGGCCTTCTGTCCTTCCTTCCACTGGGGCAGCAGGGCGACCCGCCACTTTCCCGCGGTGCCCGGCGCGTTGCCGCGCAGCAGGGCGTCGCCCCACTGCGGACCGACCCACGCGGAGATCTGCCCGGTCTGGACATGCTTGTACCAGGCGTTGGACATGTCGGGTTCGACGAAGACGAGGTCGTCGCGGACCATCCTCTCCCAGTACTCCGCGACTTCGCGGGAGAGGTCGTCGTCCATGTCGACGACCCAGGTGTCGCCCTCCGTCCGTACCCACCGTGCGCCGCGCTGCCAGCACATCGCGGCGAACCAGCTGGGCTGGTTGGGTGCGAACGCGCAGAGCCTGGCCCCGTTGCCGCGGGCCTTGACCACGCGGGCCGCGTCCTCGAACTCGGCCCAGGTGGCGGGCGTTGCGATGCCCCACTTCGTGAAGAGGTCCCGGCGGTAGAACAGTCCCATCGGGCCGGACGCCTGCGGGATGGTGTAGACCCGGCCGTCGAAGACGCCCTGCTGCCACTGCCACGGCACATAGCTGTCGCGCAGTTCGTCGGCGCCGTACTCGCTCAGGTTCGTCAGGCCGTTGACCAGCATGAAGCTGGGAAGCTCGTGGTATTCGACCTGCGCCAGGTCGGGAGGGTTCCCGGCCGTCAGCGAGGCGTGCATCTTCTGGTAGCCGCCCGTCACGTTCTGCGGGATGGTCTGCATCTCGACCTGGATGTCCGGGTGCGTCCGGTTCCACAGGTCGACGCTCTTCTGCATCGGCACCCAGGTCCAGAAGACGAGCTTGACCTTCTGGCCGCGGCGCGTGGCGGCCTGTCGGGTGGTGCGGGCGGCTCCGACGGTCTGGCCGCAGGCGGTGAGGGCCGGGAGCGCGGCCGGCCCGGCCGCCCCGGCACCCCACCGCAGCACAGACCTCCGCGAGGGTGGTGAGCTGTTCATGTGCGTCCCTTGTTTCTCGAGCTCGGTTGTCTACGGCTCTACGAGCACGGCCACTCCGGCCGCGGGCAGCGTCAGGCGGTCCGCGGGAGTCGCCCCCTGGGTCAAGGCATCGGTCATCGGCTCGGGCAACTGGATGTCGGCTTCCTCCTGCCCGTGGTTCAGCAGGAAGAGGAACCGTCCGCCGTCGCCCTCGCGCACGGTCGCCTGGACGTGCTCGGGAAGCCCCGGCAGCACGGGCCCGGCGGACGCCGCACGGCACACGTCCTCCGTCAGCGCTCGCATGGCCTTGGGGGCGAGACGCGTCGCGACGTACCACGCGCTTCCCTCGCCGAACGAGTGCCGGGTGACGGCCGGCTGCCCGGCCAGGGGCCCGGAACCGAACTCGGCCACCACCTGGGCGCCTTCGGGTACGAGGGCCTCCGACCACAGGTCGGCGCGGCAGACCGTGCCGTCCGCGTGCCTGACGTCCACCGTCTCGTTCTCCGCGAGCGGCCAGAACTCCTCGACGCGCAGGCCCAGTACCTCGCGCAGGGGCGCGGGGTACCCGCCCAGGTGCACCCGGTCGCAGTCGTCGACGATGCCGGAGAAGAACGACACGAGCAGATGGCCGCCACCGCGCACGAACGCGGTGAGGCGTTCGGCATCCCGTTCCTTCAGCAGGTACAGGTTGGGCACGACGACGAGGCGGTAGCCTGACAGGTCGCGGTCGGGGGGTACGACGTCGCAGGCGACGCCGGCTTCGAACAGCGGCCGGTAGTGGGCGAGCGCGGTCTCCATCTGGTTGAGCGCGGTCGACGGGTGCGAGTCCAGCTCCAGCGCCCACCAGCTGTTCCAGTCCAGGACGAGGGCGACCTCGGCGGTGGACCGGGTGCCGGCGATCTCCGGTACCGATGCCAACTCGTGGCCCAGCTCGCTCACTTCACGGAAGATCCGGGTGCCGGTGCCGCCGTGCGGGACCATCGCCGAGTGGTACTTCTCGGCGCCGCCCCGGGACTGCCGCCACTGGAAGTACAGCACCGCGTCCGCGCCCTGGGCGACCGCCTGCCAGCTCCACAGCCGCATCCGCCCGGGCGGCTTGGGCCCGTTGCGGTCACGCCAGTTGACCGCGCTCGGGGCCTGCTCCATCAGCATCCACGGCTGCCCGGCGCGGGCGGACCGGGTGACGTCGAAGATGAACCCGGCCGCGATGTGGGTGCCGGCGTCGTGCGGGTCCTGGTAGACGTCGACCGACACGACGTCCTCCTCGGCGGCCCAGCGGAAGGCGTCGACGGGCTTGTGCACACCGATGAAGTTCGTCGTGACCGGCACGTCCGGGGTGATCCGCCGCAGCACCTCCTTCTCCGCGAGGTAGCACCGGAGCAGGGCGTCGTCGGAGAACCGGGCGAAGTCCAGCTGCTGGGCGGGGTTGGGGAAGGTCGGCGCGAGCCGGGGCGGCAGCACCTCGTCGAAACTGTCGTAGCGCTGCGCCCAGAAGGCCGTCGACCAGGCGTCGTTGAGCGCCTCGACGTCGCCGTACCGCTCGGCCAGCCAGCGCCGGAAGTCGGCGGCCGACTCCTCGCACCAGCACATCGGGGTGTGGCAGCCGTACTCGTTGCCGATGTGCCACATCTCCAGCGCCGGGTGGTCGGCGTACCGGGTGGCCAGCCGCTCGACCAGACGCGTGGCGTGTTCGCGGTAGACGGGGCTGGAGGGACAGTAGTGCTGGCGTCCACCGGGCCACATGCGCCGCCCGTCGGCGGTCTCGGGGAGGATGCCGGGGTGCAGCCGGGACAGCCACGGGGGCGGCGACGCCGTCATGGTGGCCAGGCACACGGCCACCCCCGCTCCGGCGAGGTGGTCCATGACCCGGTCGAACCAGCCGAAGTCGTACTCGCCGGGCCTCGGCTCCACCTTCGCCCAGGAGAAGATCCCGGCCGTCACCAGGGAGACGCCCGCCTCTTTCATCAGCGCCACGTCCTCGGCCCACACCTCCTCGGGCCACTGCTCGGGGTTGTAGTCGCCGCCGAAGGCGATCCCGGGCGGGCGCAGTCGCCGCCGGGCGTCGATCGCACTTGAGTCTGCCTGTCGCATGGCGGTCAGTCTCGGAGCGTCATCACCAGCCCGTCAAGATATATTCATTATTAATTGAAACAGTTATGCTGACTGGAGCATGCTGACTGGAGCAGTCGGAGCAGACTCGAGTGCAGGCGGTCGAGGGGAGAGGCGCGGAATGACGGAATGCCGCAGGATGGCGGGGCGCGTGGCGGTGATCACCGGCGCCGCGCACGGAATCGGCGCGGCCACGGCCCGCAGACTCGCCGACGAGGGCGCGACGGTCGTGGTGACGGACGTCGACGACACGGCCGGCAAGACGGTCGCGGCCGACATCGAGGCCGGGGGAGGGCCTGCGGAGTACGTGCGCTGCGACGTGACCTCGGCCGCCGACTGGGAGAACCTGGCCCGCCATGTCCAGGAACGGCACGGCCGGCTGGACGTGCTGCACAGCAACGCCTTCGCCCAGCTCAACAAGCCCGCCCACGAGATGGCCGAGGCCGAGTGGGACGGCCAGATGGCCGTGCTGCTCAAGCCGGCCTGGCGGGCGATGAAGACCTTCGCGGCCATGCTGCGCGAGGCTCGGGGCTCCGTGGTCCTCACCTCCTCGGTGCATGCGGTCATCGGCCTGCCCGGCCACGCCGCCTACGCCGCGGCGAAGGGCGCGCTGTGCTCGCTGGGGCGGCAGCTGGCCGTCGAGTACGGGCCGGACATCCGGGTCAACACGGTGCTGCCCGGACCCGTCCTCACCGCCGCGTGGGACGGGATCCCGGAAGCCGACCGGGCGCGCAGCGTGGCGGCCACGGCGGCCAAGCGGTTCGGGCAGCCGGAGGAGGTCGCCGCCGCCGTCGCCTTCCTGGCGTCGGCGGACGCCTCCTTCGTGACCGGAGCGAGCCTCGTGGTCGATGGAGGATGGAGCGTCATGAAGGAGTCCTCGTGAGCGCCGCGCACCGAGCGCGGCCGCGGCGCACAGGACCGGAGCGGAAACGGAGAACGTGGTGACCCATCCCGGTAAGGGGCTGCACGGCCAGGCCGTGGAGGAGCTGGGCCGGCGCATCATCCGCGGCGACTATCCCCCGGGCTCCGTGGTGGACCCGGTCAAGTTCGAGACGGAACTCGGCGTCAGCAAGACCGTCGTCCGCGAGGCGATGCGCGTACTGGCGTCCAAGGGCCTGCTCGAGTCGAAGCAGAAGCGCGGGACGACCATCCGGCCCCGCGCCGACTGGAACCTGCTCGACAGCGACCTGCTGCGCTGGCAGGGCAGCAGCGCGCCCACCGACGCCTTCCTGGAGGACCTCGCCGAGGTCCGCGCGATCGTCGAGCCCGCCGGAGCCCGGCTCGCCGCGGCCCGCCGCACCCCGTCCGACCTGGACGCGATGCGGCAGGCGCTCGACGCCATGGCGGCGGCGGGCACGGACGCGGACGCCATGGTCGAGGCGGACCTCGCCTTCCACCGCGCCCTGCTGGACGCCGCCCACAACGAACTGCTCAGCCGCATGGAGGTGGTCATCGAGGCCGGTCTGCGCGTCCGCGACCGGATCGTGCACGGCGCCCAGCACCACTCCGACTCCATACCCGTGCACCAGGAACTGCTGGACGCGGTCGCAGCGGGCGACCCGGACGCCGCCGTGGCCGCCGTCGAGTCCCTGCTGGCCCAGGCCTCCGACGACCTGGCGGCCGTCCGGGCGCGGGACGGCCAGGACGAAGCCCCCGACACGCAGCCGAAGGAAGCTCCTTGAAGATCACCGCACTTGAGACGTTCCTGGTGGCTCCGCGCTGGCTGTTCCTGCGCGTCGCCACCGACGAGGGCATCACCGGCTGGGGCGAGCCCGTGGTCGAGGGCCGTGCCGAGACGGTGCGCGCCGCGGTCCACGAATTGGCCGACCACCTCGTCGGCCGGGACCCGCTGCGCATCGAGGACCACTGGCAGGTGCTCACCAAGGGCGGCTTCTACCGCGGCGGCCCCATCCTCTCCAGCGCCGTCGCCGGCATCGACCAGGCCCTGTGGGACATCGCCGGCAAGACCTACGGCGTCCCGGTGCACCGCCTCCTCGGCGGCCCGGTACGCGACCGCGTCCGGATGTACGCCTGGATCGGCGGCGACCGCCCGAGCGACGTGGCGGAGCTGGCCCGGGAGCAGATGAAGGCCGGCTTCACGGCCGTGAAGATGAACGCCTCCGCCGAACTCGCCCCGATCGACACCCCGGCCCGCACCGCCGAGGTCGTCGAACGCGTCGCGGCCGTCCGCGAGGTGCTGGGCGACGAGCGGGACATCGCCGTCGACTTCCACGGCCGCGTCTCCACCGCCATGTCACGCCGCCTGCTGCCGCTGCTGGAACCCCTGCACCCGCTGTTCGTCGAGGAGCCCGTCCTTCCGGAACACTCGGGCCACCTGCGCAGCCTGGTGGAGTCCACGAGCATCCCGCTCGCCACCGGCGAACGCCTCTACTCCCGCTGGGACTTCCGCGAGGTCATGACCAGCGGCATCGCCGTCGCCCAGCCCGACCTCTCGCACGCCGGCGGCATCTCCGAGGTCCGCCGCATCGCGGCCATGGCCGAGACGTACGACGTCACCATGGCACCCCACTGCCCGCTCGGCCCGATCGCCCTCGCCGCCAGCCTGCAGATCGCCTTCTCCGTGCCGAACTTCCTCATCCAGGAACAGAGCATGGGCATCCACTACAACCGGCAGTGCGACCTGCTGGAGTACGTGATGGACCCCGAACCCTTCCGCTTCGAGGGCGGCTACGCCGTCCGCGGGTCCCGCCCCGGTCTCGGCGTCGACATCGACGAGAAGGCCGTCCGCCGTGCCGCCGAGGCCGGACACCGCTGGCGCAACCCCGTCTGGCGGGGAGCCGACGGGGCGTTCACCGAATGGTGAGCTCCCGCCCGGCCCCCTCGCACCTCACGCCCAAGGAGAGCCCCCTTCCATGAACCTGGTGGAATCGCTGCGCGCCCACCGCCTGCTGGCGATCGTGCGCGGCAAGGACCCCGCCGCGGCACTGCGCACCGTACGCACCCTCGCCGAGGAGGGCATCGCGGCAGTCGAGGTCTCACTGACCACCGCCGACGCCCTGACCGTCATCCGGCGGGCCCGCGCCGAACTCGGCCCCGACGCGCTCCTCGGCGCCGGAACCGTCCGCTCGGCCGCCGACGCCGGGCGAGCCGTGGACGCAGGCGCCTCGTACCTCGTCACCCCGGCGCTGGTCGACGGACTGGAGCCCTACGGCATACCCGTGCTGATGGGTGCCCTGACACCGACCGAGATCGAACTCGCCCTCGCCCGGGGCGCCGACGCGATCAAACTCTTCCCCGGCTCCCTCGGCGGCCCCGGCTATCTGCGGGCCCTGCGCGACCCGTTCCCCGAGGTGCCGTTCGTGCCCGTCGGCGGAGTGGACGCACAGGCCGCCCGCGACTATCTGGACCGGGGCGCCACCGCCGTCGGCGTCGGCTCACCGCTGGTCGGGGACGCGGCCGACGGCGGCGACCTGGACCGACTCCGCGCCCGCGCGGCCGTGTTCCGCGAGGTGGCCGCGGGGGAGACGCCGTGACGACACCGGACGGCACGACCCCGCCCGACGTGGTGACCTTCGGCGAGACGATGGCGGCGCTGCGGGCCCAGGGCGCCCTGCGTCTCGGCGGCAGTCTCGGTCTGTCCGTGGCCGGAGCCGAGTCCAACGTCGCCATCGGTCTGGCCCGGCTCGGACACCGCGTGCGCTGGGCCGGCCGGGTCGGTGCGGACGAACTCGGCGCGCTGGTCCTGCGCACGCTCCGCGCCGAGGGCATCGACACCGGCCACGCGGTCACCGACGACACCGGCCGCCCCACGGGCCTGCTCCTGACCGAACCCCGCCTGGGCACCCTCACCCGCGTCAGCTACTACCGCGCGGGATCCGCCGGTTCGGCCGTCTCACCGGCCGACGTCCTGCCCGCCCTGGCCCCCGGGTCCCGCGTCCTGCATCTGACCGGCATCACCCCGGCGCTCGGCCCGTCGGCGGCCGAGACCACCCTGGCCGCAGCCGCCGCAGCAGGTGAGTCCGGCATCACGGTGTGCTTCGACGTCAACCACCGCTCCCGGCTGTGGTCCGCCGATCGGGCGCGTACAGCCCTGCGGCCGATCTTGGCCCACGTCGACCTGCTCATCGCCTCCGAGGACGAACTGCCGCTGATGCTGGACCGGCCCGAGGCGGAAGAGCCGGAGGCCGTAGACACCCTCCTGTCCGCAGGTGTCCGCGAGGTGGTCGTCAAACGGGGCGGACGCGGCGCGACGAGCTTCACCGCCGACGGGGTGACCGACCGCGCCGCCCGGCGGGTCGACGCGGTCGATCTGGTCGGCGCGGGCGACGCCTTCGTCGCCGGATACCTGTCCGGGTTCCTGGACGGCGCGGACATTCCCGCCCGTCTGCACCGGGCCGTCACCACCGCCGCCTTCGCCGTCGCCACCCGCGGCGACTGGGAGGGCCTCCCGACGCGGGATGAGCTCGGCTTGTTCGACGAGCCCGACGGCACGACCATCCGCTGAGCCAGGAGACCGGACATGACATCAGCAGCAGCGCCGGCGACGGTCGTCGTGGACGGCGGGTACGAACTCGCCGAGGGCGGCCGCTGGGTCGACGGCCGGTATGTGTACGTCGATATCCTCAGCGGCCGGCTCTTCGAACTGCGCGACACCACGGGGCCGGTCCAACTCGCAGGGCTGGAGGTGCCGTTGGGGGCCGTCGCGCCGGTGGCGGACCGGCCGGGCACCTGGATCGCCGCCGCGGGCAGGGGCATCGCGCTGCTCTCCGCCGACGGCTCCTTGGACTGGCTGGACCGCCCGGAGGACCGCACCCCGCTCCCCAGCCGGATGAACGACGGCGTCGCCGACCCGGCCGGCCGCTTCTGGGCGGGCAGCATGGCCTACGACGGCACGCGCGGCGCCGGCTCGCTCTACCGGACGGACCCCGACGGCACGGTCGTACGCGTCCTCGACGGCCTGACCATCGCCAACGGCCCGGCCTTCACCGCCGACGGCACGACCATGTACCTCGCCGACACGGCCGCCGGCACGATCCTCCGCTGCCGGGTCGACCCCGTCTCGGGCGACCTCATCGGCGGTCCGGACACCTTCGCCCGCCTGAGCGAGGCCGAAGGAAGCCCCGACGGAATGACCGTCGACGAGGAGGGCTGTCTGTGGGCCGCGATGTGGGGCGCCGGAGCGGTCCGCCGGTACCACCCCGACGGCCGCCTGCTCCACAGCCTGACCGTGCCCGCGCCGCATCCCACGTCCGTATGCCTGCACCCCGGCGGCAACCGTCTCCTCGTCACCACGGCCAGGTACGGCGTCAAGAACCCGGACGCGACCTCCGGTGCGGTACTCAGTGTCCCCGTACCGGTCAAGGGAACGGCGGCGTGTTCCTGGCGGGGCTGAACACGGCATCCGCCACTACGCGGAGCCTGCCCCGGCTTCCGTGAACTGGTTGGTGTCGAAGAGCCGGTTGATGTGGCCGCCGAGTTCGGACCAGTGCCGGCCGGAGAGTTCGGCCGCGGCGTGGGCGTCGCCGCCGGCGCAGACGGTGATGAGTTCGTCGTGGTGCTCGATGGTGTTGCGGCCACCGAGGAGGGTGGAGAACTTCCGGTAGAGGATGCGGTGGATCTGCGGGTGGAGCTGCTCGACGATCCGGCTCAGGACGGGGTTGTCCGCCGCCGCGATGGGGACGGCGTGGAAACGGTCGTCGGCGGCCAGAGCGGCGTCGGTGTCGTTGGCGGCGACGGCCCGTTCGAAGTCCCGGTTGGCCTCGCGCATCCGTTGAAGGTCCTGCTCGGTCATGGCCGGTACGGCCGTCTCGACGGCGAGCTGGTCCAGGGAGCGCAGCACGGCGAGGGTCTTCTCGACGTCGCGGCGGTTGAGGGTGGTGATGCGTGTGTAGACGCCGGGTTTCGCCTCGACCAGGCCGATGTCCGCGAGCCGGGCGAGCGCCTCGCGCACCGGTGTGCGGCTGAGACCGAGGCGCTCGGCGAGTTCACCGTCCTTGACCTTTTCCCCGGGGGCGAGTTCTCCGCGCACGATGGAGTCGCGCAGGCGGTGAAAGACCTCGTCGCTGAGGAGGCGGCGGGAGACAGGACTGTCCAGTGACATATTGCGTACAGTACATCGCTCTAGGCGGCCTCTCCGGCCGTGGTCCCGCTTCTGACCCGGCGGACGAGTGCCTGGGCCAGGATCAGCGCCGGGTCGACGAGGGGAACGTCCACGGCGTCGGCGGGCAGGCCGAGGGGGATCTCGGTGCAGCCCGCGATCACCGCCTGGGCGCCCTGCTCGACCAGGCGCCGCGCGGCGCGCTCCAGGGTAGTGGCCGCGCCGTCCCGGTCACCGGCCTTCACCGCACGGATGCCGGCCATCACCTCACGGTCCTGGCTGCCGCCGTCGGGCAGCACGAGGCGGATCCCGAAGCGGTCCAGCCACTCCTGGTACAGGCCCGCGCGCAGGGTGCCGGTGGTGGCGAGCAGTCCGGCGGTGTGGATGCGCGGGCGCACGGTGGTGAGGTGCCGGGCCACTTCGCCGATCATGTGGACGATGGGCAGGCCGACGTGGTCGGCGATGCGCGGGACGAAGGCGTGCGCGGTGTTGCAGGGGATCGCGATGACGGTGGCGCCGGCCTCGCGCAGGACGCGGCTGCCGTCGAGGAGCCAGGGCGTGGGATCGGGGCCGTCGCCGAGCAGGGCGTCGGTGCGGTCGGGGATGGTGGGGTCCGACCAGATGACCGTACGGAGGTGGTCCTGGTCGCTGCTGCCCGGAGTCATCGACACCAGCTTGGCGTAGAAGTCGGCGGTGGCCGCCGGCCCCATGCCGCCCAGGATGCCGATGATCTCCGAGGTGGGGGTGGTCACTGGGCGGGTTCCTTCTCGAAGGACGGGGCGTCGGCCTCGGCCGGGCTGCCGGGGGCGTCAGGTCCGCCGCGTTTCGCCTCACGCCTCTTCTCGGAGCTGTCGACGACGGCGGCGGCGAGCGAATTGCCGATGACGTTCACGCCGGTGCGGGCCATGTCGACGATGAAGTCCACACCGAGGAGCAGGGCGATGCCCTCGGCGGGCAGCCCGACGGAGTTGCCGGCGGCGATGAGGACGACGATGGACGCGGAGGCGACACCGGCCATGCCCTTGGAGAGGATCACCAGCACGCCGACCATGAGGAGCAGGGCGGGCAGGGACGTGTCGGCCCCGTAGGCGTTGGCGAGGAAGACCAGGGCGGCGGCCTGGTAGAGGACGGAGCCGTCGGTGTTGAAGGAGTAGCCGAGGGGGACGACGAACGAGGTCGTCGAGCGGCTGAGGCCGAACGCCTCGAGCTTGCCCATCAGCGGTGCCAGGACGGACTCGGAGCTGCGGGTGACGAAGGCGATCCCGGCCAGCCCGGCGATCGACTTCATCAGCTCGACGTAGCGGATGCGGTAGAGCGCGGCGATGAGCGGGAACAGCACGCCGACGACGATGGCCAGGCCCGCGTAGACCACGGCGATGAAGCCCAGCAGGCTGCGGAGGTTGCCGAAGCCGTAGTGGGCGACGTCGTAGGAGATGAAGCCGAGCACGCCCAGCGGTGCGATGCGGATGACGTAGCCGACGACCTTGAACATCACCGCGGCGACGGACTCCAGGACGGAGGCGAAGGGCTCGGACTTCTCCCCGATCGCGGCCATGGCGACGCCGACGAGGAGGGCGAAGACGATCGCGCCGAGCAGGTTGCCCTCGCTGAACGCGGCGAAGATGTTCTTCGGTACGGCGTGCAGGAGCAGTTCGTGGAAGTCGATGCCCTGGCTCATGCCGTCCAGGTCCTTGGCGTCGGCCCCGTGGACGGGAGCGCCCTTGCCGATGCCCGTGAGCTTGGCCAGGCCCACCGCGATCAGCAGGATGACGGTGGTGACGATCTCGAAGTAGAGGATGGCCTTGCCGGCGATCCGGCCGACCTTCTTGACCGACTCCATGCGGGCGATGCCCAGCACGATGAGCGGGAAGACCAGCGGCAGGACCACGACCTGCACCAGGTTCAGGAACACCTCCCCGAGGATCTTCATCTGCTCGCCGGCCGTCGGAGCGAGGGTTCCGATCAGGGCGCCGAGGCCGACGGCGATGACCGACTGGACTCCGATCGGCATCCGCAGACAGCGCCGCCAGAAGCCCGAGGGCCGGGTCGCTGGAGTGTCCGTGCTGGTGGGGTGGGGGTGAACGCGACTCATGATGCTCCCGTCATGCAATATATTGCGTTCTGCGTGTTGGCCGGTAACACTGAGGGCGGAAGCGGCGGCCTGTCAAGGGGCCCGCAAGGACGAGGAGCATCGGATGACGCCGACCACACGCGGGGAACACGACCTGGTGGGGGACAAGGAGGTCCCGGCAGACGCCTACTACGGCGTGCACACGGCGCGGGCGGTGGAGAACTTCGCGATCACCGGGTCGACCATCGCGCAGTTCCCCGACCTGATCGCCTCACTGGCCGCCGTCAAGCAGGCGGCTGCCCGGGCCAACCGTGACCTGGGCCTGCTGCCGCCGGACATCGCCGGGGCGATCATCAGGGCCTGCGAGGAGATCGGCTTCGGCCGGCTGCACGAGCAGTTCGTCGTCGACCCCGTCCAGGGCGGCGCCGGCACCTCGACGAACATGAACGCCAACGAGGTCATCGCCAACCGGGCCCTGGAGATCCTCGGCCACCCCCGCGGCCGCTACGACGTGATCCACCCGCTCGATCACGTCAACCTCGGCCAGAGCACCAACGACGTCTACCCCACCGCCGTACGTCTGGCCCTGGTCGCCTCACTGCGCCGGCTCGGCGCCTCCCTGGGTGCGCTGGCCACGGTCTTCACCGCCAAGGCGACGGAGTTCGGCGACGTCCTGAAGATGGGCCGCACCCAGCTCCAGGACGCCGTTCCTATGACCCTCGGCCAGGAATTCACCACCTACGCCGTCATGATCGAGGAGGACCGCCAGCGCCTGAACGAGGCCGCCGCCCTCCTACTGGAGTCCAACCTCGGCGGCACCGCGATCGGCACCGGCATCAACGGCCATCCCCGCTACGCCGAACTCGCCTGCCGCCGCCTCGCCGACATCAGCGGCGAACTCGTCCGGCCCGCGGGCGACTTCATCGAAGCCACCCAGGACTGCGGCGCCTTCGTCCAGCTCTCCGGCGTCCTCAAGCGCGTCGCGGTGAAACTCTCCAAGACGTGCAACGACCTGCGCCTGATGTCCTCCGGCCCCACCGCCGGGCTCGGCGAGATCAACCTGCCGCCGGTGCAGGCCGGTTCGTCGATCATGCCCGGCAAGGTCAACCCGGTGATCCCCGAAGTCGTCAACCAGGTCGCGTTCGAGGTCATCGGCAACGACCTGACCGTCACCATGGCCGCCGAAGCCGGGCAGCTCCAGCTCAACGCCTTCGAACCGGTCATCGCCTACAGCCTGCTGCGCTCCCTGACCCATCTGCGCGCGGCCTGCGACACGCTCGCCACCCGCTGTGTCCCCGGCATCACCGCCAACCGCGAACACCTCCACGACACGGTCCACCGCTCCATCGGCCTGGTGACCGCGCTCGCCCCCCACATCGGCTACGCCGCCTCCACTGCGCTGGCCCGCGAGGCCCTCGCCACGGGACGCGGCATCAAGGAGCTGGCCACGGAGGCGGGTCTGCTCACGACGGAGCAACTGGACACGATCCTGCGCCCGGAGAACCTCACCGGCCGGGCGCCGCTGCCGGAGGCGCTGACCATGCCCTGAGGGAGGAACGGGACGCGGTGATCCGATCGTTAGAGTGGCCGGTATGAGTCCTGGCGCCCAGCATTCCGACGGTCCCGCCGCCCAGCCGCTGCGCAAGGACGCCGAGCGCAACCGGGAGCGGATCATCGCCGCCGCGCGCATCGTGTTCGCGCGGGACGGCCTGAGCGCCTCGATGGCGTCGGTGGCCCGTGAGGCGGGCGTGGGGATCGCGACCATGTTCCGCCGTTTTCCGACGAAGGAGGAGCTGGTCGACGCCGTCTTCTCCGACCGCATGGACGCTTACGCCGACGCGGTCACGGTCGCCCTGGAGGACCCCGACCCCTGGAACGGTTTCGTCGGTTACATCGAGGCGGCCTGTGCGATGCAGGCCGCCGACCACGGCTTCGCCGACGTCCTGACGATGACCTTCCCCACCGCCAAAGCCCTGGAGCAGCGCCGCGACGAGGCATACGAGGCCATGCTGCGCCTCATCGACCGCGCCAAGGCAGCCGGCCGGCTGCGCGAGGACTTCGACCCCTCCGACCTGGTACTGATCCACATGGCCAACGCGGGTGTCGTCAACGCCACGGGCGACGCCGCCCCGGATGCCTGGCGACGCGTGGTCGCCCTGATGATCCAGTCGTTGGAGGCCCCCGCCCGCGGCCCCCTGCCCGACCCGCCCGAGCACGACGCGCTCTACAAGGCGATGCTCCGCGCCGGCCCGGACGGCCCCACCGCGCCCGCCCCGGGCAAGCGCTGACGACCGGGCCGGGGCCCGCCCACCGCGTGACGGAGCCCGCCTCCTGAGTGGCGGCCCCCTGAGCGGCAGGAGCCCGCCCGGTTCTACGGTGCGACCGACATCGCCCGAGCCGGCCCGCTCTGCGGGGTGCCGTCGGCCGACGTGACCGTGGTGGCGGTGGTGCGGCCGTCCGGGGTGATCCGCAGGACGGGGATCGCCTTGTCCTGGGCGGCGCCGTCGTTGCCGAGGGCGATCCAGCCGCTCGCGCCCGGCAGAGGGCCCTCCTGCCGCAGCCGGGCCAGCGTCCGGTGCACGTCGGTGACCGTCGGATCCGGCACCGCGGGGGTCACCCGGACCGCCCGCACGGCGGTGAGCAGGGCGTCGTGCATCATGACGGCCCTGCCGTCCTCCAGGTCGCTGTGCGGGAACGTGCCGGTGAACCTGCCGTCGCGGAAGGGCGCGACGAGGTTCGCGTCGAACGCGTCCGGTGCCGAGTCCCACGCACCGGGATGGGCGAGACCGGTGTAGAGCAGGCCGATGCGGCCCTTGCCGAGCACATCGGACAGTTCCCGCACGTCGAAGCCGGCCGTGTGTCTGATCATCATGGTGTCGTCGCCCGACATCACGGTGATCCGGTGCTCCCGGCAGCGGCGCTCGGCGAGGACGGTCAGGAGCTGCGGCAGCGTGGTGCCGCGGCCGGCGAAGTAGACGACGTCGGGCTTCACCCGGCACACGTCCGCCAGCGCGGCGCGGAAGTCGGTCGGACCGGTCCGCGACGAGTCGAACAGGGTGGGTTCCGCGCGGACGAGCCGGCCGGGCCGTATCCGGAGGCGGAACTGCTGGGCGAGGGTGCTGGTGTACTGGTCCCCGGGCGCGACGTCCTGCACGAACAGGATCCGGGCGCGGGCGAGCGGCCCGGCCGACAGGTGCTGCACGGCGGCCGCCGCCTGATCGGCGTTGGTGGGCGCGACCCGCGCCAGCCCGGGAACGGCCGACCAGGAGTCGGCGGTGAGGACCGAACCGAACGCGGGCAGGCCACCGGCCGTCAACTCCTCCACCATGTCCTGGCTGGCGGCGGTGCTGCCGCCCAGTCCGAGGGCCGCCACGATCCGCTGGGCACGCCGGGCCCCGAGCACCTGCCCGACCGTGTGGTTGCGCTGCTCGGCGGAGCCCCCGGTCTGGCCGAACAGCAGCCGGACCGGGGCGCCTTCGCCCGCGCCGGCGAGTCTGCCGTTGGTCCTGAGCTGCGCGAAATGGGCGCCCTCCAGATCCCGCCGCACCGCCTCCATCGAGGCAGTGCCGTCGAACTCCTCGGTGAGGGGCGTCAGATACACCATCGACACGTACGGCCGGCCGCCCGGCTGCGCGGCGGCCGCCACGACCCGCCGGTTCTCGGCGGCGATCCGCTCCAGCACAGGGGCGACGGCCCGGCTCGACGAGCGGCGCAGCAACTCCGGCGACGCGTCAGCGGCCAGCAGACCGACGCATCGGCGCATGCGCCCCTCACCGATGGCGGTCATACCGTCCGCGCAGGGCAGGACCGCCGACGCCTCCGACCGTGACACATCACCCGGCAGGAACAGCGCGGTCAACGCCGTCAGCGCGGCGACCGCCGCCTTCCCGGGGCGCCGGCGCCGCACGGGCCGCGTGCTGCCGTCCTCGCCGTCGCTCTGCTCCGCCCTCGTCGCCAGACGCAGCACTTCCTCCAGGCCGGGCCGGCGGGCCGGGTCCTTGCTGAGACAGCGGGTCACCAGCCCGCGCAGCGCTCCGGGAAGACCGGTGAGGTCCGGCTCCTGGTGCACCACCGCGAAGGCCACCGCGATCGGCTCGAGTCCCGCCGCTTCCGGATCCTCGAAGGGACTGCGGCCCAGCGCGGCGAAGGCCAGCACGCCACCGAGCGCGAACACATCCGTCGCCGGGGAGACCGCCTGGGCCGAGATCAGCTGCTCCGGCGCCATGAAGGCCGGGGTGCCCACCAGCGCGCCGCTGCGGGTCAGCGCCCGGCTCTGCGCCAGGGAGCGGGCGATGCCGAAGTCGATGACCCGTACGCCGTCCTCGGCGAGCAGGACGTTCGCGGGCTTCAGATCCCGGTGCACGATGCCCTGCCGGTGGATGTCGCGCAGCGCCTCCGCGAGCTGTCCGGCCAGCCGGACGACGTCGGCCACGGGCAGCGGACCGCCGGACCGCACCCGGTCGTCCAGGGAGTCGCCGACGACGTACTGCGTCGCCAGCCACGGCGGATCCCCGTCCGGGTCGGCGTCCAGGACGGGCGCCGTGAACGCCCCGCTCACCTTGCGTGCCGCCGCCACCTCGCGCCGGAACCGGGCCCGGAAGTGCGGCTCGTCCGCGTACTCGGGCCGGATCACCTTCAGCGCCACGCGCCGCCCGGCGGCACTGCGCGCGAGGTACACCACCCCCATCCCGCCGGCACCGAGGCGCCGTTCCACGGTGAACTCCCCGATCCGCCGCACCGTGCCAACGTACCGGCGCCGGGAGCCCCGGGTTTCCGCCTTCCGGGCGGAGGACCTCCCTCACCACCCCTGTGGGTGACGTGCCGCGCGGACGCTGACGCGCGGTGCGAGGCGCCGACCGGGTTTCCGGATCGGCGCCTCGCGTGCAGAACAGGGGTTACTTCGCCGCCATCGGCGTGACGGCGAGCCGGTCGATCACCGGTGCGTACGGGGACCGCTGGTCGTACTGGTTGTAGGTGTCGCCGTTGAAGTCGGGGAGTTCCTCGGCGGTGAAGGTCAGCCGGTTCGTGCCCTTCTTCAGGGTGACCGGGACGGTCAGGTCCCAGAAGTTGTTGAAGTGGAACGTGGTCGGGAACAGCACCCGGCGGGCCGGTCCGCCGTTGACGGAGAGGTCGGCGTGGCGGGCGATCGGGTCGGGGTTGTAGTGGGTGGCGGGTGCCTGCTCGGCGTTGGAGTAGCGGATGGTCAGCGCGTGCCGCCCGGCCCTGGCGGCCACGACGTCGACGGTGAGGGCGTTGCCCTTGCCGTCGCCGATGTCCGTGACGGCCTTGCCGTTCGCGGCGAACGGGTAGGCGCCGGTGACCTTCGCCGCGCCGGTGAGCGTGCCGTTCTCGGCTTGGTAGACGGTGGGCACGAGGGTGCCCTTCGACGGGGCGACCCGCAGCCGGTCGAGGACCAGCTCGCCCGCCGTACCGGTGACAGTGATCTTGTTGATGCCGCCGGACAGGAACAGCCGGACCGTGTCCGTGCCCTTCCCGGTTCCGCCGGCCAGGGGCAGGTCGAGCTTCTCGCCGTTGAGGGCCAGGCTCGCCCGGCCGCCGCCCAAGTGGTCGACCGACACGGTCGATTCACCGTCGGCGGGGGAGTGGACCCAGAACGTCGCGGAGGCGCCCTTCGGCAGCTTCACGGCACCGGGACCGGAGGCGCCGGCGTGGGTGTAGCCCGGCCGGGTTCCGGAGAGGGTGGCGTACTCGGCCTCGTAGATCGCCGGGGCGGTCACCTTCTCGTCGCGCAGGGACAGGTCGATCTTGTCGATGATCGCGTCACCCTTCGTGACCCCGAGGTCGGGGTCCTGCGCGGCCAGCGTGATCCGGTGCTTGCCCGCCGTCAGCTTCACCGTCGTGTCGGTGTGGCCCCACACCACCCACTTGTAGCCCAGCGGCAGCCGCAGTTCCTGCGGCTCCTTGCCGTCGACCCGCAGGAAGACGTTGGTCGGGCCCTGCTCCTTCACCAGGTCGTACAGGTTGTAGGAGTTGGCGAAGACGCTCAGGTCGTACGTGCCGTCCTGCGGGACCTCGACGTCGAAGGCGAGGACCCCGTCGGAGCCGGTGCGCAGTCCGCCCACGTTGTAGGCGCCCGACGTGGCGAACTTGCCGACGTCGGAGGGCGTGCCCTCGGGGCCGTTCTTGGAGTAACCCTTGCCGGTGTAGGTGGCGTTCTCCGCCTCGTACGTCTTGCGCCAGCTGACCGAAGGCGCGGCCGGCTTGGCGCCGTTGCCGCCGGGGGAGAGGATGACCTGGTAGGCGGACATCTCGTTCATGCCGGTCATCGGCAGCGTCACCGAGCCGTCCGCGCCGACCGTCAGCTCCTGGTCCGCGAGCCGCGCCGGCTGGGCGGAGTCGCCGACCTGGCCGGTCCAGGGGATCTCCTGGACGGTTGCGCGCACGCTCTTCCCGAACAGCTTCGGGTCGATGTGGTCGAAGACGATGTCGGCGTCGCCGCTCTTGCCGCCGAAGAGGGCCCGGGACTGCCTCTTGTCCTTGTCGAGGGTCGCCACGCCCTGGAGGGTGTACTGCTGGTTGGGGTGCGGGGCGGTCACCTCGACCGTGTGGCCGGACATCTGCCCGTAGGCGTTGAACAGCCACCACTGGCCGTTGCCCTTGTTGGCCTCCACGGCCGAGTCGTTGAGGTTGCCGTCGATGTTCCAGTACGCCAGGTCGGCGTCGATCTTCGACTCCTCGATGGCGGAGACCCACTGGACGACCTGGCCGGGCACGGACAGGTGGTAGTTGTGCCCGTACTCGTTGACGTTGATCGGCAACGGGCCGACGCCGACGTCCTTCTCCATCTGCCGGTACTTCGCCACGCTGGTGCGGACCGCTGCGGGTGACGACAGCTCGTGCCAGGTCATCACGTCCGGCACCACGTCGTTGGCCTTGGCGTACTGCAGGAAGCCCTTGACCTGGTTGTAGAGGACGCTGGTGTTGGGGCCGGCGATGCGGGCGTCCGGGTCGAGGCCCTTGATGAGGTGGTAGACCTCCTTCCAGGCCGCGAAGTAGTGCTGCGGGTCGTTCAGCCAGGAGACCTTGTTGTAGCTCCACTCGCCGGTCCCGAACATGTTGCCTTCGGGCTCGTTGAAGGGCACGTAGACGACGTTGTCCTTGTACTCGCCCATGGTCAGGACCTGCTGGACCTGCTTCTTGATCTTCGCCTTGAAGTCCGCGAGCCGCTCGGGGCCGCTGGCGCCCGGCCACTGGTACGGGAAGCCGCGGTAGATGTCGGTCATGTAGACGTAGACGTCCTTGCCGCCCGAGTCCACGAACGGCGGCAGCATCTCCAGCGCGTCCGCTCCCGGGTGCTGCGGACCGTCCTGCGCCTTCGTCGACACCGTGCGCAGGTGCATGCCCTCGATGAGGTTGCGGCTCGGCACGCCGTCGCCGTACACGCCGTACAGCGAGCCGGCGGCGCCGCCGTGGAAGGCGCCGGTGTCGGTGGCGAGGTCGATGACGAGCCGTTCCCGCTCCACGGCCCCGGCGGTGCCCGCGGACGGGCCGGCCAGGAGCGTGGCGAGGGCGGCCGTCGCGACGGCTCCGGCCACAGTCGTTCTACTTCGTCGCACTGAGGTCTCCGTGGGTTCCGTACTGCTCGGACGTGACTGCTCGGACGCTGAAGGAGTCGAACCGGTTCGACGCATCGCCAGACCGCCGCTCGGTCGAACCGGTTCGCAGGAAGCTAGCACCGGCGAAATCCCCCAGCAATACCTCTGCCGCAGACCAAGAAGTGCTGCGCGGACTGTTGACAGCCGCCCGGACAGTTCCTAGCTTCACTTCACGCGAACCGGTTCGACACTCGCCGGTTCGAGAGCCCACGCAAGGAGTCGCCCGTGAACATCGGTGAGATCGCCCGGCGGGCCGGTGTCTCGCGGAGCACCGTGTCGTACGCGCTGAGCGGCAAACGTCCGGTGTCGGACGAGACCCGCCGCAAGATCCAGGACGTCATCGACGAACTGGGCTACCGGCCCAACGCCAGTGCACGCGCCCTGGCCAACGGCCGGACCAGCACGATCGGCCTGGTCTTCCCGCCCGCCGGGAACCACTACACCGGCATGCAGCTGGACTTCATCGGCAGTGTCGTCGAAGCCGCCGCGGCCCACGACTACGACGTGCTGCTGTCCCCGAGCGGCGTGGACAGCGACCGCTCGTTCCAGCGGCTGCTCGGGGAGCGGCGGGTCGACGGCGCGATCCTGATGGAGATCCGGCTGGAGGACGACCGGGTCGACCACCTGGCCGCCCTGGACTTCCCGGCCGTCGCCATCGGCCGCACCGCGCACCCGGAGAGAGGCTGGTGGGTGGGCCTGGACCACACCGCACTGGCGGCGGCCTGCGTGCACCACCTCGCGGACCTCGGTCATCGCCGGGTCGCCTTCGTCAACCGGCCGGAGCAGCTCCTGCGGGCGGGGTACGAGTCCGCGCACCGGGGGCTGGACGGCTTCACCAAGGCGGCGGCCGAGCGCGGGCTGACGGTGCGGACGTACTGCTGCGGGGACGACGCCGCGTCCGGCCAGGCCTGCCTGGAACAGATCCTGCACGACGATCCGGCGACGACAGCCCTGGTCACGCTGAACGAAGCCGCCCTGGGTGGCCTCTACCGAGGGCTCTCCCAGGCCGGCCGTCACGTGCCGCGGGACTTCTCCGTCACCGGAGTCGTCGCCGGCCGGTGGGCGGAGACGGTGACACCGCAGCTCACCGCGGCGGACGTACCGGCCGAGGAGATGGGCCGCCGCGCCGTCGACCTGCTCATCGAACGGCTCGACCACCCCGGCGCGCCGCCTCGCCACCACCTTCTCGCACCGCCCATCTCACTGCGGGCGAGCACCGGTCCCGCCGGCGGTACGCCCCCCGCCTGACCCCCGGTCCCTCCTCGCACTCTCCTCACTTCACCCGGCACGACGCCGCCCTTCGGCGTACCCGCACACCCCTCCTCACTCCGCCCACCGCACCCGTATGCCAAGAACGAAGGACCCGCCATGCACAGCTCCTCCAGACGGCGCCTCGCGGCCGTGGCCCTGTCGACCGTCGTCGCCGTCGTCGGCACCGCCTGTTCCTCCGGCGCGGGCAGCACCGACGCCAAGGACGCCGACAGCGGCACCTACACGATCTGGGACCCGTACCCGCAGTTCGCCAAGGGCTCGGCCTGGACGAAGCTGCTCGACAAGTGCGGCACCCAGGCCGGCGTGAAGGTCCAGCGGACCGGCTTCGACACCAGCGACCTGGCCAACAAGACGCTGCTCGCGGCCCAGCAGGGCAACTCCCCGGACGTCCTGATCGTCGACAACCCGGTCGTCTCGACCCTGGCCGAGGCGGGCGTGCTCACCACGACCGACGAGAACAAGCTGGACACCTCCAAGGTGAACCCCAACCTGCTCGCGGCCGGCCAGTCGGGCGGCAAGACGTACGGCACGCCCATCGGCGCCAACACCCTCGCCCTCTACTACAACAAGGAGGTGCTGAAGGAGGCCGGGGTGGACATCGCCTCGGTCAAGGACTGGAAGTCGCTGACGGCGGCGCTGCAGAAGGTCAAGAAGGCGGGCAAGAAGGGCATCACCTTCTCGGCGATCGGCACCGAGGAGGGCAGCTTCCAGTTCCTGCCCTGGTTCTGGGGCGCGGGCGCCGAACTGACCGGACTCGACTCCGCGCAGGCCGTGTCCGCACTGTCACTGTGGAAGGACTGGCTGAAGCAGGGCTACGCCCCCAACTCGGTCATCAACAACACCCAGACGACCAGCTGGCAGGAGTTCGCCGGCGGCGACTACGCCTTCGCCGAGAACGGCACCTGGCAGCTCGCAGGCGCCGAGAAGGCCGGCTTCGACTACGGAGTCCTGCCGATCCCGGGCTCCGATGGGGGCCCCGCCGCCGCCCCGACCGGCGGCGAGTTCGTCACCCTCCCGGTCCAGGAGGACACCGGCCGGTACACCACCTCGCAGAAGCTGGCGGCCTGCCTGACCAACACCCAGAACCTGTACGACACCGACACCACCCTGTCCTACGTGGCCCCCACCGGTGAGGTCCAGGACAAGCAGGTGGCGGCCAACCCCGCGCTGAAGCCCTGGGTCGACGCGGTCAAGTCGGCCAAGGGACGCACCAGCGGCGACCTCGGCACCAAGTACCCCAAGATCTCGGAGCAGTTGTGGAAGGCGGTCCAGTCCGCCCTCAGCGGGTCCAAGTCGCCGAAGGACGCGCTGACGTCGGCGCAGGCCGCGGTCAAGTGACATGGGCCCGATGAAGCAGACGGCACACCCGCCGGACCACCGGCCCGTGCGCACCCCGACCGGGCCGGCGGTGGCCTCCGACCCGCCATCGGCCCGTCCCGGGACGCGGCGCCGTCCGACCTCCCAGCAATGGGCCGCCTGGGCGTTCCTCACCCCGGTGACCCTCTACCTCGTCCTCTTCTACGCCTATCCGCTCTACCGCAACCTCGACCTGAGCCTGCGCGACTACACGGTCCGCTCCTTCGTCCAGGGCAACGCGCCCTTCACGGGCCTGGAGAACTACAGCAAGGTCCTCGACGACCCGACCTTCGCCCCGGCCCTGCTCCACACCGTGGTGTTCACGGCCGTGTGCCTGGTCTTCCAGTACGCCATCGGCCTGGCCCTCGCGGTCTTCTTCCACCAGAATTTCCGGCTGTCGGCGACGTTGCGGGCCCTGTTCCTGGTGCCCTGGCTGCTGCCGCTGATCGTGTCGGCCTCCACCTGGTCGTGGATGCTCAACAGCGACTCCGGCATCGTCAACGCCCTGCTGAGCACCGTCGGCGTCGGCCCGGTGAACTGGCTGACCTCGCCGTCCTGGTCACTGACCTCGGTGATCATCGCCAACATCTGGATCGGCGTCCCCTTCAACCTGGTCGTGCTGCACAGCGGCCTCCAGTCCATCCCCGCCAGCCTGTACGAGGCGGCGGCACTGGACGGGGCGAACGCCTGGCACCGCTTCTGGCGCATCACCTTCCCGCTGCTGCGCCCGGTGTCCGCGATCACCCTGCTCCTGGGCCTCGTCTACACACTCAAGGTCTTCGACATCATCTGGATCATGACCAAGGGCGGCCCGGCGGATTCGTCCACCACCTTCGCCACCTGGTCCTACCAGCTCGGCTTCGGCAACCTCCTGCCCGCCTTCGGCCCCGGAGCGGCCGTCGGCAACCTGCTCGTCGTCGCCGCTGTGGTGTTCGGCCTCGTCTACATCCGGGTCCAGCGAAAGCAGGCGCTGTCATGAAACGAAGCACCGGCCGTTCATGGTGGAAGACGGGCATCGGTCTGCTGCTGACCGGGGTCATGCTCTTCCCCGTCTACTGGATGCTCAACGTCTCCCTCACCCGCGACCAGGACATGCGCAAGAGCCCGCCGGACCTGCTGCCGCTGAACGGCACCCTGTCCGGCTACCGCACCGTCCTGGACGAGCAGTTGCCCTACCTCGCGACCAGCCTGGTCATCGGCCTGGGCACGGTCGTCCTGACCGTGGCGCTGGCCGCCCCCGCCGGCTACGCCCTGGCCAAACTGCGCCCGCGCGGCGGCGGTCTGCTCGGCTTCCTCCTCCTGGTCGCCCAGATGATCCCCGGCATCATCATGGCGATGGGCTTCTACGCGATCTACCTCGAGCTCGGCCTGCTCCGGTCCGTGCCCGGCCTGATCGTCGCCGACTCCACCCTGGCCGTCCCGTTCGCGGTGCTCATCTTCACGGCGTTCATGTCCGGCATCCCCGGCGAACTGCTCCAGGCCGCGACGATGGACGGCGCCGGGCCCCTGACCACCTTCCGGTCCATCGTCCTGCCGATGAGCCGCAACGCCGTCGTCACGGTGTCCCTGTTCGCGTTCCTGTGGTCGTGGTCCGACTTCGTCTTCGCCGGCACCCTCGTCAACGGCGGCGCCCACGAGCCGATCACCCTCGGCATCTACCACTACATCGGCAACAACAACCAGGAGTGGAACGCCATCATGGCGACGGCCGTCGTGGCCTCGCTGCCCGCCGCGGTGATCCTCGTCCTGGCCCAGCGCTACGTCGCCGCAGGCGTGACGGCCGGTGCCGTCAAGGACTGACCTCCCCGCGAACCTCCCGCGGACCTTCCCCTCCGCCGACGATCCCTGCTCGAGAAACGAGTCACGCCTACATGACCGCCGCCCCGTCGTCCGGACCTGCCTTCTCCGTCCACGACATCCCGTTCAGCACGTTCGGATCCTGGTTCGGCATCTCACCCGTGGTGGCGGAGAAGGCGTACGCCGAGGACCTCCACCTCGTCTCGCACCAGAACGGCATGCACGCCGTCCTCCGCCTCGTCCCCCTGGACCCGGAGACGGGCGAGCGCACCGGCACCCGTGTCGAGGCGACTCCGGGACTGCTCAGCTGGGTCGGCCCGGCCGGGCGCGTCGACCTCGCCTATGAGTCGCCGGACACCGTGCGCGTGCGGGGCAGCGGACTGGGCCTCGGCGTCCGTGCGGCCGCGCAGGTCCTGACGCCGTTCAGCGGGACGTACTTCTTCCACGACCCGGCGGCGGACGCCCACGTGTTCACCTCGTACGAGACGGGGCGCCGCTACCGCGTCACCCTCCTGTCCGGCCGTATCGCCCACACCGCGGGAGCCCAGGCGCTGGGCGGCGGCGAGCGCGGCCTCGACGTGGCCGCGGCGGCGGGCGGCGAGTGGGAGATCGCCGTCGAGGAACTCGACACCGCTCGCCCGCCCTACGCGTCCCCGGCCGCCTTCGACGGGATCGTGGCGGCGGCCCGCGGATCCTTCGCGGAGTTCGTCGACGCGGTGGCCCCCTGGCGCTCGTCAGCGACCCCGGCCGCCGAACTCGCCGCCTACGTCCTCTGGTCGGCGACCGTACGCCCGGCCGGACTCGTCTCCCGGCCCGCCGTCCTCATGTCCAAGCACTGGATGGACAAGGTCTGGAGCTGGGACCACTGTTTCAACGCCCTGGCCCTGGCGCCGGGCTGTCCCGGACTGGCCGTGGACCAGTTCGCCCTGCCCTTCGACCACCAGGACGGCAGCGGAGCCCTGCCCGACTCGGTCACCCACTCCGAGGTCCTCCACAACTTCGTCAAACCGCCCATCCACGGCTGGACGTCGGGCCGTCTGCGCCGCCGGCTGCCGGTGCCTCCCGGCCGGGCGGAACTGGCCGAGACCTACGACCGGCTGGAACGCTGGACCCACTTCTGGCTCAGCGCACGACGCGCACCCGGCGCCGCCCTGCCCCACTACCAGCACGGCAACGACAGCGGCTGGGACAACGCCACCACGTTCGACCCCGAGCGGGTGGTCGTCACCGCCGACCTGGCCGCCTTCCTCGTCCTCCAACTCCATGAACTCGCCGCCATAGCAACGGAGTTGGACCTGTCGGACGAAGCGAGCCGGTGGACGCGCACGGCCCGCGAGGTCCAGTCGGCGCTGCTGGACGAGCTCTGGACCGGCGAACGGTTCGTCGCCCGGGGAGCCGCCACCGGGGACACCTGGAGCAGTTCCAGCCTCCTCGACCTGATGCCCATCGTGCTGGGCGAGCACCTGCCCGGCGAGGTCGGCAGCGCGCTCGCCGACCACATCAAGGCCCATCTGACCCCGTACGGCCTCGCCACCGAACTGCCCACCTCACCGCACTACCTCTCCGACGGCTACTGGCGCGGCCCCGTCTGGGCCCCCGCCACCGTCCTCATCGAGGACGGCCTGCGCCGCGCCGGACACGACCGGCTCGCCGACGACATCAGCGCCCGCTTCCGCGCCCTGTGCGAGACCCACGGCTTCGCCGAGAACTTCGACGCGCTCACGGGTACGGGTCTGCGCGACCGCGCCTACACCTGGACCGCCGCGAGCTACCTCCTCCTCGCCGAGGCGCACGCACACCGGGGCCGCCCCTGACCGTGCGTCAGCGCAGCGGATGCAGCGCCGTCAACTCGGCGGCCCCACGGCCCGTGACGATCGACTCCGCCAGCAGCTTGCCGCTGAGGGGGCCCAGGGCGATGCCCCACATGCCGTGGCCGCCGCAGACGTGGACGCGGGGCGAGCGGGTCGGGCCGACCAGGGGCAGGCCGTCCGCCGTGCACGGCCTCGGGCCGGCCCACTCGTCGGTGCGGCGGGTGAGGTCGGCCGACGGGAGCAGGTCACGGACCGAGTCGACGATCGCCGCGATACGGCGGGGATCCGCGGGACGGTCGGGTGCCGTGAACTCCATCATTCCCGCCACCCGCACCCGGTCCCCGAGCGGTGTGCAGACCACCCGCCGCTCGGCGAAGTACGTGGGCCGGGTGGGCAGCCCCGCCGGAGGCAGCGAGAAGCTGTAGCCGCGTCCGGACTGCACCGGGACGCGCACCCCGAAGGGCGCGGCCAGGCGGCCGAGCCACGCCCCTGGGGCGAGAACGGCGGCGTCGGCTCGCACCGACGTGCCGTCCGGGGCGAGGGCGGCCACCCCGGTGCCCAGGTCCCGTACACGGGTGACCTCCAGGCCGGTGACGATCTTCCCGCCCCGGTCGCGGACCGCGTCGGCCAGCGCGGCGACGAAGGCCCCGGGGTCGAGGTGGCGCTGACCGTGCAGCCGTACGGCCGCGTCGACGCGTGACGAGAGGGCGGGTTCCCACGCGCGCGCCTCGGCCCCCGTGAGCAGGTCGTAGTCGACCTCCTGTCCCGCCGCGCGCACCGCGTCCAGCTCCGCCACGAGCGGGGCACGGCCGGCCGCGGAGGTGAAGGCGAGCAGGCACGCCTCGCCCGAGCGCGTCGGCTCGGTGACCCCGCCCGCGGCCAGATCGTCGTACGCCGAAAGCGCCCCGCGGTTCAGCGCGGCGAGGGCCGCCATCGCCACCCGCCAGCGCTGGTGGGTGCAGTTCCGGGTGAACGCCAGCAGGAAGCGGGCCAGCCGCGGATCCGGGCGGGGCGGGATGTAGAGCGGGGAGGTGGGGGAGAGGAGCGTGCGCAACCCCAGCTTCAGCGCGGCCGGTTCGGGCAGGGGCACGGTCAGGGCGGGGGACAGCCAGCCCGCGTTGCCCCAGGACGCGCCGGCCGCGATGCCGCTCCGGTCGACCACGGTGACCTCGACGCCGGCCTCCTGGAGGAACCAGGCCGTCGCCAGCCCGGCCATGCCCGCACCCACCACCACGACACTGCGCGGGCTCATGACCGGCCGCCTTCCGCCAGGTCCGTGTTCACCGCGACGTCCGGTCGCCGTTCGCCGAACCGCGTCGCCTGCTCGAACGCGTGCCCCGCCCTCAGCACGGCGGCGTCGCCCCGGTGCGGCCCGACCACCTGGAGCCCGACCGGCAGCCCGGCCGGGGTGAACCCGGCCGGGACCGACAGGGCCGGGCAGCCGGTCATGGTGATCAGGGAGGCCGAGCGCATCCAGTCCAGGTACGTCTCCATGGCGATGCCGTCCACCGACGCCGGGTACGGGAGGCCGACGTCGAAGGGCGCGACCTGACTCACCGGCAGCAGCAGGACGTCGTAGGTCCCGAAGAACTCGCGCACCCGGTGGAACAGCGCCGCCTGGAGCAGCTGGGCGCGGCCCAGGTCCGGGCCGGTGAGCTTGCGGCCCTCCTCGATGTTCCAGACGACGTCCGGGGCCATGCGGTGCCGGTGCTCGTCCAGCAGGGGCCCGTAGGCGAGCTCCATCTGCCAGGCGCGCTGGGCGAGGAACGCCTCGTCGGCGCCGGACAGGTCGGGGCAGGCCTCCTCGACCTCACAGCCCAGCGCGGCGAACACCTCCACCGCGCCCCGCACCACGTCCCGGACCTCCGCCTCGACGGGCACGCTGCCGCCGAGGTCGGGCGACCAGGCGACCCGCCAGCCGCGCACATCGCCGTCGAGCCGGCCCGAGAAGAGGGAGCCCGGCGTCTCCAGGGCGAGCGGGCTGCGCGGATCCGGCCCGGCCAGCACCGACAGCGTCAGGGCGACGTCCTGCACGGTCCGCGCCATGGGGCCCTTGACCGACAGCTGTCCCCACGGGGCCTTGTCGGGCCAGGAGGGGACCCGGCCGGGGGAGGGGCGCAGGCCGACCACGTTGTTGAAGGACGCCGGGTTGCGCAGCGAGCCGCCGGTGTCGCTGCCGTCGGCGATCGGCTGCATGCCGCAGGCGAGCGCGGCCCCGGCGCCGCCGCTGCTGCCGCCCGCGCTGCGCGAGAGGTCGTAAGGGTTGCGGGTCGCGCCGAAGACGGGGTTGACGGTGTGCGAACCCATGCCGAGTTCGGGCACGTTGGTCTTGCCGAGCGTGATGGCCCCGGCCCGCTTGAGACGCTCGACGACCAGGTGGTCCCGGGCCGGGACGTGGTCGGCGAGGACGGGGGAGCCGTACGTCGTGCGGATGCCCGCGGTGTCGTGGAGGTCCTTGTGCGCGACGGGCAGCCCGTGCAGCAGTCCCAACTCGGCTTGTGACACGGCCCGTTCGTCCGCCTCGGCCGCCGCCTCGAGCGCCCGGTCGGCGACCAGTGTGACGATCGCGTTCACCGACGGGTTGACCCGGTCGATCCGTTCGAGATGGGCGGTGACGACCTCGCGGGCGGAGATCTCACGGCGCCGCAGGGCCGCGGCGAGCTCGGTCGCGGTGCTGAAGCACAGGTCGGCGGGGTTCACAGTCCTCCCAGGGTTTCCTTGAGCTGCGCTGCGGCGAGCACCCCGAACAGGACGAAGGAGCCCGACAGCAGCACGTTCGACAGGGTCTTGTTGCGGTACGGCGGCTGCAGGCCGCGCCGGTTGAGAAGGACCAGCAGCGCCCCGGACAGCAGCGGCAGGACGAGGGAGCCCACGGCGGCGTAGGTGAGCAGCAGAGGGACCGGCTTCCCGGCGAAGGTCACCGCCACGGACGTGGCCGCGCAGTAGAGCACGAACAGGCGGAACGGGAGGCTGCGCTGGCCCATGTGCCGCTCGGCCTCGTCGTCCGGCACCCCGCGCAGGGTGCGCAGCGAGTCGGCCAGCAGGTAGCACAGGGCGTTGAAGCCGCCGACCAGGGCGCTCAGGGTGACGAGGAAGAAGGTGCCCAGGAACAGCACCCGGGCCGCCGACCCCATGTCCGCGCCGAGCGGTTCGGCCAGGGCCGCGAGTCCGTCGTTGCCGGTGATCGTCCGGCCGCTGCCGTACAGCAGGCCGGTGCCCACGATCGAGGTGCACACCACGAACAGGAACGTGACCGTGTAGCTCATCGCCGTGTCGGCCCGCATGACGGGCAGCCAGCTCGCGTGCCGCCAGCGCTTCTCCCGCACCCAGTAGCTGTACGAGGCCACTCCGGCCGTGCCGCCCACCCCTCCGACCAGCGCCAGCACGGTGATCACGTCGCCCTCCGGCAGTCGCGGCCGCAGCGAGGACACCAGTTGGGACGGGTCGTCCATGGTCACCAGCGTGACCACGGCCAGCACGACCATGCCGACGAACTTGGCCAGCATGAACCCGCTCATCACCCGCTCGAACAGCGAGTACCGGCCCACGTACACGATCCCGGCCGACGCCAGCGCGATCACCAGGGCCAGTGGTCTCACCGGCAGCGCGGGGAACAGCGTCGACAGCGCGAGCGACGCCACCGAGCTCAGGGCCGCCCCGTACAGCAGCCCGATGACCAGGACGAACGCGAAGAAGGCGTACGGGAGCCAGCGGGCGGCCGAGCGCAGGCTCGCGATCACCGTCAGCCCGGTCGCCAGATACAGGCGTCCCACGGCTTCGGTCAGCGCGTACTTGAGCACGACGCCGATGAGGATCGCCCACAGCAGGGCCATGCCGTAGCCGGCGGCGCCCGCCAGCGACGTCACCATGTCTCCGGCGCCCACGCTGGCGGCCGCCAGGACCAGCCCGGGCCCGAGGACGGCCAGCCGCCCGCGCCGGGTGGCGGGGGCGGGGAAGGACTCGGCCGACGGGGCAGCCGCGGGCGGGTGAGGGGGACTTCCGGGTGTCGCGGTCACGTCGGCCACCTCCGGGGATAGGGAAAGCGTGGTCCGGCTTCCCGGCAGAGTCGGCCAGGCCGACGGATGGGAACAAGATTCCCTGGGAAATCGACGGAATCAGCCATACGCTCAGGCCGATGGACGCACCGCACACCGGCTTCGTGGCCGATTCGCTGGACCGGCGCATCATCAGCGCGCTGCAGATCGACGGCCGTGCCTCGTGGCACCGCGTCGCGACGGCGCTCGGCGAACCGGAACGCACCGTCGTCCGGCGGGGCACCCGGCTGCTGGACTCCGGGCTGGTACGGATCGGCGCCATGGCGGTGCGCGGGCGCAGCACCGTGATCGGAGTGCGCTGCGCACCCGGCCAGGCCCGTGTGGTCGCCACCGCGCTGGCGCGCCGGCCCGACTGTGCCTTCGCCCATGTCCTGACCGGGACCTGGGACTGTGTCGCCGAGGTGCAGTGCCCACGCGACCGTCTCGCGGGACTCGTCATGGACGAACTCCCGGGCCTGCCGGGCGTCGTACGGACGCTGACACTCCCGGTGCTGCGGCACGTGCGGACGATCCGAGAGTGGCACGCGGGCCTGCTCACCGAGGCCGAGATCGCCGCCCTCACCGACGGGACGGGTGCCGCCCCGGCGTCGGCGGACGTGTCACCTGCGTTCGACGGCGTCGGGGAACTCTCCCGCGCCGACCGGCTGCTGGTGCACGCCCTGGCCGAGGACGGGCGGTGCACGTTCGACGAACTGGCCCGGGTGTCCGGGGTGTCCGAGGCCACCGCCCGGCGCCGGCTTGGTGCCCTGCGCAGGGCGGGGCGGGTCCGCGTCCGTGCCGTGATCGAGCCGGTGCTGCTCGGGCTGCCGGTCGAGGCGGTGCTGTGGGTGCGGGCCGTGCCGGCGGAGGTCGACGCGGTGACGGCGGCGCTCGCCGACTCCCCGCACGTCCGGTACGTCAGCTTCCTCACCGGCGAACGCCAGCTGCTGGTCCTGACCGCGTTTCCGGACGAGACGGCGCTCCACGACTTCGTCACGCGTTCCCCGTGGCTGCGTGAGGCGGTGTCGGTGGATGTGTCGATGGTCCTCGGCTCGCTGAAACGGGGCGGGATGCTCGCGCCGTGGCTGCGTGACTGACGTCCTGTTCAGACCGCGCCAACAGAGCTGAGTCTCCTCGATACATCGGAGGGTTCATCACCATGGACCGCGTTCATGTCATTGACAGGTGCATGAACCCTGCTTAGGTTCGCCGATACACCCGATGTATCGATGATCCGTCAGGTCTGGAGGACACGATGACCTCACAGCCGGAGCAACGTTCGAAGGTGGCCCGCAGAGCCGTACTCGGCACCGCGCTCTCCGGCGCGGCAGCGGCGGCCCTGCCCGGGACGGCCGCAGCCCGGGAACTCACCGGGACCGTGCCGTCCGATGTCGGCGGCGGCAGACGCCCCTGGAAGCTCCGCGACACCATGACCACCGACAGCGCCTGGTCGACGTTCCTGCGCGGCCAGGACCTGCTGTGGACCAGGCTCCCCACCCGCTGGTACGAGGGCCCGTTCCTCGGCGACGGGCTGCTCGGCAGCATGATCTACCAGGAGCCGGACGCCAACCAGGTCCGCTTCACCGTCCAGCACGGCCGAGTGCAGGACCACCGCCCCGAGTTCGGCAGCGGCTGGGGCACCTGCCGGCTGCCGGTGGGGCACCTCACGCTCGAACCGGCCGGCACCATCACCGCCGTCGACTGGCGGCTGAGCCTGTGGAACGCCGAACTCACCGGCACCGTCACCACCACCGCGGGCAGGCTCACCCTCTCCGCCCTCATCCACGACGAGGTGCTCGCCGTCCGGGTGCGGGCCACCGGCGGCGAGCGCGCCGTCTGGACCTTCCACCCCGAGGAGGCCATCAGCCCCCGGAAGATCCAGGAGGCCCCGCCCGCCGACTACATCCCCAACCCGCCCTGGACCACGAAGACCGCCGCCGACGGCACCGAGCAGGTCCTGCAGCCCCTCACCGGCGCCCAGACCGCCACCGCCTACCGGCGCGACGGCGACGAACTGCTGATCAGCGTCGGGCACAGCGCCCCCTCCACCACGGCGGCCGAGGCCGACTCCCTGCGCAACCTGCGGCGCGCCGGGTCGTACGGCGCCCTCCGGCGACGGCACCTCCGCTGGTGGCACGCCTTCTACAAGAAGAGCTTCGTCTCGTTCCCCGACCAGCGGCTGCAGAGCTTCCACTGGATCCAGCTCTACAAGGTCGCCTCCGCCAGCCGGGCCGGCGGCCCCGTCATGGCCACCTCCGGGCCGTGGCTGGAGCCCACCCCCTGGCCCGCGGTCTGGTGGAACCTCAACGTCCAGCTGGAGTACTGGCTCATCCACGGCTCCAACCACCTGGAACTCGACGCGCTCGCCACCACCCTGCGCCAGAACCAGGAACAGCTCATCGCCAACGTGCCCACCGCGTACCGCGCCGACAGCTCGGGCGTCGGCCGCAGCTCCGACATGTTCGCCAACCGGGGAGTGGGCAGGCCCGGCAGCGGCACCGAGGTCGGCAACCTCACCTGGGCGCTGCACAACGTGTGGCTGTCCTACCGGCACTCCATGGACAAGGCCCTCCTGCGCGACACGGTCTTCCCCGTCCTGCGCCGGGCCGTCAACTACTACCTGCACTTCCTCACCCCGGGCAGCGACGGCAAGCTCCACCTGCCGAGCACGCTCTCGCCCGAGTACCCCGTCGTCCCGCCGCAGGACACCAACTACGACCTGGCCTTGATCCGCTGGGCCTGCCAGACCCTCATCGAGTCCGCCGAAGTCCTCGGCATCGACGACGAACTCGCCCCGCGCTGGCGGGACATGCTGGCCAAGCTCACGCCCTACCCGGTCGACGACAACGGCTTCATGATCGGCGCCGACACGCCGTACGAGCGGTCCCACCGGCACTACTCGCACCTGCTCATGGTGTACCCGCTGTACCTCGTCAACTGGGACCAGCCCGAGTCCCGCGACCTGATCACCAGGTCCGTGGAGCACTGGCACGCGCTGACCGGCGCCCACCGCGGCTACAGCTACACCGGCGCCGCCTCGATGTACGCGATGACGGGCGACGGTGACACGGCGATCGGCTACTTACGGAAGTTCTTCGACACCTCCACCCGCTACCCCTGCCAGGCCAACACCCACTACACCGAGGCCGGTCCGGTCATCGAGACGCCACTGTCCGCCTCGCAGTCCCTGCACGACATGTTCTGCCAGAGCTGGGGCGGCGTGATCCGCGTCTTCCCGGCCGTCCCGACCGCATGGGCGGACGTCACCCTGCACGACTTCCGCACCCAGGGCGCCTTCCTGGTCAGCGCCGTCCGCAAGAAGGGGACCACCCGGTTCATCCGGATCAAGAGCCTGGCGGGCGAGCCGCTCAAGCTCCGGCACGGCCTCACCGGCACCCTCACCGTGCTGCTCGACGACGGCACCCCGGCCCGCACCCGCGACCTGGGCGGCGGCACCCTCGCCGTCGACCTGCCCAAGGGCCGCGAGGTGCTCGTCCACTCCGGAGCGCGCCCCGACCTCGTCATCGCGCCCGTCACCCTCGGCGAACCGGGTCCGGCCTGGGGACTGCCGTAATCACCGCACACCTCGGAGGGTTCACATGGCTGTTCCGATCAGAACCGTGGTCGCCGCGCTGTGCACCGCACTGGCGGCCACCCTCCTCACGACCGTTCCGGCCGGGGCCGGGCAGCGGGAGCACGCCTGGACGGTGACCACCGCCGCGGACGCACCCCGCGCACGGATAGCCCTGGACGACAGCACCGGCACACTCAGCCTGTCGGTGACCCGTGGCGGCCGTACGGTCATCGAGCCGTCGCCCGTCGGCCTCGTCACCGAACGGGCCGACTTCTCCAAGGATTTGCGCTTCCTGCGCGGCAAGAACCGGACGGTCGAGGAGCGTTACCGCACCAAGGCGGGCAAGCGGCTCGACCGCCGCGTCCGCATGAACGAGACCCGCCTGTCCTTCACCACCCCCGCCGGCGCCCGGCTCGACCTGCTGGTCCGCGCCGCCGCCGACGGCGTCGCCTACCGCTACGTCCTGCCCGCCGGACACGGCGACGTGCTCGGCGAGACCTCGGCCTTCAACCTGCCGCCGGAGGCCGGCGCGTGGCTGGGCACCTACCGGCCCGACAACGAGGGCCAGTTCACCGAGTACACCGCCGCCACAGCCCCCACCGGCGCCTACTCGCCCCAGGCGCTGTTCGCGACCGACGGCGGCTACACCCTGCTCGCCGAGTCCGACCTCACCGGCGCCTACTCCGGCGCCCGCCTCGCCCACGACCAGGGCACCGGCACCTATCGCGTCGAACTGGCCGACGACCGGGTGAAGACCGACGGACCCCTGGCCACCCCCTGGCGCGCCATGGTCACCGGCGACCTGGCCACCGTCACCCGGTCGACCTTCACCGACGACCTCGCTCCCGCGTCCAAGGTCGCCGACCCCTCCTGGATCAGGCCCGGGACCGTGCTGTGGACCTGGCTCGCCGGCGGCCGCCCGGCCGGGCAGAGCCTCGCCGCGCAGAAGGCCTACGTCGACTACGCCGCCGAGCGGAACTGGCCCTACGAGGCCGTCGACGCGGGCTGGTACTTCAAGGCCGACGAGTGGGACGTCACGGACCCGGACTGGCAGAACAACAGCTGGCTGCCGGAACTCGTCGATCACGCACGCCCCAAGGGCGTCGGGATCATCGTCTGGATCCACCAGCGTGACCTCGACACACCCGAGGAGCGCGCACAGTGGCTGCCCACGCTGGAGCGGTGGGGCGTCAAGGGAGTCAAGATCGACTTCATGGACTCCGAGGCGCAGCCGATGCTCCAGTGGTACGACGCCATCCTCCGGGAGACGGCCGCCCACCACCTCATGGTGAACTTCCACGGCTCGACCATCCCCAAGGGCATGCAGCGCACCTGGCCCCACGTCATGACCCTGGAGGGCGTCGCCGGCGAGGAGAAGCGGACCAACACCGCCGCCCACCTCACCACCCTGCCCTTCACCCGCAACGTCATCGGCTCCATGGACTTCACCCCCGGCGCGTTCCAGCGCGTCGGCCTGCGCCCCAACTCCGACGCGGCGGAGGTCGGGCTCACCGTCGCCTACGAGTCGGGCCTCCAGATGTTCGCGGGCACCCCCGAGTCGTACGACGCCCGGCCGCCCGCCCGGGACTACTTCGACCAGGTCCCCGCCGCGTGGGACGACACCCGGCTGCTCGCCGGCCGGCCCGGCCGGGAAGCCGTGCTCGCCCGCCGCAGCGGCGACCGCTGGTTCCTGGGCGGGGTGTACGCCGGGGCCGCCCGCAAGGCCGAGGTGCCGCTGACCATCGGCTCGGGGAGGTGGCTGGTCGAGACGATCCAGGACGGTGCCGACGGGCTCGTCAGGAACCGGCAGGTGCTGCGCGGCGGCGACACGTTCGCCGTGGACGTGGTCGCGAACGGCGGCTTCGCCGGGATCGCCTGCCCCTGGCGCGCGGGCGTCACCACCTGTCACCGCTGAGCCTGTTCACCGTGCGTGCACACCGAGTTGGAGGGATCAGCATGAGTGTTTCCCGGCGTACCGTGCTGGCCACAGCGGCCGGCGCCACGGCGTTGTGCGTTTCCCCGGCACCTGCCGCGGCCGCGGACACGACCGCCGGCCGGACACCGGCGGCCACCCTGCGCACGCTCCGCGCGGCGGCCGACTACGCCGTCGAGAAGGTCGCCGCCGTCGCGCCGGACGTGACCGCCTTCCCCGTCGGCACGAAGTTCGAGAAGTGGGTCTACTCGCAGAACGGCGACTGGGTCGGCGGATTCTGGCCGGGCACGTTGTGGATGGCCTGGCTGTACAGCAGGGACGACGCCTTCCGCACGCAGGCCCTGGCCTCGGCGCGGAAGCTGGCCCCCCGCCAGGACGACACCGGCACGCACGACCTCGGCTTCCTCTTCTACCCGTCCTGGGTCACCGCCTGGCGGCTGACGGGTGACGAAGCCTGGCGGACGGGCGCCCTGCGGGCGGCCGACTCCCTGATCCAGCGCTACAACCCGCGCGGGCGCTTCATCAGGGCGTGGGGCGCGCTGAACGATCCGAAGAACGCCGGCCGCGTCATCATCGACACCATGATGAACCTCGACCTGCTGGCGTTCGCGAGCCGGCAGACCGGGGACGGCAGGTACCTGGACATCGCCGTGGAGCACGCGAGGACCACCCGGCGGGTCTTCCCCCGCCCGGACGGATCGACGCCGCACGTATACGACTTCGACCCGGACAGCGGCGCGCCCCTCGGCCCGGACACCGTGCAGGGATACAGCCCCACGTCCTGTTGGTCGCGCGGGCAGGCGTGGGGACTGTACGGCTTCACCACCATGTACCGGAGGACCGGGAACCGGGACTTCCTGACCACCGCCCGCGCACTCGCGGACTACGCGGTCGGGGCACTCACCCCGGACCACGTCCCCGTGTGGGACTACCGCGCGCCGCAGCAGCCCCACGACATCAAGGACGCGTCGGCCGGAGCGATCACCGCCTGCGGGCTCCTCGACCTGTCCGCCGCCACCGGCAGACAGGCCTACCGTGACGTGGCGCTCCGGCTGCTCACCGCACTGGCGCACACCTGCCTGACGAAGAACTCGGCCCGGGCGCAAGCGGTGGTGGCCCGCTGCACCCGCAACCGCCCGGCCGAGGACGGCATCGAGATCTCCCTCCCGTACGCCGACTACTACCTGCTGGAAGGCATCCTGCGGGTGCTTCGGCCGCAGGACGTCGACCGGGCGATCGACCTCTCCACGGTCTGACCGGCAGGCGCGCCGTGCGTGCCGCTCAGCCCGCGATGGAGTCCAGCTGTTCCGCCGCCGGGCGCAGGACCCACAGGTCGCCGCCCGGCGGCTCCTCCAGCGACCGGACGGCGCGCTGCGCCCGCCTGTCCCCGGCATCGGCCGCCGCGTGCACGACGTCGGTCGCCGCGTACCGGCGGAACTGAAGCTCCGGATGCGGCCAGGCGGCGGCTCCCGTCGCGGCGGGCAGGAGGTAGCCGACCGCCTTGAACAGGCTCTCCTTCTCCGGTCCCTGGTAGGCCCACAGATCCACGCCGGCGTTCCGGCCGATGGCCGCCAGCCGCGCATGGGCGACCAGGGTGAACGTGGAGTAGTGCCAGCTCCTGGTCCGGGTCAGCTCCTGGGGCTGGCTGCCGTCGGCCGCGATCTGCGGCGCGATCCGCTTGTGCCGGGCGTCCAGGACCGTTCGGCGGGCCAGTTCCCGGTCGCCGGTCGCGTAGGCGAGGCCGGCGAGCAGCAGGTCGTAGAAGGTGCCGTGGTTGTTGGTGGCGGCGGCCTCCTGCCTGCCGAAGTCGCTGTTCCTGAGCCAGTCGAGGAAGGCGGTGTTCCAGCGGGCCATGCCCCTGCGGTCCTTCGCGGTCCAGCCCGGGGCGCCGCTCTCCAGGAGGGCGAGCGCGTCGAGGACGCTGGTGTAGGACTGCGAGAAGTCGATGATGCCGATGGCCCGACCGTCGTATTTGCACGGGATGAACTGCGCATGCTTCAGGTGGGGGTTCATCCTCGTGGCCGGATCGAGGAACCAGGTGCGCAGCACCTGACCGGCCTTCTCGGCGTACCGCGCGTCGCCGGTGTAGTACCAGGCGAGGGAGAGGTCGTAGGCGGAGTCGAAGGTCTTCTCGACGTCCTGGCGGTCGGTGCCGGAGTCGACCTCGGGGTTGCGCTCGCCGTCGCGCTGCACGTACGGGCAGCCCCAGGGATTGTCCGGGGCCGGGGTCTTGGTGGGCCACCAGTACGGAGCCTGACTGAGGTAGTCGTGCGGGTCCCCACCGGGGGCGGGGCGGGGTTTGTCGACGACGGTCCAGGGCCCCTGGTCCAGCCATCGGTCGGCCCGCCCCCGCAACACCTCGATGGCGCGCCGGAGTCGGGGATCCCCGTGTTCCAGCCGGACCTTGGTCCGGTGCAGACGGGCGCCGTCCATGACGGCCGTGTGCGGGACGCGGTACGTGTGCTCGGCCTCAGGCCGGGCCGAGGCGGCGGGGGCGGCTCCCGTGAAGAGCGCCGTGAGAACCATCAACAGGACGCCTAAGCGAGATCTTCTCCTCATGATCCACTCTCTTCGAGTTCATGACTGTGAACAACGTTCAGGTGGTGGGTAGGCGTGAGCATGTCATGACGGCTTCCGGCGGGGAAGAGGGCTCGCAGGCCGGGGAGGCTGTCACAAGCCCGGGCCCTGCCCTGTCTCTCTGGTGAGTCAACCCCTCAGCGAAATGGAGACAGTGATGAAGATCGTGGTCGTCGGCGGTACCGGACTCATCGGCTCGCAGGTGGTCGCGCTGCTGCGCGACAAGGGGCACGACGCCGTGGCCGCCGCTCCCTCCACGGGGGTCGACACCCTCACGGGCGAGGGACTGGCCGAAGCCCTCAAGGGCGCGGACGTGGTCGTGGACGTGTCCAACTCGCCGTCCTTCGACACCGAGCCGGCGCTGGACTTCTTCACCCGCTCGGCGCGGAACCTGTTCGCCGCCGAGAAGGAGGCGGGCGTCCGCCACCACGTCGCGCTCTCCATCGTCGGCGTCGACCAGGTGCCCGGCTACGGCTACTACGAGGCCAAGGTCGCCCAGGAGAACGCCGTGCGCGGCAGCGGTGTGCCCTACAGCATCGTGCGCGCCACCCAGTTCTTCGAGTTCGTCGCCCCGGTGATGAACATGTCCACCGAGGGCACCGAGGTGCGGTTGCCGTCCACGCGGCTGCGGCCGATCGCCTCCGCCGATGTCGCGGCGGCCGTCGCCGAGGCCGCCCTGGGCGAACCGTCGAACGGCGTCCGGAACATCGCGGGACCCGAGGTGCACCGGCTCGACCGGCTCGGTGAACTCACCCTGGCGGCGAAGCCGGACGGCCGCACCGTCGTCACCGACGAGACCGCCGGCCTGTTCGCCGGCATGCCCGACGTGCTCACCGGCGACGGCACCGCGCACCTCGCATCCACCCGCTACGAGGAATGGGTCAAGCAGAACTGACCGCTGCCCGGGTCCGCTACGTGCGGTCGGTGAGCCTGCGCGCCGACCGCTCGTACGCCCTCAGCTTGTCCGGCGTCAGAACCCAGTAGAGCCCGTCGATACCGTCCGGGCCCACGGTGGCGCTCACCAGGGCGACGGCGGCCCCGTCCCGGGCGAGCAGCAGGCAGGGCCGCCCGTTCGCCTCGACGATGCCGTACTCGGCACCAGGGAAGAACTTCCGGGCGAAGGCGGTGACCCTGGCCACGCGCTCGGGCCCCACGATCTCCAGCCGCGCCACGCCCCGCATGCCGTTGCCGTCCGCATAGGCGACGACGTCGGCCGACAGCACGTTCTCCAACGCGGCGACATCACCGTGCCGTGCGGCGGCGACGAAGGCCTCCAGCAGGCGCCGGTGCTGGGCCGAGTCCACCGGTTCACGGCGCTCCGCCGACAGGCGCTTGCGGGCCCGGCTGACGATCTGCCGCGTGTTGGCCTGGCTCAGCTGGAGCATGCCCGCGATCTCGTCGTACGCGTAGTCGAACGCCTCCCGCAGCACATAGGCCGCCCGCTCCACGGGGTTCAGCCGCTCCAGGACCAGCAGCACGGCAAGCTCCAGCGCCTCGCCCCGCTCCGCGCCGACCTGCGGATCCACGCTGGTGTCCACCGGCTCCGGCAGCCACGGCCCCACATACGCCTCGCGGCGGACCCGCGCCGACTGGGCCACGTTGATCGCCAGACGCGTCGTGATCTTCGCCAGGAACGCCCCGTGATCCAGCACGGCGCCGCGGTCGGCGCCCTGCCAGCGCACCCACACGTCCTGCACCACGTCCTCGGCCTCGGACACGCTGCCCAGAACGCGGTAGGCGATCCCGAACAACCGGGGACGCAGGCGCTCGAACGCGTCCGCCGCCGCGTTCAGCGCGCCGTCGGTGAGGGGCTGTCCCTGGTCCATGCTGCCGATGCCTCCGCGGGTCGACCGTCGTGCCTCAGACAGTACGACCCTCCGAGCCGGTGCACGTGGTGGCGCTCAGCCCTCGTAACGGGGTGTCCACTGCGCCTGCGCCACCGCCTCGCGCAGCTCCTCCTCCGTCGCCTGCGGGGCGACCCCGTCCTCGACGGCGGCGCGAGCCGCCGCCAGGGCGATCTCGCGGGCGGACTCGCGCATCCCGTTCAGGGGCGGCAGCAGCGGCACGGGACCGTCGTCGCCGCGTGCCGCCCGTACCGCGCTCTCGGCGACGGCCCGGGCGGCGGCCACCATCATGCGGTCGGTGACGCGCGCGGCCCGGCTCGCCGTCACCGCGAGCCCCATGGCCGGGAAGACGTACACGTTGTTCGACTGCGCCACCGGCACCTCGTGCCCGTCCACCGTCAGCGGCGGGAAGGGCGAGCCGGTGGCGATCAGCGCCCGGCCGTCGGTCCAGCGGGTGAGGTCCGCCGGATCCGCCTCGGAATGGGAGGTGGGGTTGGAGAGCGGGAAGATGACGGGCCGTTCGCAGGTCGAGCCCATCTGCCGCACGATCTCCTCGGTGAACGCGCCGTGAGCCGTCGACAGCCCGATGAGCGCCGTCGGCTCGACACGGCGCACCACCTCCGCGAGGCCGGTGCCGTCCCAGCCGGTCACCTCGTCGTCGTCGCGCGCGAACAGCCGCTGCTGCGGCGTCAGTTCCGTGCGCGAGCGCACCAGCAGGCCGTCGACGTCGAGGATCCAGAACCGTGCCGTGGCCTCCTCCTCGGACAGGCCCTCCTCGATCATGGCCGTCCGGATCATGCCGGCGACACCGATGGCGGCCGACCCCGCCCCCAGGATCACCAGGCGCTGCTCGGACAGCGGAGTGCCGGACACGTTCGCGGCCGTGGACAGGGCGCCGAGCGTGACGGCCGCCGTGCCCTGGATGTCGTCGTTGAAGGTGAGCAGCCGGTCCCGGTAGCGGGCGAGGATCGGGTACGCGTGGGCGGTGGCGAAGTCCTCCCACTGCAGCAGCGTGCCGGGCAGCTCCGCCTCCACCGCCGCGACGAACGCCTCGATCATCTCGTCGTAGTCGGCGCCGGTCAGCCTGCGGTCGCGCCGGCCGAGGTAGCGCGGGTTGCCGAGCAGGTCCTCGTTGTCGGTGCCGACGTCCAGCAGGATCGGCAGGGTGCGGGCGGGGTGGATGCCGCCGATCGCCGTGTAGAGGCTGAGCTTGCCGATCGGGATGCCCATCCCGCCGACGCCCTGGTCGCCCAGGCCGAGGATGCGCTGCCCGTCGGTGACGACGATGACGTCCACGTCCTTGTCGCGGTGCGGGCGGTTGCGCAGGATGTCCCGGAAGCGGTGCCGGTCCTCCCACGTCAGGAACAGCCCGCGCGGCCGCCGGTAGATCTCGCTGAAACGCTGACAGGCCTCGCCCACCGTCGGCGTGTAGACGACCGGCAGCAGCTCCTCCAGGTACTCGGTGACCAGACGGTAGAACAGCACCTCGTTGGTGTCCTGGAGCTGGCGCAGGTAGATGTGCCGGTTGAGGGGCTTGTCGTAGCCGTGGAACGCCTCGTAGGCGCGGGCGACCTGCTCGTCCAGGGTCTCCACGGCGGGCGGCAGCAGCCCGTCGATGCCGAGCTCGGCGCGCTCCTGCCGGGTGAAGGCGGTGCCCTTGTTGACGAGTGGGTCGGCCAGGGTGGTGAGGGCGGGGCTGGTGGTCGTGCGGGGGTGCTGGGTCTGGTCCATGGGGTGACGCCTTCCCTGGACTCACCGGTTCGTGCAGGTGACTTGCGCTGTTCGGCCGATGGGCCGTGCCGGTTCCCGGCGCACCGATGAGTTCCGGCGCCTCGCCCGGTCTACCTCTCCGTAAGGCGTACCGAGCCCAACACCGAGCAGGAGAAGGCGACATGAGTGTGACGACCCCTCAGACGCAGACCCGGACCGACTCCCGGCCCACCACCGGCTTCCTCTCCGCACGCCCCGTATGGCTGGTCGGCGTCCTGGCGACGCTCGCCGGTGCCGTCGTGACCGAGGCCTTCGCGCTCGTCGCCCGGGCCGCGGGCGTCCCGATGGAGGCGGCCAGCCCCGGGGCCGAGGAGGCCGCGGAGATCCCCGTCGGCGGCTTCGCCGGCGGCGTGGTGTTCTGGTCGGTCGCCGGGATCGTCCTGGCGGTGGTGCTCGCCCGCTGGGCCAAGCAGCCCGCCCGGACCTTCACCGTGACCACCGTCGTCCTCACCGCCCTGTCCCTCGTCGGCCCGGCCGTCGCCCCGCACACGGCCACGTCCACCCAGATCGTCCTCGCCCTGTCGCACGTCGTGGCCGCCGCGGTGATCATCCCCCTGGTGGCACGGAGGCTGTCCCACGTGCGGAGGTGACGCCCTCGACTCCCACGATTCGCACGTTTCCGACACCGGCCCGTCGCGCTCACCGCCGACGGGCCGTCGTCGTGTCCCACGCGAGTCCCCGAACGGCCCAACGGCACTGCGCCGGAGGAGGCGACCGGGGATGAGCGGTGTGACGGTGGTGGAAGGGATGCGCGTGCACCCCCTGATGCGTGCGCACCCCTGGACCCATGCGCACACCCGGACGAGGAGACGCGATGGCGGAGGGACTGGCCGAGGGCGGCACGCCGCGCGCTGCCACCAGAGGCGGCGACGACCTGCCCCCGGGCCGGACCCCGGGCCCCTTCGAGCAGGTGAGCGCCGTCGCCGACGCCGTCCTCTACGAGGGCTACCTCCTCTACCCCTACCGCCGGTCCTCGGCCAAGAACCGCGTCCGATGGCAGTTCGGGGTCCTGTTCCCGAGGGACTGGGCGGAGGCGGACGGCCCCGTGGTCCCCGGAGTCTCCGGCAGCGCCGACTCCTGGTACCAGCAGACCGAGTGCCTGCTGAGGATCCGGCAGCCTGACAGCGCGTCCGTACGGGTGCGGATCCGGCACCTCCAGACGCAGCGCAAGCAGGTGGAGGAGACCCGGGACGGCCGTCATCACGCCGTCGCGTCACTGCGCACCGCTGACGGCACGACACATCTGACCTTCGACGAGGCCGTGCCGCGTGAACACGAGGCCGAGCTCCCGCTCGCCGAGCTTCTTCAGAGCGGACACACCGTTCCCGTGGTCGCGCCGGCCGGCGTGGACGTCGAGCCGCTGCCCGGTGACACCGGGCGGGTGGTGCGGCACCGCGACGAGGTACGGGCCGACACCACCATCACCGCCGAGCGACTCTCGGACGACCTCTGCCGGCTCCGTGTGCGCACCGCGAACACCGGGCCCGCGCCGGAACCGCGGACCGGTCGTGACGAGGCACTGCGCCGCGCCCTCATCGCCACCCACACCCTCATCGGCGGCGCCGGCGTGGAGTTCGTCTCGCTGACCGACCCGCCGACTGACCTGCGCGAACTCGCCCGCTCGTGCCGGAACGAGTTCACCTTCCCCGTTCTCGGGGACGACGACGGCCACGTCCTGCTCTCCGCGCCGATCATCCTGCCCGACCACCCCCAGGTGGCCCCCGAGAGCCCGGGCGATCTGCACGACGCCGCCGAGATCGACGAGATCCTCACGCTGCGCACGATGTTGCTGACCGACGAGGAGAAGCGCGAGGCCCGGGCCACCGACCCGAGGGCGGCCGCGATCCTCGACCGCGTCGACACGATGCCGCAGGAGATCTTCGAACGCCTGCACGGCGCGGTCCGCTCCCTGACACCGGTTGCCGCGGTGCCCCCAGCGCCCGCGGCACCTGCGCCGACCTCGGCGCCCGGGGCTGCCGTGCCCGCATCTCCGGAGCCCGGGGCTGGCATGCCTGCATCTCCGGCGCCCGGGACGGTCGCGCCCGCGCCCCCGGCACCCGCGCTTGCCGCGCCCGGGGCTGGCGTCCTCGGGGTCTCGGCGCCCGTGGCCGCCGCGTCCGGGGCCTCGGCGGCCGGGGTTGTCGTTCCCGGGACGCCCGCGCCCGGGACTGCCGTCCTCGGGACGTCGGCGCCCGGGACTGCCGTCCCCGGGACGTCGGCGCCCGGGACCCCGGCCCCCGGGATTGCCGCGCCCGGGGCACCGGCGTCCGGGGCTGTCGCGCCCGCGCCTGCGGCACCCGCGCCTGCCGGGCCCGGGGCTGGCGTCCTCGGGGTCTCGGCGCCCGTGGCCGCCGGGTCCGGGGCCTCGGCGGCCGGGGTGGTTGTTCCGGGGACGCCCGCGCCCGGGACTGCCGCACCCGCGCCTGCGGCACCTGCGCTTGCCGCGCCCGGGACCCCGGCGTCTGGGGCTGCCGCACCCGCGCCTGCGGCACCTGCGCTTGCCGCGCCCGCGCCACCGGTGTCCAGGGCTGCCGCACCCGCGCCTGCGGCACCTGCGCTTGCCGCGCCCGGGACCCCGGCGCCCGGGGCTGCCGAGCCCTCGCCCGCGGCACCCGGGCTTGCCGCGACCGCGGCTACCACCCCCACACCCATCGCCCCCACAACCACCCCCACACCCACCACCCCCACCAACCGCCCCACCTGGTGGCAAGAAGGCGCCGACGACGGACTCTCCCCGGGGAGTGACACCGTGCTCGTCGACGGTGTCCCGCTCGGCCGCGGCAGTCGTGTCCGGCTGCGCCCCCGGGGACGTGGTGCCGACGCCCAGGACATGTTCCTGGCCGGCCGTACCGCCGAGGTCGCCGCCGTGTTCCACGACGTGGACGGCAGCGTGCATCTCGCCGTCACCCTCGACGACGACCCCGCGGCCGAACTCCTCACCTGGTACGGCCGTTTCCACTACTTCCGGCCCGACGAGCTCGAACCCCTCGGGCCCGCCGGATCCCCGGACGAGCCGTCGGCACCGGCTCCCGCCGCAGCCCCCTCGCGGCACACGACCGACTCCGAGACCCCCGCAGCGGAGGCCGAGTGATGACCACGCACAGCAGCACCACCGAAGTCAGCAAGGAACCCGACCGGTCCGAGGAACGGCAGGGCATGGAGGAGATCCACATCCTCTGGATCTCCGAAGGCATGAGCTGCGACGGCGACACCGTCTCCCTCACCGCCGCCGGCCAGCCCTCCATCGAGGACCTGGTGCTCGGACTGATCCCGGGCCTGCCCAAGGTGAACCTCGTCAACAAGGTGCTCTCCCCGAGCCTGGGCGGCGAGGACTTCCTCGCCCCCTACCGGGCGGCCGTACGCGGCGAACTCGGCCCCTTCATCCTCGTCATCGAGGGCTCGGTCCCCAACCAGAACATCATCGAGGGCGACGGCTACTGGACGTCCTTCGGCAACGACCCGGAGACCGGCGAGCCCCAGACCCTCAACTGGTGGATCGACCAACTGGCCCCCAAGGCCTGGGCGGTCGTCGCCGCCGGCACCTGCGCCACCTTCGGCGGCATCCACGCCATGTCCGGCAACCCCACCGGCTGCATGGGCCTGGCCGACTACCTGGGCTGGGACTTCACCTCCCTGGGCGGCCTGCCGATCGTCAACGTGCCCGGCTGCCCGATCCAGCCCGAGAACTTCATGGAGACCCTGGTCTGGGTCCTCTACCACGCGGCCGGCTCCGCACCCCCGCCCCCGCTGGACCACATGCTGCGCCCGCAGTGGCTGTTCGGGAAGACGGTCCACGAGGGCTGCGACCGCGGCGCGTACTACGAGCAGGCGAGCTTCGCCAAGGACTACAACTCGCCCAAGTGCCTGGTGAAGACGGGCTGCTGGGGACCGGTCGTCAACTGCAACGTGCCCAAGCGCGGCTGGATGGCCGGCATCGGCGGCTGCCCCAACGTCGGCGGCATCTGCATCGGCTGCACGATGCCCGGCTTCCCCGACGCGTTCATGCCGTTCATGGACGAACCCCCCGGCGGAACCCTGTCGTCCCTGGCCATCAAGCCGTACGGGGCCGTCATCCGCCGCCTGCGCGGCATGACCAACGAACTGGTCAACCACGAGCCCAGGTGGCGCCACAACAAGCGCAAGCTGACCAGCGGTTACGACCCGCGCTGGCGCCCCTGACGAGACCCGCGACCGACCCATCCCACCACCGACAGCGAGGGGCAGCACCGCAGATGACCACCACCGAGGCCCGGCCCACCGAGCGCAAACCGCCACAGCTCGTGGACATGTCCTGGGATCCGATCACCCGGATCATCGGGAACCTGGGCATCTACACGAAGATCGACTTCGCCAACCGGGAAGTCGTCGAATGCCACAGCACCTCGTCGCTCTTCCGCGGCTACTCGGTGTTCATGAAGGGCAAGGACCCGCGCGACGCGGGCTTCATCACGTCCCGGATCTGCGGCATCTGCGGCGACAACCACACCACCTGCTCCGACTACGCCCAGCAGATGGCCTACGGCGTCAAGCCGCCCCCGCTGGCCGAGCACATCGTCAACCTCGGCGAGGCCGCCGAGTACATGTTCGACCACACGATCTTCCAGGACAACCTGGTCTTCGTGGACTTCTGCGAAGCCATGGTCAAGGCCACCAACCCCGGTGTCCTGGCCCGCGCCGAACGCACCGCCGCGCCCCGCGGCGACATCCACGGCTACCGCACGATCGCCGACATCATGAAGGCCTTCAACCCCTTCGAGGGCGAGGTCTACAAGGAGGCCCTGAAGGTCAGCCGGGTCACCCGCGAGATGTTCTGCCTGATGGAGGGGCGGCACGTCCACCCGTCCACGCTGTACCCGGGTGGCGTCGGCACGATGCCGCAGCCGACCACCTTCACCGACTACCTCAGCCGCCTCATGCGGGTCATCGACTTCGTGAAGAAGGCCGTCGCCATGAACGACGACGTCTTCGACTTCTTCTACGAGGCGCTGCCCGGCTACGAGGAGGTCGGCCGCCGCCGCGTCCTGCTGGGCTGCTGGGGCGCCTTCCAGGACCCCAAGGTCGTCGACTACCGCTACGAGTCGATGAACACCTGGGGCAAGGCCATGTACGTCACCCCGGGCATCATCGTCGACGGCGAACTGGTCACCAACAACCTCGTCGACATCAACCTCGGCCTGCGCATCATGCTCGGCAGCTCGTACTACGAGGACTGGGTCAACGAGGACCCCTTCGTCACCCACGACCCGCTCGGCAACCCCATCGACATGCGCCACCCGTGGAACCAGACCACCGTCCCCGTGCCGCAGAAGCGCGACTTCGACGACAAGTACAGCTGGGTGATGAGCCCCCGCTGGTTCGACCAGCGCACCGGCGACCACCTCGCCCTCGACACCGGCGGCGGCCCGCTGGCCCGCCTGTGGTCGACCGCGCTGAGCGGCCTGGTCGACACCCCGTACGTCAAGTCCACCGGCCACAGCGTGCGCATCTCCCTGCCCAAGGGCGAGTCCCTGCCGGAGACCACCCTGGAGTGGCGCATCCCGCGGTGGAGCAACACCATCGAACGCGACCGCGCCCGGCCGTACTTCGTCGCCTACGCCGCCGCCATGGCCCTGCAGTTCCTCGAAGAGGCCATGGGCATGGTGCGCGCGGGCGAGACCAAGGTGTTCGAGAACTTCGAGGTGCCCGACGAGGCGATCGGCTGCGGCTTCCACGAGGCGGTGCGCGGCGTTCTCTCCCACCACCTGGTGATCAAGGACAAGAAGATCGCCAACTACCACCCGTACCCGCCCACCCCGTGGAACGCCAGCCCCCGCGACATGTACGGCACCCCCGGCCCGTACGAGGACGCCGTCCAGGGCCAGCCCATCTTCGAGGAGAACGGGCCGGACGACTTCAAGGGCGTCGACATCATGCGCACGGTCCGCAGCTTCGACCCCTGCCTGCCGTGCGGTGTGCACATGTACGTCGGCAAGGGCAAGACGCTCACCACCCTGCACTCGCCGACGTACGGGGCGAACCATGGCTGACCCCACCGGCACCGGCACCCGGCTGGCCGACCCGGACGTCGAGGCCCGGCTCGCCCGGCTCGACGAGGTGCTGGCAGGCCTCGAACCCCTGCCCGGCGCGGCCACGGAGGCGGTCCGGCTGCTGACCGAGGTCTACGGCGAGGCCATGGCCCGCGTCCTGGACGAGGCGGACGAACAGCTGGCGGAACGCCTGGCCGACGACGAACTGCTGGGCCACCTGCTGGTGCTGCACGACATCCACCCCGAGCCCCCCGAGCGCCGGGCGGCCCGCGCGGTCGAACGGCTGCGGCCCGCCGTACGGGAACGGGGCGGCGACGTGGAATGGGCCGGTGCGGAAGGGCAGGTCGGCCGGGTGCGTCTGACGACGGGCGGCGGCTGCGGCTCCGGTTGCGGCGGTGGCGGCTCCGAGGTCACCGACGCGGTCCGGGAGGCGGTGCTCGCCGTCGCTCCCGAACTGACGGCGGTGGAGCCGCTGCCGAGCACACCGGCTCCCGCGTTCGTCCCGCTGTCGACCCTGACGCACCGAGGCGCGCAGTGACCACCGACGGGGCGCTGGCCCGCCTCATCCGCTCCTCGGCCGGCCGTACGGCGGCGGCCGAGGTGGAGAGGTGCGACCTGTGCGCCGCGCCGGTCGCCGACGAGCACGCCCACCTGTACGACACCGGACAGCAGGAGGTGCGCTGCGCCTGCGGCCCCTGCTCGGTGCTGTTCGCGGAGGCCGGGGCGGGCGCCGGGCACTACCGGCTGGTGCCCCGGCGCCGGGTCCGGCTGCCCAAGGTCGACACGACCGTGCTGGGCGTACCCGTCGGCCTGGTCTTCTTCGTGCCCCGTGCGGACGGCACGGTCACGGCGGAGGGTCCGAGTCCGGCGGGGGCCATGCGGTGGGAGGTGGACGCGGCGGCCTGGCAGGAGCTGGCCGGGACGTGTCCGCAGCTCGCCGGCGTGGAACCCGAGGTGGAGGCCCTGCTGGTGAACACCGTCCACGGCCTCGACCACCACTGGATCGTGCCGGTCGACGACTGCTACCGGATGGTCGCCGTCGTACGCCGGGAGTGGCGCGGCCTGTCCGGCGGTGGCCGGGTCTGGCCGGCCGTCGAGCGGTTCTTCGAGGAGCTCACCGAGCGGCAGTGAACACGTCTCCGCAGGTCGGAGGCGAGGAAGGAGAGCACCCCATGGGCAGCATCAGAGTAGGCCGGGCGCAGGCGAAGCCCGACACGCCCTCGCACGTCGCCGGCATGCACCAGGGCAACAAGGGGCGGTACGACGAGCAGAAGGGGCACCACGAGGACGGCACCGCCGACGCGCGCCGCTCCACGGGGATCCACTGGAAGCGGCATGACGCCCTCGCGGAGACCATGCCGAACATCTCGCCGGGATGAGAGCCGTGATGAGAGAGCAGAAAGGCGCCGCAATGAAGGTCCGACGAGCACGCAGACCCGTCGCGCGCAGGCGGGGCGGGATGAGCGGACAGCGGGTGCTGAAGGCCGAGGCCGCCCTGGTGGGCGGTGTGGCCCTGGCCCTGCTGTGCCGGGAGTTTCCCAGCCTGAGGCGGGAGATGCGGATCTGGCGGATGTCCGGCGGTTTCCGCGCCGGCCACCGCTACCCGTGAGCCGGGCGTGCACGAGCTGTCGATCGCGACCGCGATCATCGAGCGGGCCGGCGAGCTGGCCCGGGCGGACGGGACGGACGCCGTCTCGGCGGTGACCGTCCGGGTCGGTGAACTGGCGGGCGTCGTCCCCGACGCGCTGGACTTCGCCTTCGAGGTGGCCCGCGACGGCACGGCCCTCGCCGGGGCCCGGCTCGTGGTCGAGCAGGTCCCCGCGCAGGCCTGGTGCGGCCCGTGCGCCGAGGAGTTCCCGGTGGGCATGCCCCCGTTCTTCTGGTGCCCGCGCTGCGACCAGCCCACCAACGATCTGCGCAGCGGCCGGGAACTGGAGATCACCGGGATCGAGCCGTCACCGGCCCCGGCATAGCGAAAGGGCCCCGCAGATCCGTCGGCGGGGCCCTTTCGCGCTGCTCAGCAGATCCGCGGCAACTGCTCCCCGAGCGGCAGATCCACCACCCGGGTCCCGCCCAGGCCGGTGGCGACCACCACCATCCCGGGGTGTTCGGCCACGCACTCGCCGATCAGCGTGGCCCCGGCGCCCTGCGGGTGGGCACGCATCGCGGCGAGCACCTCCTCCGCCTCCGCCGGCGGCACGAAGGCGACCAGCCTGCCCTCGTTCGCGACGTAGAGGGGATCGAGCCCCAGGAACCCGCACGCGTTCGCCACCGCGTCCGGCACCGGAATGGCACGCTCCTGAAGCCGCACCCCGGTCCTCGAAGCACGGGCGATCTCGTTGAGCGACGCGGCCAGGCCGCCCCTGGTCGGGTCGCGCAGCACGTGGATGTCCGGGGTGACGGCCAGCATCGCCGCCACCAGATCCGCCAGCGGCACCGTGTCGCTGGCGATCTCCACCCCGAACTCCAGCCCTTCCCGCACGCTCATGATCGCCACCCCGTGCAGACCGATCGGCCCGCTGACGATCACGGCGTCCCCGGGCCGCGCACGCTGCGGCCGGATGTCCACCCCGTCAGGGACGAGCCCGACACCGGCCGTGGTGACGTACACACCGTCGCCGTGCCCGGACTCCACGACCTTGGTGTCACCCGTGGCGATGGTGACCCCGGCGGTCTCGGCCGCCGCACCCATCGCGCGGGCGATCCGCTCCACGACGGTCAGCTCGACGCCTTCCTCCAGCACGAACGCGGCGGAGAGATACGCGGGCAGCGCACCGCTCATCGCCAGGTCGTTCACGGTTCCGTTGACCGCGAGCTCGCCCAGGCTGCCGCCGGGGAAGAACAGCGGCCGGACCACGTAGGAGTCGGTGGAGAAGGCCAGCCGCGCACCGCCCAGTTCGAGGACGGCGGAGTCGGCGAGGCCGGCGAGCGTGGCGTTGCCGTAGGCGGGGGTGAAGACCTGCTCCATCAGTTCCGCCGACAGGGCTCCGCCGCCGCCGTGGCCCATCACCACGACACCCTGGTCGCGCAGCGGGGCGGGGCAGGTCCAGTTGGCCGGGTCGACCACATCGGAGAGTTGCTCAGGCAACGGGAGTCACCCCCTCCAGCGTGGTCCGGCCGGTCTGCGGCGTCGGGGCGTTCATCCGGCGGTACAGGTAGTAGGCCGCGCAGGCGCCCTCGCTGGAGACCATGGTGGCGCCGAGCGGGGTGCGCGGGGTGCAGGTGGTGCCGAACGCGGCGCACTCGGTCGGCTTGATCAGGCCCTGGAGCACCTCGCCGCTGCGGCACTCCGCCGGCTCTTCGGTGCGGATCCCCGTGACGTCGAAGCGGTGCTCGGCGTCGTACGCGCGGAAGGCGTCGCGCAGCCGCCAGCCGCTGGCCGGGATCCGCCCGATACCGCGCCAGTTGCGGTCGGTGACCTCGAACACCTCCTCGATCATGCGCACGGCGGCCGGATTGCCCTCCTCGCGCACAGCACGCGGATACGCGTTCTCCACCCGGTGCTCGCCGCGCTCCAGCTGCCGGACCGCCCGACGGATGCCTTCCAGGATGTCCAGCGGCTCGAACCCGGTCACCACCATCGGCACACCGAACCGCTCGGCCAGCTCCGGGTACTCCGCCGTGCCCATCACGCTGCACACGTGCCCGGCGGCCAGAAAGCCCTGCACCCGGCAGGCCGGAGCCGTCATGATCGCCTCGACGGCCGGGGGCACCCGCACATGCGACACCAGCAGGCTGAAGTTGCCCAGACCCAGCCTGCGGGCCTGGTGCACGGCCATCGCGTTGGCCGGGGCCGTGGTCTCGAAGCCGATCGCGAAGAACACCACCTCCCGGTCCGGGTGGCGGCGGGCCAGTTCCAGGGCGTCGAGCGGCGAGTAGACCACGCGGACGTCGCCGCCCTCGCCCTTGACCCGGAACAGGTCGCGGCCGGTGCCCGGCACCCGGAGCATGTCGCCGAAGGAACAGAAGATCACCCCGGGCCGCGAGGCGATCTCCAGCGCCTTGTCGATGACCTCCAGCGGCGTGACGCAGACGGGGCAGCCGGGGCCGTGGATCAGCTCGACCTGCTCGGGGAGCAGTTGGTCGATGCCGTGCCGGATGATCGAGTGGGTCTGCCCGCCGCACACCTCCATCAGGGCCCACGGCCGGGTCGCGGTGGCCCGGATCTCGTCCAGCAGCCGCCGGGCCAGCTCCGGGTCGTTGAACTCGTCGATGTACTTCACGCCGTTCCCGCCTCCTTCGCCGCCTGCTCCCAGGCGTCGCCGAACTCCTCCTCCAGCAGGCCCAGTTCCTCGAACAGCTTCAGCGAGGCCAGGGCCGACTCCTCGTCCAGGCGCTGGAGCGCGAAGCCGACGTGCACGATGACGTACTCGCCCACCCGCACCTCGGGCACGTACTCCAGACACGCCTGTTTCTGCACTCCGCCGAAGTCGATCAGCCCGGTGAGCGGATCCGCGCCGTCGTCGATGGCCACGACCTTGCCGGGCACTGCCAAACACATGAGTCACTCCTCCTGTCGTAGGTGCGCCGCGACCACCAGCTGGCCGAGGGCCAATCCGCCGTCGTTCGGGGGGACTTCGCCGTGGCGGAGTACCGTGAAGCCTCCGCCGTCCAGCAGCCGTGCGCACTCCTCCTCCAGCAGCGCGTTGGCGAAGACCCCGCCGCTGAGGGCGACGGTGGCCAGGCCGGTGTCCCGGCGCGCACGCCGGCAGATCTCCGCGACGGCCCGGGCCGCCGCGCGGTGGAAGCGGGCGGCGAGCACGGGGGCCGGCGTGCCGCGCCGCAGATCGGCGACGAGTGCGCCGAGCACGGGGGCCGGGTCGAGATCGCCGGCGAAGGCGTACGCCGAGGTCTCGGTGTCCCAGGCCGAAGCGGCCGCCGCCTCCAGTTCCAGGGCGGCCTGCGCTTCGTACCCCGCGCGATGGCACACGCCGACGAGCGACGACACCGCGTCGAAGAGCCGGCCCATGCTGGAGGTCGCCACACAGGCCAGGCCGCTCTCCAACTGCCGGTGAAGCAGCGTCAGTTCATCGGGTGTGCAGGCCTCGACGCAGGGCAGACCCGCGTCCCACGGCAGGCCCGCCGCCCACAGCCGGGCGAGCGCCAGGCGGCGCGGATTGGCCACGCCCGCGTCGCCGCCGGGCAGCGGGGCGGGGGCGAGGTGGGCGTAGCGCCGGAAGCCGCTGTAGCCGGCGAGCAGGATCTCGCCGCCCCAGACGGTGCCGTCGTCGCCGTAGCCCGTGCCGTCGAAGGCGACTCCGATCACCTGGGCGGTGCCGTCGAGACCGTGCTCGGCCATCGCGGAGGCGATGTGCGCGTGGTGGTGCTGGACCGGCACCGGGGCGCGACCGGCCAGCCGGGCGGCCCACCTCGCCGAGTGGTATCCGGGATGCCGGTCCGCGGCGACGACCTCGGGGGCGACGCCGGTCAGGCACCGCAGGTGCGCCTCCGCCCGCCGGGCCGCCTCCAGGGTGGTCAGATCGCCCATGTCCCCGATGTGCGGGCCGAACCAGGCCTGGTCGCCCTCGCCGAGGCACAGGGCGTTCTTCAGATCGCCGCCCACGGCGAGCGCGGGCCGCACCGGGACCGGCAGCCGCAGCGGGCGGGGCACATACCCCCGGGAGCGGCGCAGCACCTGCTCGGTGCCGTCGGAGCGTACCCGCAGCAGCGAGTCGTCACAGGGCGAGGCGATGGGCCGGTCGTGGGCGAGCCAGGCGTCGGCCAGCCCGGCGAGCCGGGTCAGCGCCTCGTCGTCGTCCGTGACGATCGGCTCGCCGGAGCGGTTGCCGCTCGTCATGACCAGCACACGCGGCCCCGGCGGATCGCCGGGCAGGCCGAACAGCAGGGTGTGCACAGGCGTGTAGGGCAGCATGACGCCCAGGTGGGGGCTGCCGGGGCAGACGCCGGGCGCGAGGCCCGCCCGCTCCGACCGTCGGCGGAGCAGGACGATGGGGCGCCGGGGGCTGGTGAGGGCGGCCAGTTCCGGTGCGGAGACCGCGGCGATTCGCCGCACGGTGTCCAGGTCCGCGCACATCACCGCGAACGGCTTGCCGCCGCGCGCCTTGCGGCGGCGCAGCGTCTCGACGGCCCGCGCGTCGCTGGCGTCGCACGCCAGGTGGTAGCCGCCGAGGCCCTTGACGGCGACGATCCGCCCGGCGGCCAGCAGAGCGCGTGCCGCAGCGAGTGCGTCGGCGTCCCGTGCCGGGCGGGCCTCGCTGCCGGCGGCGGGCACCAAGCGCAACCGGGGACCGCAACCGGGGCACGCCACGGGTTGGGCGTGGAAGCGCCGGTCGAGGGGATCGCCGTACTCCCGGGCGCAGTCCGCGCACATCGGGAAGCCGGCCATGGTCGTCACAGCGCGGTCGTACGGCATGCGCGTGGCGATGGTGAACCGGGGTCCGCAGTGGGTGCAGGTGACGAACGGGTGCCGGTGCCGGCGGTCGGCCGGATCGGTCAGGTCCCGCAGACAGTCCGCGCAGGTCGCCGTGTCGGGCGGGAGATGAGTGCGGCCGGGGGAGCGGTCGGTGGAACGGATGGCGAAGCTGCCGTCGGCGCCGCTGACGGGCAGGTCCTCGACCCCGACGCCGGTGACGGTGGCCAACGGCGGCGGCTGGGCGGCCAGCCGGTCGCAGAAGTCGGCGACACGGTCCGGCGGGCCCTCCACCTCGATGAGGACTCCGTTCGCCGTGTTGCTCACGAACCCCGCGAGCGAGAGATCGGTGGCCAGGCGGTGCACGAAGGGCCGGAATCCCACACCCTGCACGGTGCCGCGCACGGTGACGCGGCGGCGCACCGCCTGTGTGGCGGGTGCTGTCACGAGACGAGGCCGGCTGTGGCGCCCTCATGGGTGTGGGTGTGGGTGTGCGGGCGGGGCGCCAGCGGAGGCCGGTGCGCCGGTGCCCCGTCCCGTACGGCGAGCACCCGCTCCAGAAGAGCGTCGACGCCGGCGCCGGTGCGGGCGCAGGACCGCAGCACCTCCACCCCGGGATTGACCCGCCGCACGTGCGTCTCGAAGGCGGCCTCGTCGAACCCCGCGGGCCCGGCCAGGTCGGTTTTCGTCAGCACCACCAGCTGGGCGGACCCGAAGGCCGTCGGGTACTTCAGCGGCTTGTCCTCGCCCTCCGTCACCGCCATGAGTACGATCCGCAGACTCTCGCCCAGGTCGTAGGAGGCCGGGCAGACGAGGTTGCCGACGTTCTCCACGAACAGCAGCGAGGTGCCCCCGGGCAGCCAGCTCTCCACGTGGCCGCGCAGCTGCCGCGCCTCCAGATGGCACAGCCCGTCCGTCAGCAGCTGCTTCACCGGGGCCCCCGAACGGGCCAGCCGGTCGGCGTCGTTCTCGGTCGCCAGGTCGGCGGTGAGCGCCGCCACCGGAAGGCCCCGCTCCACCGCCCTGGCGAGCACCCGCCCGAGCAGCTCCGTCTTGCCGCTGCCCGGGCTGGACAGCAGATTGACCACGCTCACTCCGCGCCGGGCCAGTTCCTCGCGCAGGCCCGCGGCCAGACCGTCGTTCTTCGCCAGGACGGCCTGAGTGACCTCGTCCACGGAATCGCACATGGGCGCCGCTCCTCGCGGTCGGTGGGGAAAAATCGGTCCGCCACCGATCCTCGGCGCCGTCTCTCACGGCGCCCGGCAGCCCGGCGGGGACAGGGCGGGGGATTCGTCCGGGCGGCTCAACGGGGGCGTGGCCGCCGGGTCGGCCAGCAGCACCGGAACCACGGCGTGCAGCGCGGCGACGGCCCGCGCGACCGCCCCGCGCACCGTCGCGCTGATGCCCGGGGCGATGTCCTCGTCGGCGGGTGCCCGCAGCTCCGGCTCGCAGGCCAGGACGAGGACGCGCGGGAGCGGCTCGTCACCCAGGTGGGCGGCCAGGGCGAGGACCTTCGCCGGATCCATGCCGTGCGCCTCGGGCGGGGCAGCGGCCGAGGCGCGGTCGGGCAGGTCCGGCTCGATCAGCGACACGGTGCCCGGCTCGTGTCCCCGTACGGCGGCGTCGACCAGGACGGCCGTGTCATAGCCGTCGAGCAGTGCGTACGCGAGGTCCAGGCCGCGGATGCCGAAGTCGCGTACCCGCACCTCGGGCGGCAGCGGACGCCGCTCCAGGGCACGGATCACCTCGGGGCCGAAGGCGTCGTCCGCGAGGAAGATGTTGCCGACGCCCGCGACGAGCAGCCGCGCACTCATACCGCGTCTTCGGGGGCCAGCGGCCGGGCGGAGCCGGTCGGGTTCTTGCGGACGAAGGCGGACCGCAGCTCGTGGTACGGGGCCTGCGGATCGAAGAAGACGGCGCGCATGCGCGCGAGTTCGCTCCGCCGGTATTCGGCGAGGGGACGCTGGAGCTCGTCCGCGTGCCGTGCCGTGGCCTTGGTGGTGATCCGGCGTGCGAGATCCGGGTCGCCGGCCACCTCGGCGGCCAGGCGCTCGACCTCCCCGGTGAACTCCTGGGAGGGAACCGGCACCAGACGATCCACCAGCCCGATCCGCTCGGCCGTCGTGGCGCTCACCGGCAACGCCTCGTTCGTCAGCCGCTCGGCCGTCTCGGCTCCCACACGCCGCGGCAGCGAGTACGTCCAGAACTCCGAGCCGTACAGGCCCATGTTCCGGTAGTGCGGGTTGAGGACGCTGCCCGTGCGGCACCAGACCTCGTCGGCGGCCAGCGCCAGCATGACACCGCCGGCCGCCGCGTTGCCGCCGAGCGCCGCCACCACCAGCCGGTCGGTGGTGCGCAGCACGGCCTCCACCAGGTCGTTCATGGCGACGAGGTTGGACCAGGACTCGCCCGCCGGGTCGCTCGACGCCTCGATGACGTTCAGGTGGATGCCGTTGGAGAAGAAGTCCCGGGCGCCGCCGAGGACCAGCACCGAGGTCGAGCGGGTGAGCGCGTACCGGTAGGCGGCGAGCAGCCTGCGGCAGTGGTTGGTGCTCATCGCCCCGCCCGGGAACGAGAAGGACAGGAAGCCGATGTCGCCCCGCTGCCGGTAGCGGATGTCGGACCAGGTGGTGCGCTTCGGCGGCAGTTCGAGGGGGGCGGCGATCTCCGGCAGCCAGTACGGGCGGTCGTTCGAACCCGGCATGCCCGGGCCGCTGCCGGGCGGCGCCGGGAAGGAGGCGAGCACCGAGGCCGCCGGACGGCGGAAGGGGGCCGGGTCGCCGGAGCTCTTGCGGGGGCGCAGTTCCGGGATCCACACCGCGCCGTCCCGGGTGGCCCGGCACAGAGCGCCGGACCGGGTCGCGAGCAGCTCGCCCGGCCGTCCGCGCAGCCGGTCCTCGGGATGCCCGCCGTGCAGGAACACCTCCCGGCCGCAGAGTTCGTCCAGGACGCCCGGCTGCGAGTCGGCCCCGCGGAGCTTGCGCAGCACCGTTGCCGTGCTGTCGTTCTCCCAGTCGATCCGCCGCTGCTCCTGGCGGAAGAAGTCCCGCCACACCACACGGATCCCGGGATCGCTCTGCGGCCGCGGCTTGAACGATCCGTCGGCGTACCGCCGCACGGCCAGCAGCACGGCGGCCACGGCGGCATCGGACAGCTCGCCCCGGTACACGTCGCTCTTGCCGGCCGGCGGCACCGGGAAGGACCCGTCCGCCCAGATGTCTCCCGCGTCCATCGCCGCCTCGGCCTGGAGCACCGTCACGGCCCATTCGGGCGTCTCCTCGGCGATCGCCCAGTCCAGCGACGACGGGCCCCGGTCGCCGGGCGGCCCCGGGTGCACGACCAGACAGGTGTGCTCCTGCCACACGTCCTCCGGCAGGGCGGACTTCAGCATCGGGGCGACGATCAGTTCCGGGCGCATCTCGCGTACGGCGGCCCGGACCGCGTCGGGCCCGTGGGAGGCGAGGACGACGTCCACGCGGTGCCCGTGGTCCGACAGTTCCGCGTACACGCGCTGGGACAGGCTGTTGAACGCGCTGGCGACGAGCAAGATGTCCATGACATCGCATGGTCGCCGGTCCGGGGAGGCCCGCGAAGGACCACGGCGGCGTTTCGCCTGTCTTCGCGGGCCTCTTGCTCCATCCGGATCGCCCGCTGTCCGTTTACGACGCCCGGGCAGGCCTCTTCCCGCTCGGCTAGGCTGTGCCGCCATGCATACCGGGACGGCATCGCGCCACACACGGATCGGTGACCCGGTGCTCTCCTGAGCGCCGTACGGGCCGGTGCGGGCCCGCTGTGTGAACGAGGGTCTTGCGCTGCCGCGCGGGCTCCGCCTCCGTCGTGTTGATCACAGGTTCGGCACATCAACCACGACAGGAGAACAGAACATGCCCGTCAAGACGCTGCAGATCCCCACCACGGACGGCTTGGCCGACGCCTTCGCCGCCTTCCCCGGCGACGGCGAGCGGCACCCGGGGGTGCTGATGTACGCGGACGGTTTCGGCATCCGGCCGGTGCTGCGGGAGATGGCCCTCGAACTCGCCGGGCACGGGTACTACGTGCTCGTCCCCAATCTCTTCCACCGGCACGGCCCGGCACCGGTGATCGACCTTCCCGAGCACATCGGAGAAGAGGCCCGGCCCGCGCTCATGGCCCAGGTGATGCCCTTGATCGAGGCGCACACCGCCGAACGGGCCCTCAGCGACGCCGACGCCTACCTCGGGTTCCTCACCACCCGGCCCGAGGTCGGCGCCGGACCGGTCGCGGTGACCGGCTACTGCATAGGCGGCCTCCTCGCGGTGCGCACCGCCGCGGCCCACCCCGGCCGAGTGGCCGCCGTCGCCGCATTCCACGGACCCGTGGGCGCGGACGGCCCCGACGCGCTCGCCGGGATCACCGCCGACGTGCACTTCGGCCACGCCGAGAGCGACCTGACGCCCGAGGCCCTCGGCGAACTCAACCGGGCCCTGGACGCCGCCGGTGTCCGCCACACCTCCGAGATCTACCCCGGTACCGTCCACGGCTTCACCATGTCCGACACGGACGCCTTCGACCCCGCCGGACTGCAGCGCCACTGGGACCGCCTGCTGCCCCTCCTCGACCGCACCCTCGCCAACAGGTGAGGCTCCGACGGCACGTTCGGCGGACATGATTGACGCGGCCCGCCTCACCGCGTACGCATGACTGCGCAGTCCGGCAGGACACCAGGACCCAGGGAGAGACGCATGACGCGAGAGGGAGGACGGGCCGGCGGCGCCGCGCCGCGCAGCGTGGACGTGGCCCGGCTGGCCGGCGTCTCGCAGAAGACGGTGTCGAGGGTCCTCAACGGGGAGCGGTACGTCTCCGAGGAGGTGCGCCGGCGGGTGCTGGAGGCGGCCGGGGAACTCGGCTACCGGCTGAACAGCGCGGCCCGGGCCCTGGCCTCCGGGCGGACCCGCTCCATCGGCGTGGTCACACTCGGGACCGCCCTTTACGGGCCCGCATCGCTCCTGATCGGCGTCGAGCGGGCCGCGCGGGACGCGGGATACGCCCTCCGAGTCGTCAACACCCTGGAGGGCGACCCGGGAGGTGTCGTCGGCGCGGTGGAGTCGCTGCTGGAGCAGGGCGTGGACGGCATCGTCGTCTCCGAGCCCATCGACGAGGGGGCGGTCTCCCTCAGCGTCGACGTGCCGGTCCTCGTCCTCGGGGCGCCGGCCGCGTTCGGCGGCACCCGGACCGTGGCCACGGGCGTCGGCGCCGAACTCCTCGCGCGCACAGCCACCGAACACCTGCTGGACCTCGGCCACAGGACGGTCCACCACGTCGCCGGCCCCGAACGGTGGTTCGCCGCCCGGGACCGCCTGGAGGGCTGGCGCGGCGCCCTCACCGCGCGGGGCGCCGAGCAGCCGGCCGTGCTCGTCGGCGACTGGTCGGCCGCGTCGGGCCACGAGGCGGGCCGCGCACTCGCCGCCGACGGTGACGTCACCGCCGTGTTCGCCGCCAACGACGACATGGCCATCGGCGTGATCCGCGCCCTGACGGAGGCCGGGCGACGCGTGCCGGACGACGTCAGCGTGGTCGGCTTCGACGACATCCCGGTCGCCGCGTACGTGACCCCGCCGCTGACCACGGTGCGCCAGCCGTTCGACGCCGTGGCGCGAGAGGGACTCCGGCTCCTGGTACAGGCCATCGAGATGCCCGGCGCGCAGCCGCCACCGGTGAACGACCCCCCGGTCGAACTCGTGGTCCGGGCATCGACCGCGCCTCCGCCGCCCCGGTAGCCGCCGGGGCGGCAGGGGTCTCGTCCCCGCCCTGCCCGCGCCGTACCCTGGTCCCATGGGTGCGCAAGACGGCCCTACGCTCATCGGCTCCGTCCAGCGGGCCATGCGGCTGCTGGAGGCGGTGAGCGCACACCAGAACGGCGCGCCGGCCAAGCAGCTGGCGCGTGAGACCGGGCTGCCTCTGGCCACCGCCTATCACCTACTGCGGACGCTGGTGCACGACGGTTACGTGCGGAAGCTGGACGACGGCGGGTTCGTCCTCGGCGACAAGCTGCAGAACCTCCGGACCACGGGCCGTGCGCAGGCGCTGCTCAGCCGCGTCCGGCCCACGCTCGCCGCGCTGCGTGACGAACTCGCGACCCCCGCCTATCTCACCTTCTACGAAGAGGGCGAGATCCGGGTCGCCGAGATCGTCGACGGCCCCGGGACGCCCCGCGTCGATCTGTGGGTGGGCTTCGAGGACGCGGGACACGCGACCGCCCTGGGCAAGTCCGTGCTGCGGGAACTGGACGAGGAGGCCCGCAAGGACTACCTCTCGCGCCACCACCTCGCCGACCTCACCCCGCGGACCGTCACCAGCCTGCCGGAACTGCTCCGGCGGCTGGAGACCCCGCCCCTGGCCCCGGCCGTCACGGACCTGGAGGAGTACGCCCTCGGCACGGTCTGCGTCGCCGTCCCGGTCTACAGCGGGGACACCCTCGGCTCCCTCGGCGTCTCCCTGCCGGCGAACCGGCTCTCCCGGCTGCCGGAGATCAGCGCGCGGCTGCTGCCGACCGCGAGCCGCGTGACGCGGAGCCTCTCGCTCACTATCTGAAAATCCGCTCCTTGCCGGCGCCCCGTGCACCCCGTTTTCTGGATGAAACAGACATTTCAGGGGTGCGTGTGTCGCCAGGCCGGCGCCCCGCTCACAGGTGAGGACCACGGATACCGACATGAGCCACACCCGAGACCTTGGTGACGACCACTGGGCCGTACGGCCGTTCAGCAAGCGGGTGGCCGGTGCCGGGGGCTCGGCGCGCAGACGCGTCGTCGCTCAGCTGGCCGCCGGTACCCCCGTCCTGCCGGTGCTGATCGTCACCGTCATCGTGCTCGTCGACCTGGCCGGCGGGGCCGGGATGATCTGGTTGCCCCTGCTCGCGGTGGGTCCCGCCCTCGCCGCCACGACCAACGGCCCGCGCGGAGTCTTCTGGGTCGGACTGCTCGCCGTCGTGTCCGGCCTGACGCTCGGCATCCGGGACGGTTTGCCGGGCCGGGAACTGACCGTCGTACTGGCGGCCCTGACGGCCGTCACCCTCGCGAGCGGCCTGGCCGGCGTGCTGCGGGTGCGTCGCGAGCGCGTGCTCGCGGCCGTCCGCTCGGTCGCGGAGACCGCCCAGCACGCGCTGCTCAAGCCCGTGCCGTCGACCGTCGGACCGTTCCAGGTGGCCGTCCGCTACAGCGCCGCCGCGGCCGAGGCCCGGATCGGCGGGGACCTCTACGCCCTGATACCCACGCCGCACGGGGTGCGGCTGATCGTCGGCGACGTGCGCGGCAAGGGGCTGCCCGCCGTGGGGACCGCCGCGCTGGTGCTTGGTGTCTTCCGCGAGGCCGCCCACGACGAGCCCGACCTCCTCGCCGTGGTCGACCGGATCGAGCGGAGTCTGGCGCGCAACCTCGGTCACGACGACTTCGTCACCGCGGTGGTCGCCGGATATCCGCGGGACGGGCACCTCGAGGTGGTGAACTGCGGGCACGCGCCGCCGCTGCTGGTGCGCTCCTGCGGGCAGGTCACGCCGGTGGAGCCCGCTCATCCCTCCCCGCCGCTAGGGCTGCGCGCCCTCGCCGGCCACGGGCCCGGCCTCCATGTGCTGCCCTTCGACGACGGTGACCAGCTGCTGCTCTACACCGACGGGGTCACCGAGGCCCGGGACCAGGGGCGGGCCTTCTACCAGCTCGCCGAAGGGCTGGAGCGACACGTGTCCCACGAGCCGGCCCGCACCCTCGGCGCGCTCCACGACGAGCTGCTGGACCATGTGGGCGGCCGGCTGCACGACGACGCGGCCCTGCTCCTGATCCGCAAACCGGCCGCCTCCGAAACCGGCGTCTCCGAGAAGGTGACCGCTCCCGAGGTACGGAGCTGCCTGTGAGGGCAGGGTTACGGCGTGCCGCGCAGGTCCTTGACCCGGCGGAGTTTGCCGAGGGAACGCTCAAGGGTCTCCGGTTCGACGATCGACACGTCGACGGTGACACCGACGCCGTCCTTGACGTCCTTCGCGATCGCGCGGGCGGCGGTGTCGCGCAGGCCGGCGGGCGTGCCGGGGCGGGTTTCGACGCGGACGGTCATGTGGTCCATCCGGCCGCGCCGGGTCAGCTCGATCTGGAAGTGCGGAGCGACGCCGGGCGTGCGCAGCACGATCTCCTCGATCTGGCTGGGGAAGACGTTCACCCCCCGCAGGATGATCATGTCGTCGCAGCGGCCGGTGATCTTCTCGATGCGGCGGAAGGCGGGCCGGGCCGTGCCGGGCAGCAGCCGGGTCAGGTCGCGGGTGCGGTAGCGGACGACCGGCAGGGCCTCCTTGGTCAGCGACGTGAAGACCAGCTCGCCCTCCTCGCCGTCGGGCAGTACCTCGCCCGTGAGCGGGTCGACGACCTCGGGGTAGAAGTGGTCCTCCCACACGTGCAGGCCGTCCTTGGTCTCCACGCACTCCTGGGCGACACCCGGGCCGATGACCTCGGACAGGCCGTATATGTCCACGGCGTGGATGTCCAGGCGCTCCTCGATCTCGCGGCGCATCTCCTCCGTCCACGGCTCGGCACCGAAGATCCCGACCCGCAGCGAGGTCGAGCGGGGGTCGACGCCCTGACGCTCGAACTCGTCGAGGAGCGTGAGCATGTAGGAGGGGGTGACCATGATGATCTCGGGCTGGAAGTCCTGGATGATCTGCACCTGGCGTGCGGTCATGCCTCCCGAGGCGGGGATGACGGTGCACCCGGCCCGCTCGGCCCCGTAGTGCGCGCCGAGGCCGCCGGTGAACAGGCCGTAACCGTAGGAGATGTGCACCTTGTGCCCGGGCCGCCCGCCGGCGGCGCGGATCGAGCGGGCGACCAGGTCCGCCCACATCGACAGGTCGTTCTCCGTGTAGCCGACGACCGTGGGGCGGCCGGTGGTGCCGCTGGAGGCGTGGACGCGGCGGACCTGGTCCATCGGGACGGCGAACATGCCGAACGGGTAGGTGTCGCGCAGATCCGCCTTGGTCGTGAAGGGGAAGCGGGACAGGTCCGCCAGGGTCCGGCAGTCGTCGGGTCCGACACCGGCCTCGTCGAACTTCCTCCGGTACGTCTCCACGTTGTCGTAGGCGTGGCGCAGGCTCCGGCGCAGCCGGTCGAGCTGGAGTTCGCTCAGCTCCTCGCGCGTCAGGCGCTCGGCGTCGTCCAGCAGCATCACTTCGCACCACCCTGTAGTCCGATCGCATCATCCTGTGACCCGACCGACCATTCGGTCAGCTTCGGCGTTGCCAAGTAATCCAGCCGCCCCGGGGCCTGTCAAGAGCAGGTGGGGTCTTACCAAGGCGCGCGCGGCCGTTCTATGATGGACCGAACGAATGGTCGGTTGGGAAGTGGGACGGATGGACACGACACACTCCAGCCCCCCGGGGGCGGACGAGGCCGAGCCGGTTCTCCAGGAGCACTTCGAGGCGACGATCGCGCGGGATCAGCGGATCGAGCCGCGTGACTGGATGCCGGAGGGCTACCGGAAGACGCTGGTGCGGCAGATCGCGCAGCACGCGCACTCGGAGATCATCGGCATGCAGCCGGAGGGCGAGTGGATCACGCGTGCGCCGTCGCTGCGCCGCAAGGCCATTCTGTTCGCGAAGGTCCAGGACGAGGCCGGGCACGGGCTGTATCTGTACTCGGCGGCGGAGACGCTGGGCGCCGACCGCGCGGATCTGACCGAGCGGCTGATCGAGGGCCGCCAGAAGTACTCCTCGATCTTCAACTACCCCACGCTGTCCTTCGCGGACGTCGGGGTGATCGGCTGGTTCGTGGACGGGGCGGCGATCTGCAACCAGGTGCCGCTGTGCCGGTCGTCGTACGGGCCGTACGCGCGGGCGATGGTGCGGATCTGCAAGGAGGAGTCGTTCCACCAGCGGCAGGGCTACGAGCTGCTGATGACGATGATGCGGGGCACCGAGGAGCAGCGGGAGATGGTGCAGGACGCGGTCGACCGCTGGTGGTGGCCGTCGCTGATGATGTTCGGCCCGCCCGACGACGCCTCGCCCAACTCCGCGCAGTCGATGGCCTGGAAGATCAAGCGGCACAGCAACGACGAGCTGCGTCAGCGGTTCGTCGACATGACCGTCCCGCAGGCCGAGAAGCTCGGCGTGACGCTGCCCGACCCGGAGCTGCGCTGGAACGAGGAGCGCGGACACCACGACTTCGGCACGCCCGACTGGGACGAGCTGATGAGGGTCATCAAGGGCGACGGCCCGTGCAACGCCCAGCGGACGGAGCGGCGCCGCACCGCTCACGAGGAGGGCGCCTGGGTGCGTGAGGCGGCCACCGTCCACGCCGCCAAACAGGCCGCCCGCGCGCGGAAGGGAGCCGTGGCATGACCGACGGGAAGCAGAACTGGCCGCTGTACGAGGTGTTCGTGCGCGGCAAGCGCGGGCTGAACCACGTCCACGTGGGCTCGCTGCACGCCGCCGACGACCGCATGGCGCTCACGCACGCCCGCGACCTGTACACGCGGCGCAACGAGGGCGTGAGCATCTGGGTCGTGCGCTCCGAGCACATCGCCGCGTCCACGCGCGACGAGAAGGACCCGTTCTTCGAGCCCAGCGCGGACAAGGTCTACCGGCACCCGACCTTCTACGACATCCCCGACGACGTCCCGCATATCTGAGGAGAGGGCATGAGCGACGACCACGTCTACATGACCCTCGCCGAGGGACACGAGGACGACACCCGCTGGGCCTACGGCACCGGCTTCGAGGACCCCCTGCACGGCGTGGACACCGCCGTCCCCGACGGTGTGGACGCCGGGGAACTGGCCGCCCTCTGCGTCACCCTGGCCGACGACGCCCTGGTCTCGGCCCAGCGGCTGGCCGAATGGACCACCCGGGCGCCCGAGCTGGAGGAGGAAGTGGCGCTGGCCAACATCGGGCTCGATCTGCTGGGCCAGGCCCGCCTGCTGTACTCCCGCGCCGGGCAGGTCGACGGCACGGGGCGCGGCGAGGACGCCTACGCCTACTTCCGCGACGCCGGCGAGTTCCGCAACGTACGCCTGGCCGAAGTGCCCAACGGCGACTTCGCGTTCTCCGTCGTGCGGCTGCTGGTGTTCTCCAGCTGGCGCCTCGCGCACTTCGAGCGGCTCACCGCCCACCGCGACCCGGTGCTCGCGGCGATTACCGCCAAGGGCGTGAAGGAGCTGGCCTACCACCGGCAGTACGCGGCCGAGTGGGTGGTACGGCTGGGCGACGGCACCGAGGAGTCCCACCGCCGGACGCGCAGGGCGCTGGAGCAGGTGGCGCCCTACCTGGGCGAGTTGTTCACGGCGTACGACGTACGGGACGAGGTCGTCGCGGTCCTGCGCCAGGTCACCGAGGCGGCCGGACTGCCCATGCCCGTCTACCGGCCGCTGCCCGGCTCGGGCCGCACCGGAGAGCACACCGAGCATCTCGCCCCGCTGCTGGCCGAGTTGCAGGGCGTGGCCCGCGCCCACCCGGAGGCGACATGGTGACCACGCTGCTGGACGAGCGAAGGGCCCGGCGCATCGCCGAGCAGGTCCCCGACCCCGAGCTGCCCATGCTCACCCTGGCCGACCTCGGCGTGCTGCGCGAGGTGTCCCTGGAGCCGGACGGGACGGTGGTCGCGAGCCTGACCCCGACCTACTCGGGCTGCCCGGCCATGGCCGAGATGCGCGCCGGTGTGGCCGCCCGGCTCAAGGACGCCGGCTACCCGCGCGTGGAGATCCGCACCGTCCTCGACCCGCCGTGGACCAGCGACTGGATCACCCCGCAGGGCCGCCGCAAGCTCGCCGAGCACGGCATAGCCCCGCCCGGCGCCGCGCCCGCGCGCGCCGCCGGACCGGTCCCGCTCGTGCTGTCCCCGATCCGCCGCTCCGTGCCCTGCCCCCGCTGCGGCAGCGCGGACACCGAGGAGACCTCCCGCTTCGCCGCCACGTCCTGCAAGGCGCTGTGGCGCTGCCTCGCCTGCCGCGAGCCGTTCGAGTACGTCAAGGAGATCTGATGGAGGACCTGATGCAGCCGGCCCCCGCCCCGGCGCCGCGCGCGCGAGCCCGCCGGCGTCCGGTCTTCCACCCCCTGCGGATCGCCGCCGTGCAGCCGCTGTGCGAGGACGCGGTGGCCGTCGGCTTCGACATCCCGGCCGAGCTGGCCGAGGAGTTCGCCTTCGCGCCCGGCCAGTCGCTCACCCTGCGGCGCGAGGTCGACGGCCGGGACGAACGCCGCTCCTACTCGATCTGCTCGCCCGCCGGCACGGCACCGCGCATCGGCGTCCGGGTCGTACCCGGCGGCCTGTTCTCCTCCTGGCTGGTGCAGGAGGTGCGCCCCGGCGACACCGTCGAGGTGATGGCCCCCACCGGCGCCTTCACCCCCGACCTCACCACCTCCGGACACCACGTCCTGATCGCGGCCGGCTCCGGCATCACGCCCATGGTCTCCATCGCCGAGTCCGTCCTGGCCGCCGACTCCCGCTCGACGGTCACCCTCCTCTACGGCAACCGCCGCACGGGCACGGTGATGTTCGCCGACGAGCTGGCCGACCTCAAAGACCTCTATCCGACGCGGTTCCAGCTCGCCCACGTCCTCTCCCGTGAGCCCCGCGAGGCCGAGGTGCTCTCCGGCCGCCTCGACGCCGAGCGGCTGTCGGCGCTCATCGACGCGCTGGTCGACGTGGAGTCCGCCGACCACTGGTGGCTGTGCGGCCCGCACGGCATGGTCCGCGCCGCCCAGGAAGTCCTCGCCGGCCTCGGCGTCCCCGGCGACCGCGTCCACCAGGAGCTGTTCTACGCCGACGACGAGCCCGTACGCGAGGTCCACCACGCCGAGGCAGGCCCCTCCGGCCCGGTCAGCCAGGTCACCGTCACCCTCGACAGCCGGTCCACCACCTCCGCCCTGCCCCGCGAGCGGACCATCCTCGAAGGCGCCCAGCAGACCCGCCCCGACCTGCCGTTCGCCTGCAAGGGCGGGGTCTGCGGCACCTGCCGCGCCCTGGTCACCGACGGCAAGGCCGACATGCGGCGCAACTTCGCCCTCGAACCGGCCGAGGTCGACGCGGGCTACGTCCTCACCTGCCAGTCGTTCCCGGTATCCGACGCCCTGACGGTGGACTTCGACACCTGAGTCCGCGTCAGGTCGCCTGCGGGAACCCTCACTCGACAGATCGCGCCGGAGTCTTGACTGCGGCGCGACACCGCCCACAGACTCCCCTCTGACTGCGCAGTCATACGACGACGCCGACAGTGGAGGGGCCATGCACGGAGGACGACCGGCCAAGGTGCTGGGCAGCTGCGTCGCGGCGGCCGCGCTGCTGGCGCTACCCATGGCCACCGCCCAGGCCTACAACCCGACGGGCGGCATCGTGTACCGGCTCGGGGACGAGCCGTGCCTGAAGGGCCGGGGCAACTGCGCCGTCTACCCGAAGTCGGCACAACTGCCGGGCGGACGCCTCGTCGCGTCGTTCGAGAAGGCCACCGTCGTACCGCGGTCGGGCAGCGCCGACGGCGAGACGCTGCCGGTCTACAAGAGCGACGACCACGGCACCTCCTGGCAGCCGCTGTCGGAGGTCAGGGCTCCGGCGTACCTCTCCCGGAATCCCGCGTACGCGAAGTACACGAGCAACTGGACCAATCCGTACCCCTACGTGCTTCCGCAGACGGTCGGAAAGCTGAAGAAGGGCACGCTGCTGCTCGCGAGCGTGGTGTCGGGCGACGACGAGTACTACAAGGAGCACAAGGCGGCCGATCCCGACTGGACGCCGTCCAACGACGGGGACCGCGAGGACCTGGCGATCGCCCTGTACTCCAGCACGGACGAGGGCAGGTCCTGGAAGGTCGTCACACACCGCCCCGGACTCGCACGGCCAGATCCTCGTGCACAAGACCTGGGACGGACGCGCCGCCCGGTGGAGCGAGCCCGTCGTGGACGTCGCGGGGCTCACCCAGGACATGGGGGGAGGCAAGACGGAGATCGGCGGCGGACGCCCCGGCATGACGAACGTCGTGCGGACCTCGGACGGCAAGTGGCTGCTCACCTACGAGTACTGGGCAGGCGGAGCCAACACCAGATACCTGCTTGCCGACGACCCGTTGACGTTCCACCGCGCCTCGGCGGGCAACCCCGTCACCTCCCTGCCGGTCGACGCCGGTTCCCGCCCCCTCGCCACAGGCGGCAGCCCGGTCGTCATCCGGCTCCCCGACGGGCGCCTGGTCTACAACGCGGCAGGCAGCGGCAACGTCTGGGTCAACGACAGCGGACGCGGCGACGGCGTGTGGAAGGAGTACCAGACGACCTCCCGGCCCGGCTACAGCCGCAACCTCCAGTACGTCGCGGGCACCGGCCGCGTCGTGATCCTCAACAACCAGGACACGTCCGTGATCGCCCACGCCGAGGTCGACCTCGGCCACTCGGACGGCGCCTACTACCGGCTCGTCAACCGCCGCACCGGCCAGGTCGTCGGCACCGGCGGCAAGACCAACGACGCCAACCTCGGCAACGGTGACGTCCCCGACGTCCGCCTGGAGGACGCCGGCGCGACCGCGGACCGGGACACCCAGTACTGGCACGTGGTGACCCGGCCGCAGGGCGGTACGACCCTGCTGAACAAGTCGGGCGGCCGGGCGGCGGCAATCTGGACCGGGACGCCTTCCGCCGGGCAGCGCATCGGCCAGTGGGTCGACGACAACGCCACCGGCAGCTGGAACGTCATCAGGACCGAGGACGGCTCCTACAGGTTCCAGGCGGCGAAGAACCCGGACCTGTACCTGACCGGCGCGTCCCGGGGGGCGCCGCTCACCCTCCAGCACGAGGCCGCGGACGGCTCACAGGAGTGGCGGCTGGTCCGGCAGCCCGGGCCGCGGCCCGACTGACACTCACTCGGCGCGCAGGACGCGCAGCGCCGTCAGCGCCACGTGGAGTTCGGTGCGCCGCTCACCGGATTCGAGGTCGGTGTCGAGGAGGCGTTCGATGGTGCGCAGACGCTGGTACATGGTCTCCCTGGACAGGCCGCCGCGGCGGGCCGCGGTGGTCTTGTTGCCCGCGGCGTCGAGATAGTGGCCCAGCGTCGTCAGCAGGTCCGTGCCGTGCCGGGTGTCGTGGTCGATGAGCCGGCCGAGCCGCCGTTCGGTGTAGTCCTGGACGCGGGTGTCCTCGCGCAGGGCGTACAGCAGGCGGCGCAGGTCGATGTCCGGCAGCTCGTGGAAGGAGCGGTCCGCGGGGAGGGGCTGGCCCGGCGGGGTGGCCTCGGTGACCCGGGCCGCCTCCCGGAAGGAGCGTGCGGTGTCGGCGAGTTCCGCCACCTCCGAGCCGACGCTCACGATCGCCTCCGGGACCAGGCTCAGCGCGGTGCGGCTCAGCCGTTCGGCCACGGGGCGCCACGGCTGGGAGGGGCGCAGGGCCAGCAGCACGCCGAGGCGGCCGGGGGAGAGCTCCCCGACCAGCGCCGGAACGCCCGCCGAGCGGAGCTCCCCGTGCAGCCGGGTCTCGGGCTCGCTCCCCGCGGCACCGGTGCCCAGGTCGACGAGGATCGCCAGGAAGCGGCTGTCCCGGATGGGCAGGCCGAGCGCGGCACAGCGGGCGCGGGCGTCCTCGGGGGAGTGGTGGCGCTGCTCCGCCAGCTCCCGCAGGGCGGAGCGGTGGGCCGTGTGCTCCCACGGCGAGGAGTGGATGAGCCGGGCGACGGTCAGGGCCATCGCCGTTCTCTCCAGGACGGTGACGTGCTCCGGCCCGAAGCCCGGCCCCTCGCCGGGGGACGGGAGCATGGCCAGGCGGCCCCAGCGTTCCCCCTGGTAGGAGACCGGTGCCGTGAGCCAGCCCTCGGGGCCGCCCACCTCCGTGTGGTCGCCGGGAGCGGTGGCCCGGGAGCGCTCCTCCCAGCCGGTGAGCGCCTCCTCCACCGTGCTGCCCGACGGCTCGCAGATCAGCGCCTGGTGCACCAGGTTCTCCAGGACGACCGTCCGGCCGCTCATCTCCGCCGCCGCGCGCACCACGTCCTCCGGGCCCGCGCCGCGCAACGTCAGGGCCGTGAACGCCTCGTGGACACGCTGCGTCCGGCGCATCGCATCGGCCTGGCTGCCGAGGATGAGGGCGTGGACGACCTGGGTGACCTCCAGGAAGTTGACGTCCCGGGCCAGGGTCACCAGGGGCAGTCCCCGGGCCCGGCAGGCCTGGACGAGGGCGTCGGGCGGACGGTGGTAGCGCCGTACCAGCTCGATGACCAGGGCGGCCGCTCCCACGTCCGTGAGTTCGTCGACGTACCGCCGGACGCCGGCGGTGTCCTCGGGCAGCGGCATGCCCGTGGTCAGGACCAGCTCGCCGCCCTTGAGGAAGGAGGCCGGGTCCGTCAGCTCGGTGATGTGCACCCAGCGCACCGGCCGGTCCAGCTGGGCCAGCCCGGTGACGACCTGGGGCTGCCCGGCGGCCAGGACGGGCAGGGCCAGGACGTCGGCGACGGTCGGCGCGCGACCGGCCGGGGCCGTCGGGGGGTTCTCGGTCACGGTCTCTCCCTGCTCGCCCGGTCACTCTGACAAGCGGCACTGACCTGCGCAAGAGCTGCCCACAGGAGGGACGGGCGGGAACCGAGGGGTGCGGCGGTTGACACAACGTCCGAACAACGCGTTCCGGCTGGACAGATCACGCGTTGTCGCCTTTCGCGGCGGCTTGGATGCTCGGGTACCGGAGCTGAGCAACCCATCAGACCTCGACGCACGGCCGGGAGACGAAATGACCGCACTGTCGCCGCACCTTCGCCAGGCCACGCCCGTGGTGGCGGCCCGGGGCGAGGGCGTCCACCTCTACGGTGAGGACGGCCGCCGCTACCTCGACTTCACCGCCGGCATCGGCGTCACCAGCACCGGGCACTGCCACCCCAAGGTCGTGGCGGCGGCGCAGGAGCAGGTGGGCACGCTGATCCACGGCCAGTACACGACCGTCATGCACCAGCCGCTGCGCCGCCTCGTCGACAAGCTGGGCGAGGTGCTGCCGGCCGGCCTGGACAGCCTGTTCTTCACCAACTCCGGCAGCGAGGCCGTCGAGGCGGCCCTGCGGCTGGCCCGCCAGGCGACCGGCCGGCCCAACGTCATCGTCTGTCACGGCGGCTTCCACGGCCGTACGGTCGCCGCCGCCTCCATGACCACCTCCGGGACCCGCTTCCGCTCCGGTTTCTCCCCGCTGATGAGCGGTGTCGTCGTCACCCCCTTCCCGACGGCCTTCCGCTACGGCTGGGACGAGGACACCGCCACCCGCTTCGCGCTGAAGGAGCTCGACTACACCCTCCAGACGATCTCCTCGCCCGCCGACACGGCCGCGATCATCGTCGAGCCGGTGCTCGGCGAGGGCGGGTACGTGCCCGCGAACAGCGCCTTCATGGAAGGGCTGCGGGAGCGGGCCGACCGGCACGGCTTCCTGCTGATCCTCGACGAGGTGCAGACCGGCGTCGGCCGTACCGGGCGCTTCTGGGGCCACGACCACTTCGGCGTCACCCCCGACATCCTCGTCACCGCCAAGGGCCTGGCCAGCGGCTTCCCCCTCTCCGGCATCGCCGCCTCCGAGGAACTGATGACCAAGGCCTGGCCCGGTTCGCAGGGCGGCACGTACGGCGCCAACGCCGTCGCCTGCGCCGCGGCCTGCGCGACCCTCGACGTCGTCCGCGACGAGAAGCTCGTCGAGAACGCCGAGGCGATGGGCAAGCGGCTGCGCCACGGCCTGGAGGCGGTGGCCGACCGGACCCCGGGCATCGGCGACGTCCGCGGCCTCGGCCTGATGCTCGCCACCGAGTTCGTCGCCGAGGACGGCAGCCCCGACCCCGAGACCGCCGCCCGCGTGCAGCGCGCGGCCATCGACGAGGGCCTGCTCCTGCTGCTGTGCGGTGCGTGGAACCAGGTCGTCCGCATGATCCCCGCGCTCGTGATCGACGAGGCGGGCGTGGACGAGGGCCTCCAGGCCTGGACGAACGCCGTCGAGGCCGGCACCTCCGGAGCGGCGGAGCGATGACCACCGCCACCCGCGACCTGGCCGGTCTGGCGGCCCGCATCGCCGAGATCGCGCCCGGCCTGCGGGTGGAGACCGGCCCGGGGGCGACCGGCCCCTACGCCTACGACGCCTCCAACTACCGTGTGCCGCCGAGGGCCGTGGCCTTCCCGCGCACCGCCGACGACGTGGTCGCGGTGCTGCGGGCCTGCCGGGAGGCCGGCGTCCCGGTCACGGCCCGGGGCGGCGGCACCAGCATGGCGGGCAACGCCGTCGGACTCGGGGTCGTCCTGGACTTCTCGCGGTACATGAACCGGATCCTGGACATCGACGTCGAGGGCCGTACCGCGCGCGTCGAGGCCGGTGTCGTCCTCGACGCGCTGCGCGGGGCGACCGCACTGCACGGGCTCGACTTCGGACCCGACCCGTCCTCGCACAGCCGCTGCACCCTCGGCGGCATGATCGGCAACGACGCCTGCGGGAACCGGTCCGTGCGCGACGGGCGGACCAGCGGGCACGTCGAGGCCCTGGAGATCGTGACGGCCGACGGCGTGCGGGCCGTCGCCGACCACTCCGGGCTGCGTGCCGCGGAGCCGGGTGACGCGGAGGCTGTGCGGCGCGTCGCCCGGCTCGAATCCGGCCTCAGGCGGCTGGTCGAGGACAACCTGGCGCTGATCCGCACCGAACTGGGCCGCGTCCCGCGCCAGGTCTCCGGCTACCAGTTGCACCACCTGCTGCCGGAGAAGGGCTTCGACCTGGCCCGCGCCCTCGTGGGCACCGAAGGCACCTGTGCGGTCGTCACCGCCGCGACGGTCCGCCTGGTGGCGACCGCACAGGCCTCCACACTGCTGACGCTCGGCTACGAGGATGTGGTCGAGGCGGCCGAGGACGTGCCGGAGATCCTGCGCTGGTCGCCCAGCGCCGTCGAAGGCATGGACGAGGCGATCGTCGCCACCATGCGCGCCCGGCGCGGCCCGGACTCCGTCACCGGACTGCCGGAGGGACGGGCCTGGCTGTACGTCGAGCTCGAAGGCGATGACCAGGCCTCCGTGCACGCCCGCGCCGCCGAGCTCCTCGACGCTCTCAAGGCCCGGGGGCGGATGACCGGCGGCCGGGTCGTCGAGACTCCGGCCGAGCGGCGCTCGCTGTGGCGGGTCCGCGAGGACGGGGCCGGGCTCGCCGCCCGCCTCGTCGACGGCGGGGAATCCTGGCCGGGCTGGGAGGACGCGGCCGTCGCGCCCGAGAACCTGGCCGCCTACCTGCGCGACTTCCGCAAGCTGCTGGCCTCGCACGAACTGACCGGCGTGATGTACGGGCACTTCGGCGCGGGCTGCGTCCACGTGCGCATCGACTTCGACCCGGCCACCGAGACCGGCCGGACGGTCATGCGGCGCTTCCTGAGCGAGGCGGCCGCGCTGGTCGTCGGGCACGGTGGCACGCTGTCGGGAGAGCACGGCGACGGACGCGCGCGCAGTGAGCTGCTGGAGGTCATGTACAGCCACCGCATGATCGCCGCGTTCGCCGCGTTCAAGAAGACCTTCGACCCCGACGGGCTGCTCAACCCCGGCGTGATCGTCGACCCGGCTCCCTTGGACGCCGACCTCGCGCTGCGGGAACTCCCGCTGCTGGACACGACCTTCGGCTTCCCCCATGACGAGGACGGATTCGCGGGCGCGGTGCGCCGCTGCGTCGGTGTCGGCCGCTGCCGCAGTGACGCGGGCGGGGTGATGTGCCCGAGCTACCGGGCCACCGGCGAGGAGAACGCCTCCACCCGCGGCCGGGCCCGCATGCTGCAGGAGATGGTGCGTGGTGAGGCCGTCCAGGACGGCTGGCGCTCCACCGAGGTGCGCGAGGCGCTGGACCTGTGCCTGTCCTGCAAGGCCTGCTCCAGTGACTGTCCGGTCGGCGTCGACATGGCCACGTACAAGGCGGAGTTCCTCCACCAGCACTACAAGGGCCGCCTGCGCCCCCGTTCCCACTACTCCCTGGGCTGGCTGCCCAGGACCTCGGCCCTGGCCGGTTACGCCGCCCGGCCGGTCAACGCACTGCTGCGCGGGCCGGTCGGCAAGCTCCTCGCCCGTCTCGGCGGCGTCACGACCAAGCGGAGGATCCCCGCCTTCGCCTCCCGCCGCACCCTGCGCAAGACCCTGCGCGCGGCCAGGACGCCAGGGCCCGCGAAGGCCGTGCTCTTCGTCGACAGCTTCACCCGCGCCTTCCGCCCCGAGGTCGCGGGAGCCGCGAGCCGTGTGCTGGCCGGCGCCGGCATCCCCTGCGCGCCGCAGGACGGACTGTGCTGCGGGCTGACCTGGGTCAGCACCGGACAGCTGAACGTCGCCCGCAAGATCATGGCCCGCACGGTCGCCGCGCTCGACGACGGTGACGACCGGCCGATCATCGTGGCGGAGCCGAGCTGTGCGGCCGCGTTGAAACGTGACGTCCCCGAACTGCTCGGCACCGAAGCAGCCCAGCGCGTGGCGAGCCGCGTCCACACCTTCACCGGGGCCCTCACCGACCTCGCCGACCAGGACTGGAGCCCGCCACCGCTGCCCGAGAACGTCGTGCTCCAGACCCACTGCCACGAGTACGCCACCTTCAAGGGCAGCCGCCCCGCCGACCTGCTGCGCTGGCTCGGCGTAGGCGGCGTCGACGAGGCCGAGGGCTGCTGCGGACTCGCCGGGAACTTCGGCTTCGAGGCAGAGCACTACGACACCTCGATGGCCGTCGCCGACCTCGCCCTCAAACCCCGCATCGACCACCTCGACGGACGCACCGTCGTCGCCGACGGCTTCAGCTGCGCCACCCAGATCGACCATCTCGCCGGAGACCGGGGCGTCCGCGCCCTGCACCTCGCGGAACTCCTCGACCCCGCCGCCGACCGACCAGGAGAGACGACATGACCGAGGTACTGACCCAGTTGTTCATCGGCGGTGCCTGGGTGGACGCCGCGGACGGCGCCACCATGCCCGTCGACGACCCCGCCACCGGTGAGATTCTCTGCGAGGTCGCCGACGCGGGCCCCAAGGACGCCCGGCTCGCGGAGGAGGCGGCCGTCCAGGCACAGCAGGAGTGGGCCCGTACGGCGCCCCGGGCGCGCAGCGAGATCCTGCGCCGCGCCTACGAGCTCATCCTGGAGCGCACCGACGAGCTCGCCCACCTGATGACGTCGGAGATGGGCAAGCCGCTCGCCGAGGCCAGGGGAGAGGTGGCGTACGCCGCGGAGTTCTTCCGCTGGTTCTCCGAGGAGGCCGTCCGCATCGACGGTGGCTGCGGCACGCTGCCCGACGGGCGCAACCGCATGCTGCTCTCCCGCCGCCCGGTCGGGCCCTGCCTGCTGATCACGCCGTGGAACTTCCCGCTGGCCATGGGCACCCGCAAGATCGGCCCGGCCATCGCTGCCGGCTGCACGATGATCCTCAAGCCGGCCCCGCAGACCCCGCTGTCCAGCCTCGCCCTGGCCGGCATCCTCAAGGAGGCCGGCCTGCCGGACGGCGTGCTGAACGTCGTCACCACCTCACGCGCCGGAGAGGTGTGCGAGCCGCTGCTGCGCGGCGGCCGGATCCGCAAGCTCTCCTTCACCGGCTCCACCGGCGTCGGCCGCATCCTGCTCGCCCAGTGCGCCGACACCGTCGTGCGCACCTCGATGGAGCTGGGCGGCAACGCGCCGTTCATCGTCTTCGACGACGCCGACCTGGACGTGGCCGTCGACGGCGCGATGGTCGCCAAGATGCGCAACATGGGCGAGGCGTGCACCGCCGCCAACCGCTTCTTCGTCCACCGGTCCGTCGCGGACGAGTTCGGCCGGCGGCTCGCCGAGCGGATGGGCGCGCTCGTGGTCGGTCCCGGCACCCGCGACGGAGTCGACGTCGGCCCGCTGATCGACAGGACCGGACGCGGCAAGGTCGAGGAACTGGTCGCCGACGCGGTGGAGCGTGGCGCCCAGGTGCTGGTCGGCGGCCGTACGCCGGAGGGGCCGGGCTGCTTCTACCCGCCGACCGTGCTCACGGACGTCTCTCCCGAGAGCCGCCTGATGGACACGGAGATCTTCGGGCCCGTGGCCGCGATCCTCACCTTCGACGACGAGGACGAGGTGCTGCGCCGGGCCAACGACACGCCCTGGGGCCTGGTCGGTTACGTCTTCACCGAGGGCCTGGACCGCGGCCTGCGCGTCAGCGAACGCCTGGAGGTCGGCATGGTGGGCCTGAACACCGGCCTCGTCTCCAACCCGGCCGCGCCGTTCGGCGGGGTCAAGCAGTCCGGACTCGGCCGTGAGGGCGGCCGGGTCGGTATCGAGGAGTTCCTGGAGTACCAGTACGTCGCGGTGCCCGTGCGGTGACGGTGTCGCGCCCCCTGGTGCCGGTGGCACCAGGGGGTTCGCGCTGTGCCCGTCGGCGGCGACCTGATGACCCGTCAGTAGGTCATCGGTCACGGGCTCTTGACTCGTGACGCGGCAGTGGCCATCCTCGTCGGACCCTTGGATGAGGTCATGACAACCCGGCCCACGGTCCCGGTCTTCGGGGCCCCGGGCGGCCGGTGTGTCGACCCCGCCACCCCCCGACCGAGGACGTGGGCCGTGACCAGTGCAGGACGCCCGTACCGCCGACGCAAGAACGTCACCGTCGTGTCGCTCCTACTGTTCGTCCTGGCCGTCGCGCTGGGCCCGACGCCCAGTTCGGCGGCCGGATCCGACTGGTGGAACCCGACCGCACGGCCCGCGCCGGACTCCCGGATCAACGTCACGGGCGAGCCCTTCACCGGCACCGACGCCAAGGGCGAAGTGCGCGGCTTCGTCGACGCGCACGACCACATTTTCGCCAACGAGGGCTTCGGCGGCCGTCTGATCTGCGGAAAGCCGTTCTCCGAGCAGGGCGTCGCCGACGCGCTCAAGGACTGTCCCGAGCACTACCCGGACGGCTCGCTCGCGATCTTCGACTTCATCACCAACGGAGGCGACGGCAAGCACGACCCGGTGGGATGGCCCACCTTCAAGGACTGGCCCGCCCACGACTCGCTGACCCACCAGCAGAACTACTACGCCTGGGTGGAGCGGGCCTGGCGCGGCGGTCAGCGGGTGCTGGTGAACGACCTCGTCACCAACGGCGTCATCTGCTCGGTGTACTTCTTCAAGGACCGCGGCTGCGACGAGATGACGTCCATCCGGCTCCAGGCCAAACTGACGTACGACATGCAGTCCTTCGTGGACAAGATGTACGGCGGGCCCGGCAAGGGCTGGTTCCGGATCGTCACCGACAGCGCCCAGGCCCGTGAGGTCATCGAACAGGGCAAGCTGGCGGTCGTCCTCGGCGTCGAGACCTCTGAGCCCTTCGGCTGCAAGCAGGTCCTCGACATCCCGCAGTGCAGCAGGGCCGACATCGACAAGGGCCTGGACGAGTTGCACGCGCTGGGCGTGCGCAGCATGTTCCTGTGCCACAAGTTCGACAACGCGCTGTGCGGTGTCCGCTTCGACTCGGGCACGCTCGGAACGGCCATCAACGTCGGGCAGTTCCTCTCGACGGGCACCTTCTGGAAGACGGAGACGTGCAAGGGCCCGCAGCACGACAACCCCATCGGCAACGCGACGGCGGCCGCGGCCGAGAAGAAGCTCCCGGCGGGCGTGGAGGTGCCCTCGTACAAGGCGGACGCCCAGTGCAACGTCCGAGGACTCACCGGACTCGGCGAGTACGCCGTCCGCGGCATGATGAAACGCGGGATGATGCTGGAGATCGACCACATGAGCGTCAAGGCCACCGGCCGGGTGCTCGACATCTTCGAGGCCGAGTCCTACCCGGGCGTGCTCTCCTCGCACAGCTGGATGGACCTGAACTGGACCGAACGGGTCTACCGCCTCGGCGGGTTCATCGCCCAGTACATGCACGGCTCCGAGGGGTTCATCGCGGAGGCGAAGCGCACGGAGGCCCTGCGCGACAAGTACGGCGTGGGCTACGGCTACGGCACCGACATGAACGGCGTGGGCGGCTGGCCGGCCCCACGGGGTGCGGACGCCCCGAACAAGGTCACCTACCCCTTCAAGAGCGTCGACGGCGGCTCCCTCATCGACCGGCAGACCACAGGCGAGCGCACCTGGGACCTGAACACCGACGGCGCCGCCCACTACGGCCTCGTCCCGGACTGGATCGAGGACATCCGCCGGGTCGGCGGCCAGGACGTGGTGGACGACCTGTTCCGCGGCGCCGAGTCCTACCTCGACACGTGGGGAGCCACCGAGAAGCACTAGGTGTGCTGTCCGGGGACGTTGGTGACAGGCGACACGCCTTGAGTGGTCCTTGAATGAGGTGAGGGCCCCTGGTTTCGGTGTGGATTGCGACATCTGCACCAACACACAGGAGGCCCTCGTTGTCCCACCGTAACGCCCCGCTGACACCGACCGGCAGGCTGCGTCTGGCCCGGTGCGTCGTCGAGGACGGCTGGCCACTGCGCCGGGCCGCGGAACGCTTCCAGGTCAGTCACACCACCGCGTCCCGCTGGGCTGACCGCTACCGCCGACACGGGGCAGCGGGCATGCACGAACGCTCCAGCCGTCCCCACCACAACCCTCGCCAGACCCCTGCCGCCATCGAGCGGAAGGTCGTCCGGCTACGGCGCGAGCACCGCATCGGCCCGGTACGGCTGGCAGCCCGGTGCGGCATCGCCGCCTCCACCGCCCACCGCATCCTCACGCGCCAAGGACTGCCCGCCCTGGTCGCCACCGACCGGGCCACCGGTGAACCCGTCCG